>NZ_JBNPWZ010000001.1:666514-816534 GCF_050433565.1 Ornithinibacillus bavariensis
TAAGCTTCATTTCACTCTAAAAAATTATCCAAAATGACGAACAGGGGTCACCTATATATAGTTTGGCTTTCAACCGGAGGGAGCAAGGCTAGAGAGATTCTAGAATAGAGGAGAATGTTTTTGATTATCTTATTCTTTTAGTTAAATACCCATTAGACAACTGTTATTGCTGGAAATATAGATTAAAATAATGACAATGTAATTTTCCTCCTTCAAGACAAATAGCCCCCTATTTTTAGACAATCTAGTAATTGGGGGGCATTCATCTTGGTAGATATTAAATCATTCTTAATCCCTCACTATTGTCCTAACGCAATTCGCTCTTCCTTTGTAAACACTCTCGACCTAGTTAGGAATCGCTTCCCTTCTGGTCCTTCGACTGAAAACATGCCACCTCTACCTTCAACTACATCAATAATAAGCTGTGTATGCTTCCAATATTCATATTGATCCTTCGAAATATAAAAAGGTGTGTTACCAATCTCTCCTAATAGAATGTCGGATTCGCCAATTCGAAATTCCCCTCGTGGATAGCACATAGGGGAGCTACCATCACAGCAGCCCCCAGATTGGTGAAACATTAAGTCTCCATGTATCGTTTTTAATTTATCTAGTAGCTTTAGTGTTTCATCAGTAGCGATTACACGTTCAACCATTTATTTCACCTCTTCAATTTTTTAAATTTAATCTATTATTTAGCAAGCAGAATTGCATGAATTAATCGATTAGAACAATCCAACAGGTCCTTCACTATAGCTTACTAGTAGATTCTTTGTTTGTTGGTAATGGGAAAGCATCATTTGATGATTTTCTCTTCCAATGCCTGATTTCTTATACCCACCAAAGGCTGCATGTGCTGGATATTGGTGATAGCAATTCGTCCATACTCTTCCTGCTTGAATGCCACGACCGAAGCGGTATGCTGTATGAATATCACGGCTCCAAACTCCTGCTCCTAGGCCATAAAGTGTATCATTTGCAATCTGCATTGCCTCTTCCTTGTCTTTAAAAGTAGTAACTGAGAGTACTGGTCCAAAGATCTCTTCCTGGAAAATACGCATATTATTATTTCCTTTAAAAATGGTTGGCTTAATATAGTATCCCTCTGATAGCTCGCCCTCAAGTTTATTTACTGTTCCACCGACAAGTACTTCAGCACCTTCTTGCTTTCCAATATCCAAATAAGAAAGAATTTTTTCCATTTGTTCAGTAGAAGCTTGGGCACCCATCATTGTTTCCGTATCAAGTGGGTGACCGATTTTAATTTGATTGACTCGCTCAATAGCCCTTTCCATAAAAGAATCATAAATAGATTCATGGATTAATGCTCTTGACGGGCAAGTACAGACTTCTCCTTGATTCAATGCAAACATTACTAGACCTTCTACAGCTTTATCTAAGAAAGCATCATCTTTATCCATTACATCAGGAAAGAATATATTCGGTGATTTTCCACCCAATTCTAACGTAACTGGAATTAAATTTTCAGATGCATATTGCATAATTAATCGGCCTGTTGTTGTTTCACCTGTAAAGGCAATTTTGGCGATACGACTATTAGTCGCAAGGGGCTTTCCAGCTTCCAGTCCAAAACCGTTTACAATATTTACAACCCCAGGTGGTAGTAGATCATGAATTAATTCCATCAATACGTGAATAGAAGCAGGAGTCTGTTCAGCTGGCTTTAATACAACACAATTTCCTGCAGCTAATGCTGGTGCCAATTTCCAAGTTGCCATTAGAAGCGGGAAATTCCATGGAATGATTTGTCCAACTACCCCTAGTGGCTCATGAAAATGGTATGCAACTGTATCATGATCAATTTCACTAATACCACCTTCCTGAGCGCGTATTGCCCCTGCAAAATAACGAAAATGATCAATAGCAAGTGGTAAGTCAGCCGCAAGTGTTTCTCTGACGGCTTTTCCGTTATCCCATGTTTCTGCGACAGCTAGCAATTCTAAATTTTCCTCTATACGATCAGCGATTTTATTTAAGATATTTGCACGTTCAGCTACAGATGTAGTTCCCCAAGCTTCTTTTGCCGCGTGGGCAGCATCAATTGCTGCATCAACATCTTCTTTCGTAGAGCGAGCAATCTCACAAAAAACCAGTCCTGTGACTGGGCTTACATTTTTAAAGTACTCACCACTAACAGGAGGACGATATTCACCACCAATATAGTTATCGTACCTCTCTTTAAAATGTACTAACGCCCCATCCGTATTTGGATTTGCATACTTCATGAAAGTAATTCCTCCTCATTTATTTGATAAAGAACCTAGAAGAAGTCCCTATTTAATGGCTATTCCAATATATTGGAAAATATTCACAAGCTATCGAGTAATTTTCATATTAAATCTCTTTGCATAATATCTACATACGATGTTTCCTATCCAATTCAAAAGTAAAAAGTAAACAACAATGTAGGCCATTGTTCATACAATATGTTGGGGGTGAAATAATGGCACGAGCGAGTTATCGAAATTCAGATGTGGATTTAATGGCAAGAATGATGAGAGCGGAGGCTGAAGGAGAAGGAAAGCTGGGAATGTTATTTGTTGGAAATGTAATTGTAAATCGCCTTGTAGCAAATTGCTTAGACTTTGCAGATTTACGGACAATTCCTCAAGTGATTTTTCAGGTGCAAGGAGGAAATTATTCCTTTGAAGCTGTTCAAAAGGGAAGTGGATTTTATCAACGTGCAAGAGAATCTGAAAGAAGATTAGCAAGACAAAACTTGGAATATTGGAGACAGCATCCGGCAAAATATTCTCTGTGGTATTTTAATCCATATGGTCCATGCCCGCCAACATGGTATGGTCAACCAAGAACTGGTCAATTTAAAAACCATTGTTTTTATGAACCAGAAGCAGGAACTTGTGCTAGTGTATATAGCGGATAATGGGATAAAGAGTAGTAATAATTGCTGTTATATAGAAATGCTTAGCCAGAATAGGCTCATAACGGCGTCGTAATTATTTTTCCTGTTTCACCTGTATCAATGTAATACTCGATATCAATTGGTCTTTGAATATATAATTTTTCCGTTATTTCCACTCTTTTTTTGTACCTTCCTCTAGAAAATTTGCAAAAAATGTAATTTCCTTCTATACGATGGATGATGATGTCGTCCACACCAATTATAAAAATACTTCTCTTTGAAGGGAGTTCAGTTCGTAAATCGATTCTTGACTCCCTTCAAGGTGATAGCATTGTTCGACAACTATGATCTAGAGCATCATAACACCACCCACCTTCTGAACAATTTAATACCAATTCAGTGAGACTTCTTCAAATATGATTCAGCCATCACTTAAAAAAGTAATAGTCATTTCGTATATGGATTTCCTCGGAATGTTAGCCATCATTTTGATTTCTCTCTTTTGGACTGTAATTAATTCGTAAGTAACGTTGAAAAGCTTGTTGATAATTCATCATAATTGACTTCCTATATATTTTCCGTTATATTTATATCTCGAATTCGAGATATAATGGAAGGGGATTTTATATAATGAAAGTAGGTATTATACTAGGCAGTCTTCGAAAAGAATCATTCTCTAAAAAAGTTGCGTCTAACGTAGCTTCTTTATTCCCAAAAGGATATGAAACAGAGTTTGTAGAAATAGGAAATCTACCTTTATTTAATCAGGATTATGAAGGCAATCTCGGAACGCCTTCTATATATACGGAATTTCGTAATAAAATTAAAGGAATGGATGCGGTTCTATTCGTAACTCCTGAATATAACCGCTCTGTTCCTGCTGTATTGAAAAATGCATTAGATGTAGCTTCTCGCCCATACGGTGAAAGTGCATGGTCTGGTAAACCTGCAGCAATTATCAGTATATCACCAGGAGCCTTGAGTGGATTTGGTGCAAATCATCATTTACGTCAAATTCTAGCTTTCTTAAACATGCCAGTAGTTCAACAACCAGAAGCTTATATTGGAAATGTGCATGAATTATTAGATGAAGAAGGAAAACTAAACAATGAAGAAACTGTTCAATTTTTACAGTCCTTTGTTGATACGTTCGTTGATTTGATTCAAAGAAACAAATAATGTGAATATAACAGGATAAAATTTCATTCAAAGGGTTGGCATTTTATTAGGGAATTCTCCTTAAGTGCCAACCTTTTATTAATCTATCCGAATGTATTTTATCTTTTGTAGATAAATATAGAAGTTTTTTCTCTATAAAATATTATGGAACATAACCAGTTGACAATTATCAAAATCAGTATTAACATTATATTTAATTAAGAATAACTTAATTAAGAATAAAACGTGCAAGTTCGTATTATTTTTTTGCTGAAAATTATCTCGAATTAGAGATAATTGATTCAAAGCCACTCATAAATAAATTGAGACGCTTTGAGTAGTTTTTGGTAAGTCTAGAAGTATGAATCAATGTCGGCTAGTTCTGACATGAATGTATAAACTAAATGATAATACAAAGGAGACGATGGGATGAAAAAAACAGAAGGTATTCACCATATCACAGCAATTGTAGGACATCCACAGGAAAATGTAGATTTTTATGCAGGAATTTTAGGGCTTCGTTTAGTAAAAAAAACCATTAACTTTGATGATCCTGGAACCTATCATTTATATTTTGGTAATGATGGAGGAAGACCAGGAAGTATTATTACCTTTTTTCCATGGCCAAATGCTTATCAAGGAAAAATCGGTGGTGGTCAAGTAGGAGTAACAGTTTATGCAATCCCTATGGGAAAAATGAGCTACTGGCAAGATAGGTTAGAAAAATTTAATATCCACTATAGTAAAATTGAGCGGTTTGGGGAAACGTACTTGCACTTTGAGGACATCCACGGATTACAATTAGAGTTGGTAGAGCGAAATCAAGGTGAACGAAATAATTGGACATTTGGAGATGTAACGCCAGAGGTAGCAATTAAGGGATTTGGTGGCGCTGTTTTATATTCTGTTAATCCTGCCCAAACAGCGGAAACGCTTCAAACTGTAATGGGTCTTGAAAAGGTTGGAGAAGAAGAAGATATTGTTCGCTTCAAGTCCTATGGAAATATTGGTAATATCATTGATATCAAAAAAACACCGGTGGATCGAGGACAAATGGGAGTAGGGACTGTCCATCATATTGCTTGGCGTGCCAAGGACGATGAAGACCAATTGGATTGGCAACGTTTATTAGCAAAAAAAGGATATGGTGTAACAGCAGTAAGAGATCGTAATTACTTTAATGCCATTTATTTTAGAGAATATGGTGAAATTCTGTTTGAGATTGCCACTGACCCACCAGGGTTTGCACATGATGAGTCCTATGAAACAATGGGTCAGGATTTAAAATTGCCCGAGCAATACGAGCACTATCGTGAAAGACTTAATAATTCTTTAATCCCGATTAAAGTAAGAGAACTAGATTAGGAGGGGATATAGTTGCTAACCTTTGACCCAAAAGCTATTTCGGAGAGAGAGAATTATAAATTATTAATTGGAACCATTATTCCGAGACCAATTGCATTTGTTACAAGTTTGGCAGAAGATGGAACGATTAATGGAGCGCCGTTTAGCTATTTTAATATCGTCTCTTCTAATCCGCCTATGATTTCGATAGCTCTTCAACGGAAAGAGGGGCGGATGCGAGATACGGCAAAAAACATTCGTAATAATAGAGAATTTGTCGTGCACGTTGTTGATGACGAAAATGTAGAAGCAATTAATAAAACAGCAGCCTCCCTCCCCCCAAACCAGAGTGAGCTAGAACAGGCAAATCTAACTCTTGTAACGAGTCAAAATGTATCAGTTCCAGGGATTAAAGAGGCTAAGGTTCGGTTTGAATGTACGTTAGAACATGCAATTGAGCTGGGTGAGGATGGAAATGTTGGTGTTGATTTAATCATAGGAAAGATTTCCATGTTTCATATTGATGAAGAAATATATGAGTCAGGTAGAATTAACCAAGTGAAACTTGCAGCAGTAAGTCGTCTAGCAGGATCTAATTACGCTAAAATTGGAGAAACATTTTCCATCGAGCGCCCAAAATAAGGGGGATTTTATGTTTACTACATCTGGCATTCATCATATCACGGCTATTGTCTCTGATCCTCAGATTAATTATTCTTTTTATTCTAAGGTATTGGGACTAAAACTAATTAAAAAAACGGTTAATTTTGATCGACCAGAAGTGTATCATTTATATTTTGGGAATGAAACTGCTGATCCTGGTACTA
This sequence comes from Ornithinibacillus bavariensis, assembly GCF_050433565.1. Taxonomy (NCBI): domain Bacteria; kingdom Bacillati; phylum Bacillota; class Bacilli; order Caryophanales; family Bacillaceae; genus Ornithinibacillus; species Ornithinibacillus bavariensis. Next base: position 672,728 of record NZ_JBNPWZ010000001.1, read on the forward strand.
TAATTACCTTTTTCCCATGGCCAAAGCTGGCAAAAGGTCGAATTGGAACGAAGCAGGTTGGAGTAATTAGCTTTGCAATCCCTCCCGGTTCGACCGAATATTGGGAGCAACATTTGCAGGAAAATAGGATCTCCTATACAACTACAACTCGTTTTGCTAAAAGCTACATCCAGTTTCAAGATCCTGATGGAATATGGTTAGAACTGGCTGAACAGAAGGAAAGTCTGATTGATAACTCGGGTAACTCAGGTAATAGCAGACAGAAGTATGCAATAAAAGGATTGGCTGGAGCAACGCTTTATTCGAATAACCCGACTCGCACAGCAGCTATTTTGGAAACTACATTAGGCATAAAAATGGTTGATAAGGATGAGGAATATATTCGGTTTAAAACGGAATCAACGTTCGGTAATACCATTGATTTAAAACTTTCCCATTCTGTACGTGGACTGGCTGGAGCAGGTACTATTCACCATATTGCCTTTCGTACAGCTAGTGATGATCAGCATCAAAGGTGGAGAGAGTTACTTATAGAAAAAGGGTTTAAACCAACCGAAATAAAAGACCGTAATTACTTTAAAGCACTGTATTTCCAAGAAGAGGATGGAATTCTATTCGAAATTGCAACTGATACACCAGGTTTTACGGTTGATGAGTCACTTGAGGAATTAGGAACAATGTTAAAGCTCCCAGATTGGCTTGAATCCAAGAGAAAAGAGTATGAAGCAATACTAACACCCTTAAATAAAAATATGGAGGAATAAAAAATGAATCAATTAAAAGGAGTACATCACATAACAGCAATTACTAGTAGTGCGGAGAAAATCTATGATTTCTTCACGAATGTTTTAGGTGTACGATTAGTGAAAAAGACAGTTAATCAAGATGATATTCAAACATACCATTTATTCTTTGCAGATGATGAAGGTAGCCCAGGAACAGATATGACGTTTTTTGATTTTCCTGGAATTCCAAAAGGTGTTCACGGTACAGATGAGATTTCCAAGACATCATTCCGTGTACCAACTGATGCATCACTAGATTATTGGGTAAAACGATTTAATCGATTAAATGTTAAGCATGATGGCATTAAGGAACAATTTGGGACAAAGACGCTATCATTTGAGGATTTTGATGAACAGCAATATCAATTAATCTCTGATGAGAACAATAAAGGTGTAGCTTCTGGGATTCCATGGAAGAAAGGACCAATTCCATTAGAATTTGCTATTACTGGCTTAGGACCAGTATTTGTCCGAGTATCCAATTTTGATTATTTTAAAGCCGTATTGGAACAGGTTTATCTTTTCAAGGAAATTGGAAAAGAAGGTTCTTTTCATCTATTTGAAATGGGTGAAGGGGGAAATGGAGCACAAGTAGTAGTAGAATATAATGCTATTCTTCCTCGTGCAAGACAGGGATACGGAACCGTCCATCATGCTGCATTCCGTGTAGAGGATCGGGCTGCATTAGATGCGTGGATGACGAGATATGAATCCTTCCGTGTGCCAAATTCAGGTTTTGTGGAGCGCTATTATTTTGGTTCGTTATATGCAAATATTGCGCCACAGATTTTATTTGAGCTAGCAACAGATGGCCCAGGATTTATGGGGGATGAGCCATATGAAACGCTTGGAGAAAAATTGTCACTGCCACCATACTTTGAAGCACAGCGTGAAGAAATTGAGAGGCTTGTAAGACCAATTGATACGATTAGAAGTACAAAAGTATTTGAAAAAGAATATGAGGATTAATAAAGGAGAAAACGGATGAAACATATTTATCAAAAAGGAAATGATCCAACAAAACCAACATTATTATTACTACATGGAACCGGTGGAACAGAGCATGACCTACTTCCACTTACGGACATCATTGATCCTAACGCTTCCATATTGAGTGTTCGAGGTAATGTATTAGAAAATGGGATGCCACGGTTCTTTCGAAGATTAGCTGAAGGTGTCTTTGATGAAGAGGATTTAGTGTATCGCACGAATGAATTACATGATTTTTTAAATGATGCTGCGATAAAGTACGAATTTGATCGTAATAATATTATTGCAATTGGTTATTCAAATGGAGCAAATATTGCTGCAAGCTTACTATTCCATTTTCAGGATGCTTTAAAAGGAGCCATGCTTCATCACCCTATGGTTCCAAGAAGAGGCATCACATTACCTGATTTATCCGGTAAGCATCTGTTTATTGGAGCAGGAACAAACGATCCAATCTGCTCGCCACAAGAATCAGAGGAACTAGCTTCTTTATTTAAAGACGCAGGTGCTAGTGTGGAGATGCACTGGGAGGATAGAGGACATCAGTTGACGATTACTGAGGTAGAGGCAGCAGCCAGTTGGTATAAGCAATTATAGTCTTTATATAGAGAGAAGGATGTGTTCATTATTGAACTCATCCTTCTTTTTTTATTGGTTAATAGTGAATATTTCATCTTCTGTAGTGATGGCTTTTTAACCGTACCTACCAGGTCATACTAGTAAAACCGATATGAAACGAGTAAAAACTTTATCAAATAGTAATGACAAGCTAAAATAAAAGTAGGAGGTTTTAGTTTTTCTTGTAATGAAAAAGGAGAAAATGAGGGACAAAGAAAGTAAAATAACATAGAACATTGCCAAACAATATGTAAATTACAAAGGTAGTGTATTTCATTCATTTCCCTATTTGTTTTGAGATAATTTCAAGCTAACTACAAGAAAAAGCAAAAAATCATAACACACAAATAGATACTGGAACCTGAATCTTAAGGAGTATAAAAAAATGGCACTTGAATTAAACATCAACGATTTTAAACTAATGAAAACAGAAATACTACGTTTTATGCTGTCTTACAAGTTTGCAATAGAAGAAGTAAGTACTAAAATAAACATTCTTATGCAGGAATTTCAATATATTCATGATCACAACCCAATTGAACATGTGAAGTCAAGACTGAAGTCACCAGAGAGCATTATCAATAAGGTGCAAAGAAAAGGCTATCCGTTAACGATTAAGGATATTCGAGACAACATTCACGATATTGCCGGTATCCGAATAACCTGCTCCTATATATCTGATATTTATAAGGTTAGTGAAATGATACAGAAACAGAAAGATATCGAAGTCATCCAAATAAAAGATTATATTGAAAACCCTAAGCCAAATGGCTATAGAAGTCTTCACTTAATCATTAAAATTCCTATATTCATGTCGGACCATGTAGAGGATGTCTATGTTGAGTTGCAAATAAGGACTATAGCGATGGATTTTTGGGCAAGCTTGGAGCACAAAATATTTTATAAATATAACAAAGAAATTCCGCAACATATGAAGGATGAACTAAAGGAAGCTGCAGAAACAGCTGCTCAATTAGATGTTAAAATGGAAAAGCTACAACGGGAGATGCTTGAGATTAAAGGAAAAGAATTAGAAGCACTTCCCAACTTGTTTGAATCACCGAAGCAATTAGAGAGTCTTTATGGATTCTTAAATAACGGACTAAAATAAGTAAGGGCTGCAAAAAAGGTAACTATTAACTTTTTTGCAGCCCTTTAAAATTGTTGCAAAGGACGTATTAACAGAAAAATCCATTCAAATTTCAAATGAAAAATGGTACTATCGAAAGTGAGGTATCTGAATTTTAATTAAAAACAAACAATTTATGTAATAGCAACAAGGGGGAATCTGATGGCAAAGTTACGGGGGAAGGTCGCAGTTGTTACTGGAGCGGCTCAAGGAATAGGCCCTAAGATTATGGAGAGATTTTTAGAGGACGAAGCAGTCGTGGTAGCACTTGATATAAATCTGGAGAAGCTTGAGCAAACAGCGAGAGATTTGGACCCAACTGGTGAAAGAATTTTTATATGGCAGTGCGATGTATCTAGTGAGAAGGAAGTTAAGGAAACGTTTCAACATATTTATGAAAAACTAGTGAAAGTAGATATCTTAGTAAATAATGCTGGTATTATTAGAGATAAATTTTTCCATAAGATGGAGAAGGCACAATGGGATGCTGTGATTAATGTGAATTTAACGAGTATGTTTCACACCTGTCAAGCTGTAATTCCAAAAATGCGAGAGCAGGAATACGGTAAAATTGTAAACATTTCTTCAACTTCAAGCTGGGGGAATATGGGACAGGCAAACTATAGTGCAGCGAAGGCGGGGGTAATTGGCCTGACTAGAACATTAGCAAAGGAAAATGGTAGTAAAAACATCACGGTTAATGCAATTGCACCCGGGCAAATAGATACAGACATGACACAGAACCTACCGGAAAATATAAAAATGATGTCTCTATTATTAACACCTGCCGGGCGTGTTGGTAAACCTTCAGAAGTTGCAGCCGTAGTATCATTTTTAGCTTCAGATGATTCCAGTTTTGTTAATGGGGAATGTATTTCTGTTAGCGGTGGTTTCTTAATGGCATAAAATAGAAATATAGGGAGATGAATTATGTTGAGTAATCTAGTAGAAACGGTTCAATTAATTGAAAAAAAATTCAATGAGAATCCTACACCGATTTCTGGAGTAACAGTTACATATCAATTTGACATAACGGGCGATGATGGTGGAAATTATCAATTGCAGCTTCGAGACGGTCAGGCAAAAGTTATAACAGGAAGTGAAGCTCCTGCAGATTGTACGTTAACCATGTCACTAGATAGTTTTGATAAATTTCTATCGGGAAAGCTAAAAGGAACGATGGCGTTTATGACAGGCAAGCTAAAAATTAAAGGTGATATCACTAAAGCAATGAAGTTAGAAACAATTTTAAAAGAATATGACTTTAGATAATAAAAGTAAATATTTCTTAACTAACTTTAGAAAAGCACTGTTTAATGAAACACTATCTAACTTAGTATTATTTTCAAGTGCTTGATAGTTTATAATTAAAAAGGAGTGCATGTAATGGATTTACCTATTTTCCTAATCGTAAGCTATGTGGGGATCATTCTAATTATTTTACTAACCGTAGTTGGAATACTGCGTTTTTTTAAAAGGTAAAAATATATTGACAGCTTATAAGTAAATTGGAGTTATCCTATAGGAACTCCTTTCAATTGGGATTGGGATAATCCCCTCACTTTAGCTATTCTTGAGAAGTTTAGACTGTTTCTGAATTTGTTGATAGCTGTACACCTTTAGAACAAACCACATGGAATCATGGGATAACCAGATTCCATGTGGTTTATTCATTATAGTGAGAATAATACTTTTTCTAATACGCTAAGTATTTTGATAACGAAGCGACATTTCCAAATGGGAATTCATGAATCTCGAATACAAAATTACTGTAAGGTCCATCTTTTACATATCCTCATTATCTTTATCGTTAAACTTCCCATGATCTAAATAAGCATATTCATTTTTTTGTTCATTTTGTTGCACATTTTCTTGCCTCAGTAAGTATTGGTCAGCGCCAGGACCTTTGATTTCCCTGGTCTCTTTTTTCATAAATAATCGCCTCCTTATTCATAGCTTTCCCCGAAAAATAATTGCTATTGGTAAGAAAAAATGTTTATCAGGCCATAACTAAAGATAGTCTATTGAATTCATAGCTAAAATAGATAGTATCTCCAATGACGTAGAAACTATATAATAGAATCATAATTTACCAATATTAAGAAATTCTTAAGAAATTTATTAAACGAATGTTAAGATTTGATGGATAAGCTATAGACGTATAGGAAAGTGTGAAGGGGATACTAATGAATAAATATAATGTATTAGTTGTTGATGACGAAAAGGAAATTCGCGATGCAATCGAAATTTATTTAAAAAATGAGGGGGTGACCGTGCTAAAGGCAAAGGATGGAGTGGAAGCAATCGAGCTATTACATGAGAATGAGGTTCACCTTATATTACTGGATGTTATGATGCCTCGTATGGATGGAATCGCTGCAACCTATAAGATCCGGGAACAGAAAAACATACCGATTATTATTCTAAGTGCGAAAAGTGAGGACACAGATAAAATATTAGGACTTCAAGTGGGAGCAGATGATTACATAACAAAACCATTCAATCCAATGGAATTGATAGCCCGGGTTAAATCACAATTAAGGCGCTATGTAACACTAGGCACATTTGCAGGAGCAAATAAATTAATTGATTTGAATGGATTAACTCTTGATCAGAGCTCTAAACAAGTTACGGTGAACGGAGAGGAAGTTAAGCTCACTCCTATTGAGTACAAAATTGTGGAACTTTTGATGACAAATGCAGGTAGAGTATTTTCGATTAATGAAATATATGAACTGGTTTGGAAAGAACCTAACTTTAATGCGGAAAATACCGTAGCGGTTCACATCCGAAAAATTAGAGAAAAGATTGAAATAGATTCCAAAAATCCAAGGTATTTAAAGGTGGTGTGGGGACTTGGGTACAAGATGGAAAAGTAGTATTTTCATAATATTAACCTGTTCTGTATTATTTGTTGGGGGTTTTTGCGGAATAATATTATTATCGAATAATGGCTGGTATTACGCTCAAAAAGATTATTTCCATACAGAAGATTTTCAGTATGGAGATTTAGAACAATTTAAGCAATTAGTTGTGATGTTTGAGTTAAATGATGTAACCCTAGAAGAAGCAAAAGAAAAAATTACGGTAACGAAGGATGAAATTGAAGAACATCGTTATCGCTATGGTGATATGGAACAGCAAGTAGAAAGCATTAAGGAACAATACGAGGACCTTATTCAACAGGCAATGGATAGAAACGAACAGCAGGTTGCGGATGCATACACAAAAGAACGTGACAATAAGATTAAGGATATTACGAAAAATTTTGAGAGCGATGATTATGTAAAAAATAAAATAATAAAAGAGAAAGAAGAAATTCTCGATACCTATTTTGAGGAGCTGGAAAATTATCGACCTCAATTTGAAGAACTTCAAACGATGTTTCAATATTATTTAAAAGATCCTGACAATAATTTAGTGTATACCAATTTGGATATTCCTGGTAAAAAACCGTCTGTTGATCAAATTACAAATGAGACTAGTCTCTATTTGGAATCTGTTACGTTACATAATGGATTTATAATTAATTATGAATTTCCAGGAAGTGAGGATGCTCTAGAAATATTTGGAGATTTAGATAGGCAGCTTGAAGGGAAAATTGGTGTTCCAAAGTTAGCGTCCGGCTCACACAGTCTCTTGGATCGAAATGAACAATATAAAAAGGAACAATTAATTATTTGGATTGTGATATCACTTAGTATCCTTTCTCTTATTCTTTCCCTTATTATCGCTAAAAGGGCAAAAAAGACATGGGCAGCACTATCTAACTGGAAACGTTATTATAATAGAATTCCAATTGATGCTAGGATAGGCTTGTTAGGCTTTTTCAGTATTGTTACTATTTTGATGATGATTTCTTTGGTGCAAAAAATTCACTATATCTCCTATATATTCTCGTTTTATTTTAGTATCTTTACGGTAATAGAAATGATAGTAGCTTCAATTGGAATAGCTATTATCGTGATACAAGTGAATTTTTTAAGAGAAACCCTAAAGGATTGGAGAAACGTACAAGATCTTTGGGAAAAGAGTCTATCATATAAGTTATATATTATGTTGAAAAGAGTAGTTCTTAAACTAATCCAAAACCTAAAAGAAGCATTTTTAGATCAGACAACTGGTACACAATTAATATTTATTTTTGGTATGGTATTTATTTTAGGTTTAATGGGTATTATGGTTTTCCTTCATCCAATATTTCTGTTTTTCTATATCCTAATACTAGTTAGTATTGGAATACCACTTGGGAATGTCATCTTAAAGAATGTTGGGTTCTTTAACAGGATTGTAGAAAATACGAATGAACTAGCAGCTGGAAACCTCAGTAAGGATTTAGAGATAACGGGAAATACAGCACTTGCTACATTAGCTGAGAACATTAATGTCCTTAAGCAGGGAGTTAAACACTCGCAGAGCGAACAGGCTAAAAGTGAACGGCTTAAAACAGAATTAATTACGAATGTTAGTCATGACCTGAGAACGCCGCTAACCTCTATCATTACCTATACGGAGCTATTAAAAGAAAAGCAGAAAATGAATGATGAAAGTGCTGCATATTTAGAAATTATTGATCGGAAATCGAAGCGGTTGAAAGTATTAATTGAGGATTTATTCGAGGTATCCAAAATGGCCAGCGGAAATATTGAATTGAAAAAAGAAAAGGTTGACTTAGTTCAGCTATTACAGCAAGCGTTAGGTGAGTATGATGATATGATACATGAATCGAGCTTGCAGTTTCGTGTAACCCATATAGACCCACCTGTTCACGCGATAGTGGATGGTCAAAAGCTCTGGAGAGTTTTTGATAATCTAATTGGAAATATACTAAAGTATTCCATGGAGAATTCACGAGTATATATTAATCTTTCCGTTGAAAATGGTCATGCAATAATAGCTTTTAAGAATGTATCCAAATATGAGCTGAGTGAAAATAGTGATGAATTATTTGAACGCTTTAAACGTGGCGATACATCGCGTCATACAGAGGGTAGTGGTCTAGGGCTAGCAATTGCCCAGTCAATTATTGAACTTCATAATGGTCAACTTGAGATAGAAATAGATGGTGATTTATTTAAGATTATTATCTTTTTACCAATAGAAGAATAGGAGGAAAAGGGAGAGTGCGCAACAATGAATACCATTAACCTTTCCGAGGTATATAGCATGCATTATAATCAGTTATTCCATCTTAGTTATTCGATAACAAGAGATGTTCAGTTAGCAGAGGATGCCGTACAAGAAACGTTTATTAAAGTATGGAAAAAGGCAAACTCTATTCAGGATGATGGAAAAATAGCAGCTTGGCTGTCTGTAGTTGCCAAGAGAACCGCAATCGATATTTTGCGAAGCGAACGGAAGAAACAAGGTATACCAATGGAGAATGATATGTTAGTAAACTTGGGAAAAGAAATGAATCAAGATGTAGAACAAGAAGTAGAGTTTATCTTTTTTATGGAAGAAATTAGAAAGGCAATTCTTCGTTTAGGGAATACGTATCGGGATGTAATGGTTCTTCTGGTGAAGCATGAATTGAAGGGAAAAGAGATTGCAAGTCAGTTGAAAATAAAGCCTGCCTCTGTTAAGACGAGAATATACCGTGCGAGAAAGGAATTAAGGGCTTTAGCTGAGGTAAATGGTTAAATACATCTCACAACCTATCATGCAAAAGAACACATAAGAAATAGTAGATTAGCAGAAAATAAATAGAAAACTATAAAAATAGACTTGTATTTTTGTAAATGTTTTGCTAGTATATAAATAATTTCATATTGAACCTTGTCATTCGATGAGGTAGAGGCGCAAATAATATTAGTAGACAATTGGAGTATGACATCGATGAAGATTGTTGAAAGGATTATTTGCCGAAGCGTAATGAAGGTCAACTTCATTATTGCTGGGATGTCTTCTGAATAAGAGGCATACTGTCATGCTTGTTTTATGTGCATGGAGAACTACTGATCAGGATGGAGGATAACGTATAAATTGATAAACAATGGTAGGTTATTTTCCTATCATTGTTTTTTTATTTTTACAGTTTGAGCAAATTACAGCCACTACATCAAATTTGAACATGCTGATAAAAAGTTATACTAAATACCCTTCTAAAGTTTTCTCTATGTACACCCTATAAAATAATAAAGAAAGGGATGTGCATCTTGAGTACACAAACAGTAAAAGCAAAGAAAAAATTTGAGTTTCCACACGGTTTTGTTATTTTGTTTGCGTTCATGGTTTTGACAGCTATTACAACTTACTTCGTTCCAGCGGGGGAATATGAACGCACTACGGATGAAAATGGTCAATCATTAGTTGTTGATGGTACTTACCATACAGTAGATTCCAATCCAACTGGGTTTATGGATTTATTTCAATCCTTACATGTTGGAATGGTAGATGCTGCAGGAATTATTTTCTTCATCTTTATCGTCGGTGGGTCATTTGGAATATTCCGAGCGACAAACACCATTGAGGCAGCTTTTGGTTCAATTACAAAAAAATTAGCAGGAAAAGAGCTTGTTCTAATTCCAGTGATTATGCTATTCTTTGCAATTTGTGGCGGAACTTGGGGGATGGCAGAGGAAGCAATCCCATTTATCCTAATTGCAGTACCACTTGCCATGATGCTAGGCTTTGATTCCATTACAGGAACTGCAATGATTTTGGCTAGTGTATATGCTGGATTTGGATCTGCCTTCATGAATCCTTTTACAGTTGGGGTAGCCCAAGGAATTGCGGGCTTACCGACATTTTCAGGAATGGGAGTTCGTTTCGTATTCTGGTTGATTTTCGTTGGTGTAACAATCGCCTATGTAATGCTTTATGCGCGAAAAGTTAAAAAGGATCCTACTAAAAGCTTGATGTATGAAGAAGACTTGAAACGAGAAATTAATCACGAATTAATGCAACAACAAACATTAACGAAGAGACAAATGCTGATATTGGCAGTACTTGTTCTAACACTAATTGGACTAGCACTTGGTGTTATTTTAGAAGGTTGGTATATACCAGAAATAGCTTCATTATTCCTTATTATGGGTATTGTTGTAGGAATTATTGGGAAATTACGTGTTAATCAGATGGCAGAAGCATTTGTAAAAGGTTGCGAAGAACTAGTAATGGGAGCATTGATTGTAGGATTTGCATATGGAATTCTAATCATTTTACAGGACTCAAATACGATCGACACTATTTTATATGGCATATCTAATTTAGTGGCAGGATTACCTAGTAGTCTGACAGCAATTGGTATGTTTATCACCCAGAGCTTACTTAATTTTATTGTCCCGTCAGGAAGTGGTCAAGCGGCAATCAGTATGCCGATTATGGCTCCACTTGGTGATCTTGTAGGGGTAAGCAGACAAACTGCAGTACTTGCTTTTCAGTATGGTGATGGTATTTCTAATATATTCACACCAACTGCAGGTATACTTATGGCTGCACTAGCTATTGCTAAGATTCCTTGGGTGAAATGGTTAAAATGGGTATTTCCATTAATCGTTATCCAGTATATTTTAGGGGCAATTTTTGTAACAGTTGCTCATATGTTTATTTGGTAATTTAGTATAGGAAAAAACAGTTGGATTTTTACATTTAGAATGATCAACATCGGAGGAATAGAAACATGCTAAGAAAATTATTTGATGAATTAGAGGAAATTTATCCTGAATTAGTAGATATTCGTCGTGATCTTCATATGTATCCAGAGCTTTCTCATCAGGAAGTAAATACACCTAGAAAAATCGCTGAATATCTAGAAAAACTTGGTTTGGAAGTTAGAACAGAAGTGGGTGGCCGAGGAGTTGTCGGTACATTGAAGGGCGGTAAACCAGGAAAAACGGTTGCTTTGAGGGCCGACTTTGATGCTTTGCCGATTCAGGAAGAAACTGATGTCGAATACAAATCTCGTGTTCCTGGTGTGATGCATGCATGTGGTCATGATTTGCACACTGCAACACTTTTAGGAGTTGCTAAGGTTTTAAGTGGAGTAAGAGATGAGATACCTGGAACGATTAAATTTATCCATCAATTTGCTGAAGAAGCTACACCTGGTGGTGCAAAAGCGATGGTAGCTGATGGTTGTTTGGATGGGGTGGATATGATTTATGGCGCCCATGTTATGTCTACAGAGGAATTTGGAACGGTTAGTGTAAAAGAAGGATATGCATCATCTGCACAGGATGATTTTAATATTGTGATTCATGGAAGAGGTGGCCACGGCTCTCAACCTCATTTATCTGTTGACCCACTAGTAACGGGCAGTCAATTGGTTGTTAATTTACAGCAAATTGTAAGCCGTCGAGTAGATCCACTCCAAGCAGCAGCAGTAACGGTTGGATCATTTGTTAGTGGTGAAGTAAATAATGTTATCCCGGATTCAGCAGTTATAAAAGGGACAGTTCGCACATTTGACGAAGAAGCACGTACAATTATTGCAGAGGCACTAGAAAACGTTACAAATGCTACCTGTACAGCAAATGGTGCAACAGTTGATTTTGAATACATTAAGGATTGCCCTTCTATATATAATGATCCACAGGAAACAAAGCGTGTGGAAGAAATGGCCACGCTATTGGTTGGGAAGGAAAATCTAATTACAGGTGTTCCGATGATGGGAAGTGAGGATTTTGCTTTTTATCAAAAGGAAGTTCCTGGTGTATATTTTTTAGTTGGTGGTAGAAACGAAGAAATCGGTGCAGTTTTTCCACATCATCATCCAAAATTTACTATTGATGAACGTGCTATTCTCCATATCGGTAACATGTTCATTAGCCTAGTGTTTAATTTTCTTTCCGATGGAAAAATTAAACCGGAAAGTAAGTAGTGGGTTACGTATAGCTTTATGAAAAAGTCTAACTTTTTAAATGTTGGGCTTTTTTGTGTTTGCTAGGAATTTTTCAAAAGTATTCGAGAGCTAAAGCACTAAATAATATATACATATTAATTAACGCATAGGCTTTAAAGCACATAACTAATCTTATAGTTAGGACTTAGAACTTTATTGTTTCCTACTTAAGACGGATGTTTTACAATCCGATATTAGTATAATTAGATGGAAAATGCATATAGGGATTGGGGGGAATACCGTGAATATCATCAAAAATAGGAGCTTTTTCTTTCTTCTTCTCGGAAGAATTGTAACAAACATAGGGGATAGTATCTATTATGTCGCTGCAATGTGGCTTGTCTATAGTCTTGGCGGAAATGCTTTTTATTCTGGTTTGGCTGGCTTTCTAACACTATTACCAGTTGCTTTACGTTTTATAGTTGGACCTTTTGTAGATAGATGGCAAATAAAACGAACGCTTATTATTACACAAATCTTACAATCCATCCTAATTTTAGTCATTCCAATTTTCTACTACTTAGACATTTTAACAGTCCAAGTCGTCCTCATTGTTATGCCCATTGTTTCGTTTATTGAGCAATTCGCTTATCCATCTCAGTCAAAAGCCTTACCATTATTATTGTCAAAAGAGGACTTAGTTAAAGGAAATGCCTATTTTTCCTTTGCTTATCAAGGAATTGATTTAGTTTTTAATGCACTATCTGGAATCCTTGTAGCTCTTATTGGGGCAGTCACATTATACCTTGTGGACTCCTTCACTTTTGCAATTGCCGCCATCTGTTTTAGTTTAATAAAACTACCTTCAGCAAAAGAAAATAAAAACAAAAATAATGCTGGTATAAAAGGTGCGATGGTTTCCTATTTTTCGGAGTTAAGGGAAGGATTTTCGATTGTCTTTCGATCGATTTTGGGAACGTTTTTAATTGGATCTGTCGTTGCAAATTTTGCAATAGGTGGTGCGCTTGCTGTTTTACCTGCATTTGCTTCTCAAAATGGCGGATCAGAGATATATGGGTTCTACTTAGCAGCAATGTCAACAGGTGGTTTAGTAGGTGCACTTCTCTCCTCATGGATGGGAAAGCTGAAAGTAGGATATTTTAGTATTATTTCCTTTTCTTTTTCTGCTCTTTGTTGGATATTGGCAGCAATTATGCCGTGGCCGACGCTAGGTGCTATATTTTACGGTATTGCTTGGATCCCAATCGGAGGAACGAATGTAATTATTGCGTCGGCAATTCAAACGGTTGTACCCAATGAAGTTCTTGGAAGGGTGAACTCTGTTTCAGGTAGCATGGGGACTATCGCCATGCCTATTGGTTCACTAGCTGGCGGGTATTTTGCGACAGTTACGAGTAGTACACTAATATTTGCACTAACTGGGCTCGGACTATTATTTCTTTCCATAGTCTGGATTCTTCATCCTAGGTTAAGGACTTTACCAATTGCCAAGGATTTGACACCTGAGTTATTTGGAATTGATCCTGTTAAGTATTCGGTGAAGGAAAACATAAATTAGAATGGGATTAAAAGTAAATTTTTATAAAAAACTACTTTTAAAAAAACAGATTTTATGTAATAATAATTAAAATATTTTTTATAAAGCGATGAAAAGGAAAGTAGACTAACTCTAATTTCTTCCCAGAGAGCTTCGGTAGCTGAAAAGAAGCAGAAAATTGTTAATCGAAAATGGCCTTGGAGCTTCAGAGTCGACCTTTCATTTTGAAAATAGGCTTTGACGAGATTTGGCACTCGTTACCAATGTCAAAGTATAAGGGTTGTTTCCAACTCCGTACTTACAGAGGCTAATAATGTGAGTTATTAGTAAATTAAGGTGGTAACACGAGTTAACCCTCGTCCTTAGATGATATCTAGGGGCGAGGGTTTTTGTATTTCCATGGAAAGATTAGTTGGTATTAGCAGAGGCGGCTCTATGCATCATTTCGGAAAATAATCTCGGGTTAAAAGAGGCATAGGAGTACTCTACGCATCATATCGGAAAGGAATCTCAGGTGAAATGAAGGATAGAAGCCCTCTACGTATCATTTCGGAAAATATTCTGGAGAGAAAAGAAGCATAGAAGCCCCCTATGCATCATTTCGGAAAAGAATTCCGGTGAAAAGAAGTATAGGAGCACTCTACACATCATTTCGGAAAATATTCCGGAGTGAAAAGAAGGATAGGTAAGCTCTATGCATCATTTCGGAAAAGAATCTCAGGTGAAAAGAAGTATAGGAGCCCTCTATGCATCATTTTGGAAAATATTCCGGAATGAAAAGAAGTATAGGAGCCCTCTACGCATCATTTAGGAAATAATTCCGGAGTGAAATGAAGCATAGAAGCCCTCTATGCATCATTTCGGAAAATAATTTGGGATGAAATGAAGTATAGGAGCACTCTATACGTCATTTCGGAAAAAAATATGGGATGAAATGAAGTATAGCCAAGCTCTATGCATCATTTCAGAAAATAATCCCGAGCGAAATGAATCATAGCAGTATTCTATACATCATTTCACAAGTCATCCAAGTTCAAAATGAACAATGGAAGAACAATCTACTATTTTAAAGGAGGAGAAAAGAAATGAGTGTGTTTATTGGTGGTGCTTGGCCATATGCAAATGGCTCACTGCATATTGGTCATTTATCAAGTTTGTTAACGGGAGATGTTTTAGCAAGATATTTTCGCTTAAAGGGGGAGGATGTTCTATATGTGTCGGGGAGCGATTGTAATGGGACACCAATTGCAATAAAGGCTAAGCAAGAAGGAGTGTCAACTAAGGAGATTGCAGATAAATATCATAATGAATTTAAGGATTGCTTTGAGAAATTAGGGTTCACTTTCGATTGCTATACAAGAACTGATCATTCATTGCATCATCAAGTAGTACAGGAAGTTTTTCTGGAATTGCTAAAGAAGGATAAATTATATACGAAAGTGGAAAGTCAGTGCTTTTGCAAGACTTGTAATCAGTTTTTAGCTGATCGTTATGTAGAAGGAATATGTCCGAACTGTGGTGCTGAGGCGAGGGGGGATCAATGTGATTATTGCTCAAAGCTATTAAACCCAATTGAATTAATCCAAAAACGATGCAGAACATGTGGAGACTCACCGATTGTGGAATCGACAGAGCATTTTTATATGAAATTGCGTGCATTACAAGAAGAACTTGAAAATTTTGTTTCTCATGCTAAAAAAGAAGGGCTATGGCGGGATAATGCTATCCAGCTATCAGAGCGTTATTTAAGGGAAGGACTGGTGGACCGGGCTGTATCTAGGGATCTTTCAAATGGGGTTCGTGTTCCAGTTAAGGGGTTCGAAAATAAGACAATATATGTTTGGATTGAAGCTGTCATTGGCTACTATTCTGCAAGCAAACAATGGGCCAAGGAGCATCAAGCTGATGAAGCTCTGTTTTGGAATAAAGAAACAATATCCTATTATGTCCATGGTAAAGACAATATTCCGTTTCATAGTATCATCTGGCCAGCTATTTTGAAAAGCATAGATAAACAGCCACTACCTACTCATATTGTATCCAATGAATTCTTAACCATTGAACAGAAAAAGCTTTCAACTAGTCGTAATTGGGCAATTTGGGTACCAGATATTTTGAAAAGATATCAGCCTGACTCGATACGCTACTTTCTAATTGCTAACGCACCAGAGAGTAGGGACGCTGATTTTTCCTGGCGTGAGTTTATTTATAGTCATAATAGTGAGCTGCTTGGTGCTTATGGAAACCTTGTTAATCGGACATTGAAATTTGTTGAGAAGTACTATGGGTGCACTACACCAAAAGGAAAAGTCGATTCAATGATTAGGAAAAGAGTATGTGCAGCATATGATGAGATTGGAGCCTTAATTAAAGACACAAAATTTAAATTGGCAATTGAAGCGTTGTTTTCTATCGTTCGTGATTCTAATAAATACTTTGATGAAAAGAAACCATGGAACCAGATAAAAGAGGATGAAATAGGCTGTGCAAATACAATAGCAACCTGTGTTTATACAATAGCTAATCTTGCTCAGTTGTTGAATCCATTTCTACCATTTTCAAGTCAGACGCTGCAAAGAATGCTAGGAATAAGTGAGATGAAATGGATGGAAGCTAGCTATAATCCTGTTTCTTTAAGTAAGGTTGAACTGTTATTTGAAAAAATTGATCTGGATAGGATTGATGAAGAAATCGAGATATTAAGACGAGGAACCGATATAGAAGAATAGGTATGCAAGTATATAAAAATAGCTTGTCTTTTTCTTCCCCCAATAACATAGATTAATATTGGGGGAATGATAAATGAAGCAATGGATTTCTGTATTACTAGTAGCAGCTACTTATATTGGAACAGTAATTGGGGCAGGCTTTGCTACCGGTAAAGAGATTGTTACATTCTTTAGTAAATATGGTGAGATTGGAACAATTGGAGTGGTAATAAGCTGTATATTATTTATTCTATTTGGAAATAAGATAATGATAATTGCAGCACGTATTGAAGCTTATTCGTATAAAGAATTCAATGAACATATTTTTGGATATAAGCTTGGAAAAATTGTTAATTTTATTATTTTTGTCATTGTTATCTCGGTCACATCTGTGATGCTCTCGGGAGCTGGTGCGGTATTTCAAGAACAGCTAGGAATTCCTTTTCAGGTTGGAGTTATTTCTACACTTGTCATTTGTTATCTTGTTGTTTTAAAAGGGTTAAAAGGAATAATGGCAATTAACGCATATATTGTTCCAATTATCATCTTATTTAGCTTGTTTATTTTCATCTCAGTGTTCGACCATCAACCAGATAAGCTACTCGGGATGCTTACTTTTAAAGAGGTTCCACACCAATTTCTATGGGTATCTTCTCCTTTTACTTATGCATCCTTTAACATCATTACTGCTCTTGTGGTCCTTGTACCATTAGGAAAAGAAATAAAGGATGAGAATGTGCTAAAATGGGGTGGTTTCTTCGGTGGATTAGGATTATGCTTGATGTTACTTTTAGGTCATTTTTCCCTAGCTACTAATCCAGAGACCTTTCGCTTCGACATACCTATGGCAGAGATTATCAAATTGCTTGGTTCTTTCATCCATATCTTATTTATAATTGTTGTATATGGGGAGATTTTTAATACAGTTGTTGCCAATGTTTATGGGATTTCACGGCAATTGAAGGTAAGCCTTCAGATAAAATACCATCATGCAGTCTGGCTAATTTTAGCTGTTATCTTCTGTATAAGCCAATTTGGATATAATCAACTTCTCACCACACTATATCCATTCTATGGTTACCTCGGATTAGTATTTCTTATAGCATTACTGTTAAAAAGGAAACCTAAATAGCTATTCTTAGCATAATGGCCTAGAATATCTCCTTAGCCATTTATTCATTTGATTGTCTTCTACTCCTTAAAGCATGGGATGTGACCTTCTGTATCCTGAAAAAATACCATCCAAGTTTCGGTCTCTCCTATTTTTGTAACCATAAGTGACTTCCCTTTAAGTGAAATATCTTCAAAATGGGGATTGGGGGATGTCTAGTTTTACTAATTGAATAGGTGGTATGATACTATTAGTTTAATATATGAAGGAGTAAAAGTTGGATGAATGTTCTTAAAGTAAGGGATATTGTAATAGGTGAAGGCGTACCGAAAATTATTGTCCCGCTAGTAGGGGCAACAGAGCAGGCGTTATGTAAAGAAATAGAAAGTTTACTAAAAATGCAGCCAGATATGTTTGAATGGCGTGCAGATTTGTATGATGCGGCTGATGATCCCACTTCCATTGAACGGACGCTTGGGGTTATTCGAGAAAATGTTGTAAATACCCCTTTACTATTTACCTTTCGGACGGAAAATGAAGATGGGAAGAAGTATATTTCCCTTGAACATTACAGGGAGGTTCTGAAGAAAGTTATTTCTTCAGGATTAGTGGATCTGGTAGATATTGAGCTTTTTCTTGAAGAAGGTTTAATAAAGGAGTTAATTTTATTAGCAAAGAAAAATGGCGTTTTCGTTGTACTTTCCAACCACGATTTTCAGCGTACACCACATAAGGAGGAGCTACTTACACGATTCTCTAAAATGCAGGAGCTTGGTGCAGATATCCCTAAATTAGCTGTGATGCCAAATAGTGCCCATGATGTAATTACATTACTAGATACAACACAAGAGATAAAAGAGAACATTGCTAATCGACCATTTATTACAATAGCAATGGGGGATAAAGGCGTAGTTAGTAGGTTAACTGGCGAATTGTTTGGTTCTTCAGCAACGTTTGCTTCCGGTGTGAACAAATCAGCACCAGGACAAATTGAAATTTCAGAGTTAAGACATATTTTGGAGCTTCTTCATCAATACGGGAAATAAGATTTAAAACCGATATTTTTACATCGAACAGCTACAAGAGATAAATTCACAGCAATAGGGTGTGTAGATTTGGATATGGGCTCCGCTTAAATTTGGCAAAAGCGGATGAGGAAAAATCATTTTAGTGAAAATAAGGAGTCGATATTTCCTAGCACCTTTCCTAAATGGAAGGGTGCTTTATTATGTAATTAAATCGATATGTTGGAGAAAGCTATTTAGCCAAAAGTTTGATAACAATTAGCGTAACGACTGGATTTGAAATCTTCTAATAAAACTCATGTTATTTTCCCGATAAATTATTTTTACTTTATCGCAACTTATTTCGTAAAGAGTGCATCTAAGTATATAGAAAGGGGGGGAGCCTGCTTGGATCTTGTTGATAGACTAAGAGATAAAGAGGAAAGTGCATTAATTGAATTAATGAACCAATATGGTGATTACTTGATTCGTACCGCCTATCTTCTGCTAAAGGATCATCAATCCGCAGAAGAAGCAGTACAGGATACATTTGTTACTGCATTTGAGAAAATAATGCAGCTGGATAATCCGACAAAATTAAAAAGCTGGCTCACCTCTATTGTGATCAATTGCTGTCGCAATCGAATGAGAAGGTGGAGCTGGAAGCATATTCTTTTACCATTTGAAAATGAACTGTCAAAGGAAGTAGTGTTTACTTCTACCCCAGAGGAAGAACTATTAAAGATAGTCTGGAATGAAAATCTTAGTGATGCCATTCATCAATTAGACTATAAGTACCGAGAAGTCATTACACTTTACTATTTTAGTGAAATGAAAATAAGAGAAATAGCAGTTTATACGAATGAAAAAGAAACCACGGTTAAAACACGATTAAAACGAGCACGAGTAAAGTTAAAAGAGATTTTACTGAAGGGAGAGGAATTTCTTGAAGCAAGTGAACGAGCATCTCAAAAATCAACTAGATAAGGAATTAGAAATAATTCAATTTTCTGGACAAAAGGAAGTGCTAAACAGGGTCTATCCTAAAACTTGGAAGCAGAAATTCCTTAAGCTCTGGAATAAGGAATTAACTATTCCAATCGTCCCGGTTAGTGCCGTATTTGTATTGCTTATTATGGTGATCGGTTATGTTGAAATAAAACCAACAGAACATAGTAACTCAGATAATGAGAAAAGAGAATTAATCAATGTAGCAGGCAATTATTATTGGAAGGATGCTTTTGAAAAGGAGTTGAAAAAGCATGAGGATTAAAATGAAGGTGAAGCACCTCGTTTTTATGATAATTGGAATGCTAACACTCATTTCTTTTCTATCCTTTTTTGTTTTCCCATATATTGAAATCTATGTTGCAGAGAAAAATATCACTGCTGGTAAGGTGGAAGAGAAGCAGGAAATTTTGGACCTACTAAGAACGACTCAAATGGAAACAAAAAAATATGATTTAATCCAGGAATATATGATTGGTGATGGATTATTAACTAATTTCGATATTTATATTGGTCCGTCCTTAACGCATTGGGCAAATGAAGACCAGAATTATATTGAATTTAGTTGGGAGGAGAAGGAACCTTTTATAAGAGAATATGTGATGCAAGCACCTCCTAATGGATTTTTAGTTACAGCTGCAAAAATGCTAGCTTCTCATTATGAGATGGAAGGAGACTTGGAAAAGGCAAAACATACGTTGTTTGATGCCTCGAAGCGCTTCT
The DNA here is from genome assembly GCF_050433565.1 of Ornithinibacillus bavariensis. NCBI lineage: Bacteria > Bacillati > Bacillota > Bacilli > Caryophanales > Bacillaceae > Ornithinibacillus > Ornithinibacillus bavariensis. The sequence continues at coordinate 693,147 of NZ_JBNPWZ010000001.1, forward strand.
CCCCCTTAGAAGAATATCATCGAAACGAGTTGCTAGTGGAACGGATTCGATTAACTAAGAATCATGACCAATTCACGGAAGCGAATCAATATATTGAAGAATTACTACAGGAGCTTGGCACAGAAAACTATGACACGTTAGCTCAAGTGACACAGCTAAGAACTGAAATTATTCTCGCGCAAGGTATGCTTAACGAAGCTTATGAAGAAGTGACAAAGGCAATTAAGGAATATGAGAAAGAGTTTAATGAAGAGCAGAAGAAATGGCAGGACAGTTCTGACGAGGATGAATCGATTGAGGAAGACAAAGTGGAAAATCGTGTTGTCTATCAACAATTAACATCATTAGAAAGATCTTTAAGCATGGCGATGGAAAAAGGTACAGTAGATGTAGTAAGTGTATCTGGGAAGGTAGTTCGAAGTGATGGGACACCGATGAGAGGTGTTGGTGTATTTTTACGAGATGAAAGCAGTGTTAACCAGAGTGTAGGGCCTGATGAATATTACGTACTAACAGACGATGAAGGAAGATTTGTAATTAACGGTGTCCTCCCGAATCGCTATCAAATCTTTCTAGGCTTTTACTATGACCAAATCGATGGATGGACTTGGCCTATTCAAATGGATGATTGGATTGATATCGATGGGAGTAAGGATATCACCTATAATGTGACCCTACAAGAATTAATGAAAATCAAGTCACCAGTAAACCAGAAGGTAATCAGGGATGATGAAGTAACCTTTTCATGGGAGGATGTAGAAGGTGCAGCATATTACAACTTAAGTCTAGCTTATGAAATTGAATACGGTTCTGTAAGTACTAGCTTTAAAACAAATTTGAAAGAAAATGAAATTGTTGTACCGATTGAAGAAATTTATAATCAAACAGGTGCTGTCGCTTTTGGTGATGAAGATGATTATGATGCAAAATCCTTCCTAGCATTTACCAACCCAGATAATCGTTTTTACTGGAGTGTGGAGGCTTTTGACCAACATGATCGACTCATTACCAAAAGTAATGGTCATCGTTTGGATGATAAAACAATTGGTAATCTCCCATTCTTTTACTTGAAAGAACGGGATTTAACTAGGGCGGATAAGCTCTTGATCAATAAAAAACCAGAAAAAGCGTTAGAGCAATATAAATTAAATTATGAAAATAATCCAGATGATATTCATAGCTTGCGAATGATCGTTAGGTTAATAGGTATGAACGGGGACGGTACTACTATAGCTCGTGACAAATTGGCCAAACCATATATGGAGGAACTAGCATTAAAAACGAATTCAGCACAGCAGTTATTCGATATTGTACAGCATTATTACGATATACAGAATTGGACCGAATTTAATACATGGTTCAAAATCTATTCGGATAAAGTAGACAAATTAGACGGTTATGACCAATCGATATATGCTAGTGCCTTAATGAAGCAAGGAAAGTATGATGAAGCAAGTATAGAATTTGACAAAGCGATGAAAATCGATAAAAGCAATCGGTTTGTTGGTCATTGGATTGCGAACGAGATATATAGAAATAGAGATTTAGAAAAGGCGAAAGAGATTGCCAGGATGTACCCTGAACGTCCCTATGGAGAAATCGTCCTGAATTGGGAATATCTAGTGAACCAGATGGTAAAAGAAGGTGGAGGAGAAAAGGAATATATCCAAGAACTATGTCATGTATTAGATCTATACTTTTCTGGTCAAGAAGACAAACTAGAAAAATGGCATAGCACAACGAAACTGGCTGCTATGAAGCAATTTATAGACGGTGTACAGAATATAAATTAGAATACCAAGTACCTACATGTAGCCCAGTATAAAATGAGATCATTTCAGAAGGAATTACTAGATATAAATGAAATGATTCAGATGGATTTGAACGTATCCGAATTACTAAGATTCGTTGACCATTTCTATTATGGTTTTATCGTAGACTGGGTGGTTCAAGGAAGAATTAACGATTCACTTGATCAGTATATGAACCAGTCAAAGGTAGTGAAAATCGTAAATCAACTAAAGGAAGAGTTTGACAACCTCCAGGAAAAGCTGTCATCCTTACAATATGATAGACAAACATTACTTGAAAGCATATAAATCATTGAAAAGCTTTATCGTACCATGGCAAAGGAAACGCTTTAGTTTCTTTTGACTTGGTGCTTTTTATTTCATTTGTTTTTTTCCCTACTTAAATCCTTTATAATAGAAATAGTATTTGAAATGGGGGTATTAAATGTGAAAGAAATTACACCAGATGAATTAGCAATTAAAATGAGAAATGGTGAAAAATTACATATAATCGATGTTCGTGAGGATGAAGAAGTTGCTACAGGGAAGATCCCTGGCGCACGCCATATCCGACTTGGCGATTTAGAAGATCGTTTGGATGAACTTGATAAAAATGAGCATTATTATATGGTATGTCGTTCAGGTGGAAGAAGTTCTATGGCCTGTGAAATTCTATTGGAAAAAGGGTTTAGTGTAACCAATATGGTAGGTGGCATGCTTTCATGGGATGATGAACTTGAATTCTAAATAAGGATAAAAAAAGGATTGGAGAAAAGAGAGATGGAATTAAATTACTGGCTTCTAGCTATTGTTATTGTCATTCTAATTGTTACTCGCTTCATTCCAGTAAAAGGAATTACGAATATCACTCCAACGGAAGCAAAAGAGAAATTCAAGCAAAAAAATGTGCAATTTATTGACGTTCGGACACCTGGTGAATATACCCGTAACCATCAACTTCCGTTTCGTAATATTCCACTTTATGAACTGACACAACGAGTTAATGAGCTCAATAAGACGAAAGATGTTGTTGTTATTTGTCAAAGTGGTATTAGAAGCTCAAAGGCTGCAAGAGTATTAAAAAAGCATGGGTTTAACCAAATTTTTAACGTCAAGGGCGGAATGAGCGCTTGGAAGAGAATGAAGATGCAAAATAATTAATTAGGCTTTATACTACAACGGTTTCTAGCTATGTAAAAAATCTCTTGAATACAAAGAAACATTTTCATAAGGAATTATTTCGTTTCTGAGCATGTTCTAAAACTTTAAAAAACATGTTATAGAAGCGAAATCCTTTTATTGGAGAGATAGCAATTTGTATTTATCTCAAGTTATATTTAACCCTTATAATAGAAATAGATTTGTCCGATGAAACGGATAAGTGGTTGTAGCTTCAACAGAAGCTCTCCCTTCAAATGAAAAGTCCCTAGGAACAGATACAAATTGTCATTTGCATCTGTTTTTTAGGGATGTTTCTTATTGTAGGGGAAGTGAGTTATTGTATCTCTGCTATCATTTTTCTTAAAGGACCCGTTTTGGATCTCCTACTTTTTGGGCTCGATAAAAGATAAAGTCTTACCAGTGAAGCCAAGAAGTATTGTCAGGATTGGAGATAGTAAACAGAAAAAGGCAAAGGGCAAGTAGTGCAGTGTATTCACACCAAGGACATTAGCTAAAAACACCCCGCAAACACTCCAAGGTATGAGTGGATTCACTACAGTTCCTGCGTCTTCTACTACTCTACCAAGATTTTTATTTGCTAGACCAAGTCGGGCAAACGATTGTTGAAATGTTTCTCCAGTTAAAATAATAGACAGATATTGCTCCCCGATAAAAATATTCACCCCAATGGCCGTAAATGCTGCTGTCATGATAACTGTTCCAATCTTATTTAATGCTTTCTCAATTGATCGCAATAAAACCGGGATAATTCCCAGGGCGAATGTAAGTCCCCCCATACTTAGAGCTAATATCACCAAAGAAATAGTAGACATCATACTATTTAATCCGCCTCTAGTGAGTAAGCTGTCAATGGCTTCGTTTCCGGTTGAAGATACATAGCCATTAAAAATAATTTGGAACAATTCTTTCCCAGTTGTATGAAAGTGAAAAAAGGAAAGGATTATCGCAAAAATAGAGTTAAATGCTAGCGTGATAAATGCAGAAACCTTCTTTAATGCAAATATTGCGAGTAGGACAATTGGAAGCAAACTGTACCAATGGACTAAATTAGTTGCATTCAATCCCTCCTGAAAGCTTTCCATTTTACTTAAATCAACATTTGCGTCATTTGGAGATAGTAACACGTATACGATAAAACTAATTATAAATGCAGGCACCGTAGTCCACGCCATATTGCGTATATGCTCAAATAAATCTACTTTCATGATAGTTGATGCAAGGTTAGTTGTATCGGACAATGGTGACATTTTATCCCCAAAAAAGGCACCCGATACAATGGCACCAGCAGTAATAGCCATTGAAGCGTCAAATGCTGACGCTATCCCAATAAAGGCTACGCCAATGGTAGCAGAAGTCGTTAAGGAGCTGCCAATTGCTATCCCGACGATAGCAGTTACTAAAAAGACAATAGCATAGAAAAAATGAGCTGTTGCTAGTTGAAAACCTGTGTATACTAAGGTCGGAATCGTCCCGCTAACAATCCATGTAGCAATTAATAAACCAATTAAAAAAAAGAGAAAAATAGCCCCTAGGCCAGATTGCGCCCCTTTTATCATGCTCTCCTCTAAAAGCCTAAAAGGAATCTTTTTTATAAGTCCAAAAATAATTAACAGGAAAATAGCGATTAATATAGGGATATGTGGAGCTGCAGAAAATTTTATAATACTAATGCTAGTAGTCCCGATAATAAAAAATGTAAGAAAAATCGCTTCCCTAATGGTTGGAGTGTATACACTCTTCACTTGATTCATGTTGATAACCTCCTATGTTTATAAAGATAAGCGTAACGTGCATTGCTCATTTTTGGAAAAGTGTAGCTAGTGAAAGATAACTAAAATAATTTAACTATAAGTCTCTTCTATGATGTGAGAAATAAAAAAGAGAGCTTCCTGCCCCAAATAGGGACGAAGAAGCTCTCCGCGGTACCACCCTTGTTAATGATGTCACTCATTCACTCTTTATTTCCAAAACTGCACACGGTGTATTTCATCCTACTTATCGCCTGGATTTTCAGCAACCATCCAGTCTCTTTTTGCTGCTAATAAGTGAATTACTAGGTTCGTGATTTGGATACAATAATATATTCTTTTACTAAAACGCTTCATAGCTGTAAAGCATTACATATTTGTGTATGATAGAAATTATTAACTAATATAACACGATTTTTAAATTAATCAAGAGGAAATCCTAAAAGTCTACTAATAAATAAATATCATAGAATTCCTTTATAAAATAAAAACAATCGTTTAAAATGCTGTCACTAAGCCACATTCAAGGTGTTGTAACCCGAGCATAATGAACGTCTCGTCATGGTTTTGATCTAATAATAATGCTATCTAATAAATTTTTCTTATTACATCAATATTATATATTTCCTGTCAAAGATGATTTCCTCCTACACAAATTCTATCTTAATAAATACTAAAAAATTGGGGTATTCAAAGTTAGCTTCATCTCCATTAAAAAACCTTTCATGAGCTAGTAAGTTCTAATCAATTCCTGAAAAATTTTTCTCAACATATCCTCTTTCTAATAAATTACCTTCTTGTTACACTGTTTAAGTAAAGGCGATAATGAGAGATGAGATACTCATTTGCCCTATATTTTTTCTACAAAAGCTGGTAATAAACGCTGTTCATCTACACGAAATAACGATACTATAGAATTAATTGATATAAAGAGAGGAGAGTTTCAACATGTCTACATACCCAAATGTCAATGAAACGAAAGAATTAATAAAGCAGTTAGTTTCTATTCCAAGTCCAACGGGATATACGGCAAATGTAATCCAATTTGCTGAAAACTTCTTAAAAAATTTAAATGTAGAAACAAAGCGTAGCCGAAAAGGTGGATTACTAGCGGTGTTACCTGGTAACAATCAAGATGAGCATCGTATGCTAACAGCTCATGTGGATACACTAGGTGCGATGGTAAAGGAAGTAAAAAGTAGTGGTCGTCTGAAGCTAGATCTTATTGGTGGATTCCGCTACAACTCGATTGAAGGTGAATATTGTGAAATTCATACCTCAAGCGGAAAAACATATACAGGTACGATCTTAATGCATCAAACTTCTGTTCATGTATATAAGGACGCAGGAAAAGCAGAACGAAATCAAGAAAATATGGAAGTCCGTATTGATGCGGAAGTTAGTAGCCCTGAGGAAGTTCGAGAGCTTGGAATTGAGGTAGGAGATTTCGTATCCTTTGATCCACGTGTTGAAATTACAGAAAATGGTTTTATTAAATCTAGACATTTAGATGATAAGGCAAGTGTCGCGATCCTACTTCAGCTCATAAAACGATTAAAGGAAGAGAATGTAACCTTACCTTATACAACACATTTTCTAATTTCCAATAATGAAGAAATTGGCTACGGTGGAAACTCCAATATTACACCAGAAACAGTGGAATACTTGGCAATAGATATGGGTGCAATGGGTGATGGGCAGTCTACAGATGAATATACGGTATCTATTTGTGTGAAGGATGCTACTGGACCATATCATTATGGCTTACGTAAGCGACTAGTAGAGCTAGCGGAGAAAAATTCAATTGAATACAAGCTAGATATTTATCCGTATTATGGCTCAGACGCATCTGCTGCCATTAAATCTGGTCATGATATTGTTCATGGTTTAATTGGACCGGGAATTGACTCTTCTCATGCGTTTGAACGGACACATGAAAAATCTCTGATTAATACAGAAAAGTTAATTTACCATTATGTATTATCGGATATGATAGATTACTAATTAAAGATGGCGCACAATCAGTGCGCCATCTTTAATTATACTCCTTCTCCCACCATTTAACTAAAATCTCGTTCAATGATAATTCTTTTGTGGTAGGGACAACGTAATCCGCCTGTTTTAAATAGGTAACATCTCCGACTCCTACCGCGAACATTCCTGCTCGTTTAATCGCTTCGATGCCGCTTTGTGCATCCTCAATTGCAATACATTCCTGTGTTTCCACTTGTAGAAGTGCTGCTGCCTGAAGGAATAAATCTGGTGCAGGCTTTCCTTTCACTATACTCGGGTCGGCTAGTACATCAAATAATTGAGTAATTCCTAACGCTTGTAAAATTAACGGAGCATTTCTGCTTGCGGATGCTAATCCTAGCTTATATCCGGAATGTTTTATATCGAGTAGAAGGGTGTGCACGTTAGGAAGCATCTCTAGTGATTGGGTTTCTAATAGTAAGGATCTATAGTATTCATTCTTTTCCTCTGCTACTATTCTTTTTTCTTTCTCCGTGAAGTGATTTTGTTTCCCACCATGCTCTAAGATAAGTTCAAGAGACTCCATCCTCCCGATACCTTTTAACCGTTCATTAAACTTTGAATCAATTGTAATATTTAATTTTTCGGCACATCGTTTCCATGCTTGATAATGCAATTCAGCAGTATCGGTGATGACCCCGTCTAAATCAAAAATAAAGGCTTTAATCATACGTTAATACCTCATTTGAAGCAGATGGTAGGCAAATCGGTTTATCCTTTGTGACGGTGTAATTTTTATTCCAGATAGAAATAGTAACAGGCTCACCAGTTAGAAGCTCAATCGTAAAATGATCTTGATTATGATGGACAAACAGTGAACGTCCCTGGTATCGCAGAGGAAACTTGTAGCCTTTCCATGCTTTTGGTAGCTGAGGTCTGAAGCAGATGCCATTCTTCTTTAATCGAAGTCCTGCGAACCCGGCGACTATTGCTAACCATGTCCCTCCCAGATTAGCCATATGCAATCCGTCCTTGGTGTTTCCTTGGATATTGTCTAAATCTAATCGAGCTGTTTCAATGAAATAATTATATGCCTTTTCTACATAGCCTACTCTAGCTCCCATCATGCTAAAGACACATGAGGATAACGAGGAATCATGTGTGGTGATTTTCTCATAGTAATCATATGAGTTCTTGATCACCGCTTCAGATGCTTCATCTTCCACTAAAAAATGGGCAAGTACAGTGTCGGCTTGCTTGCATACCTGATACCGATAAATGGTTAACGGGTGGTAGTGTAGTAACAGCGGATAATGTTCCGCTGGTGTACCTTCAAAATCCCAAATTTCCTTTTGTAAAAACGTGTCATCCTGAGGATTTATCTGCCTATTTTCATCATAAGGTAGGTACATTCTTTCTGCAGCTTGTTTAAAGCTTTCTAGTTCACCCTCTGTAAATAAAAGCTTTTCCTTTAACCTTTTCCAAAATATTGGCTCTTCGATTTGTAATTTCAAGATAATGTTATATGCCCATTGTAGATTATATTTCGCCATTACATTAGTGTAATAATTATTGTTTACGATCGCAGTATATTCATCTGGTCCTGTAACAGTATCAATACGGAATTCATCCTCTTTAAAATGTCCAACCTCAATCCACAGTCTTGCAGTTTCGAGTAATACCTCTGCACCAGCTTCCTTTAAAAATTCCATGTCATTTGTGGCTAAAAAATAATAAACATAGCTATAAGCGATATCAGCACTAATATGGTATTGTGCAGTGCCAGCAGGAAAATAGGAGGAGCACTCTTTTCCTGTTATTGTTCTCCAAGGATACAAGGCTCCCTTCTTATGGCCCATCTCCTTTGCCCTTTCTCTAGCAGAATTGAGAATCGTATACCGATAAAGTAATAGTTTTCTCGCTAGTGCTGGATTTGTCAAAGTAAACATAGGGAGTAGATAAATTTCTGTATCCCAAAAATAATGTCCTTCATAGCCTTCACCAGAAAGGCCTTTTGCTGCAATACTTGTTTTCCCATCCTGTCCAGCTGATTGTAGTAGGTGGTACAAATTAAAACGAATAGCTTCTTGAATTTGCTCATCACCTTGAATGATGACATCGGTATCGTTCCAAAATGAATTCATGTAACTCTTTTGCTGAATAGCAATCTCATGATAATTTAGGGAAGCTGATTCTTTTTTAATAGCAACTAATTCTTTTCTTAAATCCTCATATCTTGTCGATTCAGCTATAAATGTTCGTTTATCTAAGAAAGTTTCCGCTGATAATTGAAAATCAACGGTAGATACAATAGCTGATTTCTTCATTTCATAATGATATTTTGCATATGGATTGGATAGCTTCATTGTTGATAAAGCAGCTGACCGGAGGCCTGAACGACATGTCTCCAATTCTATGAAACTATAGTCCTCACACTGTAATAGCTGGTTAATCTTGATATGCTTTTTATCATCACTTGCAACTCGAGGGTCATTTCTATTCGCATAATTTTTCACGTCCCCATTCATTGTCGACACAATCTGAACGGGAATAGGATTACTTATCGGTGTTAATGTAACAAATTGATAAAAGAGCTCCTGTATATGAAAGGAAACAAGTCGGGTGAAATTTATGATTAATTCATGTCCTTGACGGGATCGCCAATGTAGTATTCGCTCTGTCAATCCTTTATCCATATGAAGAATTCGGTTATAGGATAGAACTTCACCAGTATATAGAGAGACCTTTTCCTTTTCCTGATCGCTCCCAACCCATATTTCAATTCCTTGTGTATCCATAATGTTTACTAGTTTTTGTTGTGTTTCGGGAAAACCAAATAGTTTCTCCCCATATGGGATGTTGACGATATCATGATAGCCATTGATATAAGTTCCACGGATTGTTTCTACATGTTCTGGCAAACCTTCTTCTAAATTACCACGTATTCCGATATAGCCATTCCCATTAAAAAACAAGCTTTCTTCAATTAATAGTTTTTCAAAATCTATGTTTTTTGATTGTATTTTCCATGACAAGTAGTATCACTCCAGACGAACAAATTATGTTGAATGCGCTAATTTTTTTATTCCTTAACTCCACCAGAGGTAAGTCCTGAAACAATCTGTCTTTGGAAAAACAAGACGATTATTAATGTTGGAATCGTAACAATAGTTGTAGCAGCTGCAACCTCTCCCCACAGGATTGAAAATTGATCACGTAAAAAGGATATAGCAACTGGAACAGTGTGAAAATTTGATTCGGTATTTAATGTTATGGTTAACAGAAATTCATTCCAGGCAGCGATAAAGGTAATAATAGCGGTTGTAAAGACCCCAGGAGCTGCCAACGGAAACACAATCTTTGTTAGTGTTTGTACTCTTGATGCCCCATCTATTTTTGCAGATTCTTCAAGTGCTAGTGGGATTTGATTAAAATGTGTAACTAAAATCCATACCGCCATTGGTAACGTAATTGTGGAGTACGGAAGAATAACAAAATAGCTATTTAGCCAATCCAAATCATAGAATAAATTATAAATAGGACCAGTTATAATCATCTGTGGAAACATGGAAACTGCTAAAACCAAGCCTAATAAAATGCTTTTTCCTCTAAAATGAAAGCGTGAAATTGCATAGGCACATAGAGATGCGACAATAATAACGTATATAGTTGTTGAAGTAGCAACGATAAAACTATTTAAAATTGCTCGTAATATCCCTTTTTCAAAGAGAATGGTTACATAGTTTTTCAGGGTGGGGTTCTCGGGAAATACATTAAAAGCTCCGGTACCGAAAATTTCACCGCTAGTTTTAAAGGATGTAATAAATATCCAAATAAAAGGAAAAACCATAATAAATAAGTAACCGATGACAACAATGCCAAAAGCAAATAATAATTTACGTTTATTATTCTTCATGTGCTCCCCCCTTAATTACGATCTAGTAGATTCTTACCGAGTAGTCGGACAAATATAATAGCGATAATAGCAACGCAAACAAACATTATCATGACCACAACAGATCCATATCCAAAATTAGTCTGTCCAAACATGGTTTTATAGGCATAAATGGATAGGGTCTCAGTAGCTCCCCCTGGTCCTCCACCAGTGAGGACAAAAATTAAATCAAATACACGAAACGCATCAAGTGTTCGAAAGAGTAAAGCTACCAGAATAGAAGACTTCAGTAGCGGTAGGGTTACTGTAAAAAAGCTTTTGAATTTGGATGACCCATCGATGGATGCTGCTTCATATAAAGTAGAAGGAATATTTTGTAAGCCTGCTAATAAGAGAAGTGCCATGTATGGCGTTGTTTTCCATACATCTGCTAATATCGTCGACACCATAGCTCCACCTTGACTTAATAGAAGATTTTGCGATTGACTAATAAGGCCGAGGTTCTCAAAAAAATGTGCGACGATTCCACTAGTTCCATCATATAAATAACACCACATTAACGCTGCAACTGCTGTAGGGATTGCCCATGGAATAAGGGAGGTCGTTCTTACTAGTCCTTGCCCAACTATAGCTTTATTTAGGATGAGTGCTAGCCCTAGCCCGAGTATCAATTCAATTGCTACCGATACTAAAGTAAATAGAAAAGTATTTCCTAATGCGATGTGAATTCGCTTATCACCTAGAGCTTCCTTATAAGCTTTTAATCCGATAAAGTTGGATGGTATCATGCTTTTTTCAATATCCTCGACAAGTAAGGGAAGACTATCCGTATGTGTTAAGGAATAATTCTTCGTTAAATGTTCTATTAAAGCTTTCGTATTTTCATACAGCTGATTAATTTCTAATCGTTCTTCCTTAGAAATTTCAATAATACCCTTATTGTCTGTATAGGACGATGCAACTCTATTGAGATTTTGTAGTACAGTTTCTACTTTTTCCTTGTCTTTTGAATCGGTGATATTAGTTAAGTCCTCGGATAAAAATAGGTCGATATAAAGGACAGTTTCTTGAAATAAATCGGTGTTAAATCTCTCTTGCAAATAAAGTCCAGCCTTTTGTTGATCATTTAGCTTATAATCGAACAAAGTATACGTAATTGATTGAACGACTGGCCACAAGGAAAAGATACCGATAAGAATTAACGTTGGTAATAGGTACAACCAACCACTAAAGCCTAGCTTTTGCCTCATTGTTTTCACCTCGCAACGCTTCATATGACTTGCCTTATGATAAAATGGAAACTCCTTATGAAATTTGCTCATAAGGAGTTTCAACCTATTTTATTGCAAACCGTTATTTACTCAGTCTTTGCGGACTGTTCAATAGCCGAAGAAATTGTATCAAGTCCTTCTCCTGAGCTTAAATATTTATGGGATTCTACTTGAATCGTATCGGACACAGCGTTATAGTCAGGTGATACTGGGCGTGCAAGTGTATTGGCTAAAGCATTCTGGAATCCTGGATAAGAAAGTAATTCATTTCCAGCTATAACCGCTTCATCCTCAAGTAGAGTATTGAATCCGGGTAAATACCCACCTTCAGTAGCCATTATTTTTTGTCCGGTTTTGCCTGCTGCAAACTCTATAAACGCCCATGCACCATCGATATTTTCGGAGTTCTTATTAATTCCAAGTAACCAACCACCTACTGCTCCACCATTTGGAAGAGGGGCAATTCCAACCTGATCTAATGAAATAGTAACACCGTCTTCTTGTCCTTTAATTCGTCCGAATTGATATGGCCAGTTACGTGCAAATACTGCATTTCCTTGTTCAAAATTTGTATGTGTTTCAGCTTCCGTATAGTTTAATAAATCACTTGGTGAAAAATCTGCATTCGTAAATTTATACATGGATTCTAAACCTGTTTGAACATTGTTGTAGGAATTGGTAAACTCAGTCACGTTAACTGTTAAGCCTTCATATTGTTTCGACTGATAAAGGAATCCATATTTTGTACCTTTCTCACCTGTATATTTTTCGGCCATGGCATACAGGTCCTCGTATGTGTAGTCACCACTTTCTAATTTTATCGCATCCTCTTCACTTACAATGTCACTACGGAAATATAATAGTCCCAAGTCAGGAAAAAAAGGAAGAGTATATTGCTTCCCTGTATAATTTCCCGATGCCATTGAACCAGTATTAAATTGGTCTTTACTGAATCCAGCCTCTTTCATAAAAACATCAATTGGTTCTAAAAATCCCGCTCCAGCAAATTCACCTGCCCATACTACGTCAAGTGAGAGAACATCATATTCACTAGAACCACTATTTAATGAATTTAAAAGTTGGTCATGCATTTGGGCGGAGTCATTTGTAAGTGGGTCCCACTCGACAACGAATTTATCTTGACTCTCATTAAACGCATCAATTAGTGCTTGTGTTGCAGGTGTATTATCATTCTGAATCCCGACCTTAATCGTTACTTTTTCTCCAGTTGTTGAGTTATTTTTGTTACCCTTTTGTTCGGTATTCGATGCTTTATCATTAGAACAAGCTACTAAGATTACTATAGATAAGATAACAAAACATAAATATCCAAGCTTACCCTTTTTCATTCTATTTCCCCCTTATCGTTTGGTAAAGCGTGTGCTATCTTGAATTGTAAAGGCTTACATACTATAATTATATTAGAATTTTAAGATTTTTATTAAAATATACATATGTTGAGGAGGGATAGGATTGAGAAAACTATCAACAATTCAGCAGGATGTAATTAAACAATTTTTGAATACGAGAAAAGAAAATGAAGAAACACTTTTTGCTCATCCTTCTTATCAATTAGAACAGGAATTACTGCATTGGATTAAACAAGCAAACGAAGAAAAGGCTAAGGAAGTGTTGTCAAAAATAAATAATTTAGAAAAAGCAAGGCTTTCCCATTACCCACTAAGATCATTAAAAAATTCATTGATTTGTTCTTGTACATTATTCACGAGGGCAACAATAAAAGCAGGAGTTACCCCAGAATATGCATTTGATTTAAGTGATATCTATATACGAGAGATAGAGAAACGTGATGATCCTATGCTATTGCAAGAGCTTGAATATGAAATGGTAACAACCTTTATAAAAGCGATTCGAGATTACCAAACGGATCCATATCAAAATGAAATCGTGGACAAAGCAGTTCATTATATTCACGATCATATTTTACAGCCTATTCAGCTACAAGAAATTGCTGATGCAGCAAATGTGAGTGCAAATTACTTATCTACTTTATTCCGAAAAATAGTTGGCTTTCCCTTAATAGAATATATTAATCGAAAGAAAATTGAGGAATCTAAATATTTTCTAGAACATACGAATTCATCGTTACTTGATATTGCAATCTTATTTGCTTTTTGCAATCAAAGCTATTATACTGCCTTGTTTCGGAAATATAATGGTATAACTCCAAAGCAATATAAACAATTAAGGAACATTGGATAAAGCAAAAGACGAGTAGCAATTCAAACGCTACTCGCCTTTTTTGTATAGATGTGAAAGTCTTCATATCATGTTTATAAAACATAGTAGAAGATACAAAAGAAATGAAAGAAGCTACCGCCTAAAATAAACAGATGGAATATTTCATGAAATCCCATATGTTTAAATTCTAAAAATTTTGGCTTCAACCAATAAATGAAGGCTCCTACAGTATATGTTATACCACCTAATAGTAAAAGAAGCATACCTTCTGTTGATAAAACCTTTGATAATGAAGGACTAAAGAAAATTATAATCCATCCCATTGCAACATAGAGTGCAGTAGAAAGCCATCGAGGAGCTTGAAACCATATTAATTTATATAAAACTCCAAATAGGGCAAGTGTATTAATCACTATAAATAGAATCCAACCTGTTGTACCACCTAAGCTTATTAGGCATATAGGAGTATAAGTACCAGCAATTAGAATGAATATCATGGAATGATCTATTTTTCGCAGGAAGGCGATGATATGATCCTTAGCAACTACCATATGGTAGGTTGCAGATGCAGAGTAAAGTAAGATAAGGCTAATTCCAAATATGGTTACCGCAGTAATAGCAAGTGGTGATCCAGAATCAATAGATGCCTTTATTACTAGTGCCAATAACCCAGCAAATGATATAAGAGCTCCGAATAAATGAGTAAAGCCATTGATTGGTTCGCGAATATATGTGTTCATGTTAATTAAACCCCTCCATGTAGTTTTGATAACTACATTAAATAATACATGTGTTTTATCAAGTAGTCAACATTTACTTTCAAGGTTGTCTTCATTATAATAAGGATAAAAAATAAACGAGGTAAACCATGGAAGATATTAAGACTATAGTGGAGAACTTGCACCTAGATAATCAATTATTAATTGATGAATTACCTAATATTGATTTATATATGGATCAAGTCATTCAAATTTTTGAGAGTAAGCTAGAGAAAACAAAGCGAAATGAGGATGACAAAGTATTAACCAAAACAATGATAAATAATTATGCAAAAGGTAAATTATTTTTTCCTATTGAAAATAAGAAGTATTCGAAAGAGCATATTATGCTGATTGGTTTAATCTATCAGCTAAAAGGTGCGCTCTCAATCAACGATATTAAAATAACCTTAGGTACATTAAATCAAAAAATCATGGAAGAAAGTTTTCCGGTTGAGACAATATATAAAAGTTATTTAAAGCTGTCTGAGCGAAATGTAGACAGATTTTATGAGGATGTTGGAGAATGTTCACAGGAAGTGTCGGAAGAAATTGGACATTTACAAGATAAAGATGAGGGCTATTTAGAACAGCTATTACTTATTGCTTCTCTCGTTAATATGAGTAATTTCTACCGACGACTTGCAGAGAAACTTGTTGATAATTTAGATTCTGGTAGGGAAAAAGTAGAAAAGGCTAAGAAAAATAAGGATTAACATAGATGATAATTAAAAAATAGGTGTGAGCTAGAAATTTAGTTTACTAACCTATTCGTCTTCACTACATGCAAAGGTAGGAGTGCTGTCGATCATTATTGCTCTATTGGAGGATTCCTATTAGTATAGGGTTAAACGATAAGAAATGAGGGATTATTGATGCGGTTCAAACGTGATGAAGCCTTTCGTTTTGAGTTTGGTGAGCCTTTACCGATTATTTTTCAGGTTGATGAAATTAATGGAAAGAGAATGACATTATCTGATTGTAAGGCTAAAATGTTAGACCTGAGCTTGAAAGGGATGAAAATAGTTACATCTATACCCCTTCCTGTTAATAGTCCCCAAGAAATTAAGGTAACCGTTCATTTCTTATTAAATAATCGGAACTATACGATTCAAGGTCAATTAGTATGGAAGAAACAACGATTTAAGGAATATATTTATGGTTTGAAATTTCTTGTTGGTCCTGATTTACTCGATTCTATTTTGGGTGATTTAAAGATTATTGGGAAGCAGATGGCTCAATTAAAATCTTAAGAATTTGCCAGTAGATAGTCCTTTATGCAGAATTGAAGAATAAAAGTAGTCTGTACCACCAGTTTGATTAACGACTGGTGAATTTTTTTATTTAGTAGTGGACGAGTTCTTCTTTTTTCATATATAGTTAAATGTGCATATTTTGATCAATTGTCGATTATATTTATATAGACAAACTGTTGGAGCCATGAACTTAACTGGTTTCCGTTGGAGGGCAACTATGCAAGAATGGATAACGAATATAATGGAACAGTATGGTTATACGGGGATATTTTTCATGATGCTAGTAGAAAATGTATTTCCACCGATACCTTCAGAAATTGTGTTACCTTTCGGAGGTTTTTTAACAACAAAATCAGATTTAACTGCAATGGGAGTAATTATTACTTCAACAAGTGGTTCGGTACTTGGCGCTATCATCCTATATGGAATTGGTCTACTAATTGATGTAGAACGATTAGAAACAATTGTTGATCGGTGGGGACATATTATCCGAATTAAAAAAGAAGATATTCGAAAGGCTGATCACTGGTTTGACAATTACGGGTATTGGACGGTTTTATTTTGTAGAATGATCCCACTAGTACGTAGTTTGATTTCTATCCCTGCTGGAATGGCCAATATGAATTTTACACTTTTCCTATTGTTTACATTAATAGGTACATTAATTTGGAATGTAATTCTCATTATGGTTGGCGTGGCATTAGGGGAAAATTGGGAACATATACTTTCGTTTATGGATATGTATTCATCGATCACCTATTTTCTGATTGGAATAGTAATCATTATTCTAGGAATATTGTTTATTAGGAAAAGAATTCGTAAATAGATTGGGGAAGACAAATGGATATTTTTGAAATTATAAAAGCAGTTATATTAGGATTGGTTGAGGGATTAACAGAGTTTGCGCCTGTATCCTCAACTGGACATATGATTATTGTGGATGATATGTGGTTAAAATCACAGGAGTTTCTAGGGAAATATACCGCAAATACATTTAAAGTTGTAATTCAGCTTGGATCGATTCTGGCTGTAGTAGTAGTATTTTGGAAGCGATTTGTTGATTTGCTGGGACTTAATCGGATAGGGAAAAAACATGTAGATTCACCACAACAAAGACTAAAGCTATCACAAGTAATTGTGGGACTTATTCCAGCAGGTGTTTTTGGATTTCTGTTTGAGGATTTCATTGACGAGCATTTGTTTTCTACAGAGACTGTACTAATAGGTTTACTTCTTGGAGCGGTCCTTATGATTGTGGCTGACCGCTATGCCCAAAAGGATCCAGCCGCTAAAACGGTTGATCAAATTACTTATCGCCAGGCATTGAGTGTAGGTCTTATCCAATGTTTCTCCTTATGGCCAGGCTTCTCCCGTTCTGGTGCAACTATTTCAGGGGGAGTATTAATGGGAATGAGCCACCGGGCAGCAGCTGATTTTACATTTATCATGGCTGTACCGATCATGGCAGGTGCTAGTCTCCTATCTCTTATTAAAAACTGGGAATATTTTTCTATCGATGCATTACCATTTTTTATTGCTGGATTTATTAGTGCATTTATCTTTGCACTAATTTCCATTAAATTTTTCTTAAAGCTGATTGATCGTATAAAACTAGTACCGTTCGCAATTTATCGCATTGTATTAGTGATCATTATTTATATAATTTTCTTTTAATGGAAAGGACCATGTAAGCTTATTAAAGGTACATGGTCTATTTTTGTGTGGTCTGTACAGGACTTTTGTTGAGGTATATTTGGTGGTACCTCGGTAGTGTCTAAATAACTAGAAATAGGGACAGTTCTACTAGAAGGGGCTGTCCTTTTTTATGTTCTCCCTATTATTCTAGGGCTAAAGTTGTAGTAAATATTAGTAGTTGGTACTATATATTGAAATACTTTTGTAACACAACAATAATAATTGTGAAACCTATGGATGCTATACTTTTACTTAATTGATTAATAGATTTAATAAAGTTACATAGAAAATAAAATAAATTAGTAGATTCGTAGAAAGTCTGGAAAGCGGGGAAAAGAAACGTGAAGAAGTCTTTCGTAACAATAGCTACAGTAGCAGTAGTAGGTATTTCAAGCCATTTTGCTATCGGTACAGCACATGCAGAAACAATTAATAATTTACAAAATAAGCAAGCACAGATTCAAAATGAACGTTCATCTATTAAAGCAAAACTATCAGAAGCAGAAGGACAAATAGCAGATGTTTTAATGGATTTAAAAGAATTAAACGAAGAAATTAAACAAGTTGAACAGGCTTTAAAAGCGAATCAAAAAATGATAGATGATACAAACAAAGATATCGATACAAAAAAGAAAGAGATCGCTGATCTTCAAGATGAGATAAATAAGCGATATGATATTTTAAGTAATAGAATGATGAATTACCAAAAAAGTGGCGGGAATATTGGTTTCCTTGATGTAATCTTTGGTTCAAATAGCTTTACTGATTTCATTAGTCGAGTAACTGCTGTTAATAAAATTACTTCATCTGATGCTGATTTAGTAAATCAGCTTGAAGAAGATAAACAAACGGTAACTGCAAAGCTTGATGAACTATCCGAATTACAAACTGAATTAAAAGGCATGCAAGAAACTATTCTTGTACAAAAAGAAGAAAATGATGCGAAGAAAAAAGAATTAAAACAAAAACAAGACACCTTACAGGCTAAAATCTCTGATTTAAAGATTGAAGAAAGCTCATTAGCTTCTATTGAAAGTGAAGTTAACCGTCAACTAGCAGCAAATCGTGCAGCTTCTAATCCTGTAGCTTCCACTAGTTCTAGTAGCTCGAAGTCATCAGGATCCAGTTCACTTACTCAGTTAAGTAGTGGAGCAAGTGTAACAAAAGCTGGTAGTAACGCTGCTCAAATTGCAATCAATGCAGGATACCCTCATTTAGGGACTCCATATGTATGGGCAGGAAAAGGACCAGGTGGATTTGATTGTTCTGGTTTTGTATCTTGGGCATATAGACAGGCTGGAATTTCCTTGCCATCTAGTACAGCAGCAATGCAAAATTCAGGAACAAAAGTTTCTTATAGCGATATAAGACCTGGTGATTTAGTATTTTTCAATACGTACAAAACGAATGGACATGTTGGAATTTATGTTGGAAATGGTAAATTCATCGGTGCTCAAAACTCAACTGGCTTAGCCGTTGCAGATATGACTTCTGGTTATTGGAAAAATCATTTCAGTGGACACGTTAGACGTGTTGTAAAATAATCACATTTGAAAATAAAGACAGCTATTTCGTAAGAATAGCTGTCTTTTCTAATGTTATTTAAAAATGGATTTTTAGTAGGGATGTAAGCATTTATGACTCATCTTCTTTGATATTTATGATTCAAAAAATTTTGTAGACTGATTTTATGAGATAGAATATAATCATAATAGGGAGGTAGGTGATTCTGATGGGAAGGCAATCAAAAATGTAATAAGTATTAAAATAGATGGTTCTGTTTTCCTATGGAGTGAATCATCTACAATATGGACGGAATATTAAATAATTTAGTTTCTAAAAAATCAGGAGGTGAAGTGAGGTTGTTCCACTAGAGGTAGATCCAGTTGCTCTTTATTGAGAGAAGATCTATAGGAGCATCCTCTTCCTAATTGGATATAGTTAACTTACTTTGGGTTGCTGCATTGATTCTCTTAACCGCATTCTTTGTAGCAACCGAATTCGCTATTGTTAAGGTCCGTTCTAGCCGAATTGACCAATTAATTGAAGAAGGTAATACGAAAGCGGTTAGTTTGAAAAAGATTGATGACAATCTTGATACGTTTATAAATGCATGTCAAATAGGTATTACAATAACAGCATTGGGACTTGGTTGGTTAGGGAAGAGCTCTATTGAGACGGCCTTCCAGACTGTTTTTACAAAATTGGAATGGACGAATGCTACTACTAGTGTATTATCATTTCTAATTGCCTTTTTCATTATTCTAGTATTACGAGTAGTTATTGGTGAATTGGTGCCGAAATATATAGCTACTCAGAAAGCAGAAGTAATGGCATTAAATCTGGCAAAGCCATTGTTATTTCTTCGTGTTATTTTGTATCCAATTTCATTTCTTTTGAATGGTATAGTGAAATTTATTGTCCGTATTTTTGGCATTAAGGTAGTACAAGAAAATGACAATGCACATTCAGAGGAAGAGCTTCGACTAATTCTCTCTGAGAGCTATAAAAATGGCGAAATTAATAAAGCAGAAATGATGTATGTGAATAATATTTTTGAATTCGACGAGAGAGTAGCTCGAGAGATTATGGTTCCACGTACAGAAATGGTTTGCTTTTTTAAAGAAGATAGTTATGAAACAAATATTAATGTAATTCGTGAAGGACAATATACTAGGTACCCTGTAGCTGATGGTGATAAAGATCATATTATTGGTCTAGTTAATATTAAGGAATTATTTACAGGTCACATAACAAGTGAAAAGGAATCCATTGAATCTCATATTAGACCAATTCTTCATGTGTCAGAATCAACACCAATTAAACAAGTACTACTTCGAATGCAAAAGGACCGTATTCATATGGCTATTGTGGTGGATGAATATGGTGGAACAGCAGGGTTAATTACCGTTGAAGATATCCTCGAAGAGATTGTTGGAGAGATACGAGACGAGTTTGATGCTCATGAGACACCGATGATTGAGGAAATGGAAGATGGGACTATTTTAGTTGATGGAAAATTATTACTATATGAACTAAATGAATACCTTGGCATTAATCTAGATGAAGAAGAAGTGGATACAATTGCTGGTTGGATAATAAATCACAATGTGGAAGCTAAAAAGGGAACAGCTGTTGAACAGGATGGCTACCAATTTATCGTAGAAGAAAATGATGGCTACCAAATTAAGAAAATAAGAATTATTAGATTGTAATGTGTTAGAAGATGGTCATGTAAGTGACTATCTTCTTTTTTGCATTTAAAGAAAATAAATCAAAAAATTACTTGAAACCTATTTAAACTGATCATCGTAAAAAACATTAAGACATGTTATAATAAATCCAATTATCACACTTTTATCAAAATTAGGAGGATATAGATGGAAAACATAAACTTAGCAAAGGATTCATTAAATCGTGTAATTTATGGAAAAGAAGATGTTGTAGACTTAATGTTTATTGCGTTATTTGCTGGTGGACATGTATTACTAGAAAGTGTTCCAGGTACAGGAAAAACAAAATTGGCAAAGAGCTTTGCCAAGGTGATGGATGGAAAGTTTAGTCGCGTTCAATTCACTCCTGACGTTTTGCCTAGTGATGTTACGGGAATTCGTTTCTTTAATCCAAAAACACAGGAATTCGAACTTCGTGTTGGCCCAGTTGTTTCGAATGTTTTATTGGCTGATGAAATTAATCGGGCAACGCCAAAGACACAATCAAGTTTACTGGAGGTAATGGAGGAATACCAGTCAACGATTGACGGTGAAACAATAAAGGTAGAAGCACCATTTGTTGTGATAGCTACTCAAAATCCAGTTGAAAGTAATTACGGAACATTTCCACTACCAGAGGCACAGTTGGATCGTTTTCTATTTAAAGTAGATATTGGATATCCTTCTAAAGAGGAAGAGAGACAAATTTTAACTACTTATCGAACAAGAGATCCATACAAGGATATTCAACCAGTATTATCCTTAGAAGAAATTCGCTCTATCCAACAGCAAATTAAGGATGTTACCATTTCTGAAGTTGTTTATGATTATTTATTAGATTTAGTTCATGCTTCTAGAGATCATGAAGAAGTAGAACTTGGAATAAGTCCACGAGGAATGCTTGCACTAATGCGTGCTTCTCAGGCTAAGGCATTTTTAGATGGTAGAGAATATGTAACACCAAATGATATTAAGAAATTAACTCCGTATGTGTTTGGTCATCGTTTGATACTAACAATGGAGGGTGCTATTAAAAAGACAGCAAATCAAATCGTAAGTGAAATTCTCGAAGCGGTTTCTGTACCTGTAGAAGAAGGAGCAGTAAACTAATGAGTTGGCGAAAGGAAGTTGGCACGGATGATTCAAGGAGTTTTGATTATATTCTTTTAGCTTTAGTCGTATTTTTTATCATTGGTGTCATTTTTAAGTCAGCAATTGTATTTATTGCTGTTGGTATCTTTGCTGCATATCTAATTGCCTACAAAATCTATGACAAGAGCTTAGAGAAAAGTCTTCATTTAAAGAATGAACGGAATACAATTAAACTATTTCCTGGTGAAGAAACAACATTTCGCTTCGAAATCCAAAATCGATCGATATTTGCACATATTAATGGTGAGTTTAGTTTTAATCTTGGTGCAGCAATGAAGGCATATACGATTGTAAAAAGTGAAAAGGATTATTGGAAGGATATCAAGCTTCCATTATCTGTTATCCAAAAGAAGAAGACCTTAGTTGAATTTCCGGTAATTGCAGAACAACGTGGAGTGGCTAGAATAAGAAATATTTCTTTTTATTTTCCGCACTTACTCAATTTTAATATGGTTCGCTTACGATACACTAATTTTCATCGTACGGAATTCATAGTTTATCCGAAATTGTTACCCGTTCATGGGATTCATGCGGTATTTCATATGATGCCTGGGGAAAGTAGGTTAAATTACTCGCCATTTGAAGATGCGCAAAGTCCTTTAGGTACTAGAGACTATAGCTACAGTGATCCTTTTCATAAGATTAACTGGAAGGCAAGTGTAAAAACACAAAAGCTTCAAACGAATATCTATGAGAAAGTAGTAGATCGCTCATTTATTTTTATTATTAACTTAGGCACACAAAACAATAAAAATATGGTGAGCTTTAATCAAAATCTGGAAAATCTATTATCTTATACGGCTTATTTAAGTGAGTATGCGACTAAAATGCGTATCCCATTTGAGATTTTTATTAATGCTCGAAAACCTGGGAAGGAGAAATACATTCATCTTCATGAAGGTGAAGGAAAAAACCATTATATGCATGCTCTTGAAATGCTGGCAAGGGTACATAAGCAATCACCCATCTTACCATTTAATAAAATGCTATACCAAATTGGAAAGCAATTAATCCAGCCAAAGACGATTATTTTCATTGGGGATATACCAAATGGAGCTTTGGAGATGATCCATTCGTGGAAACAGGTGCAAAATAGTGTCTATCATATCATGGAAGGGGATAATGGTGCCTTTGTACGGCCAATGAAGAGGGGGACAATTAAGAATGCAACATAATCATCCTTTGATTGCATATGCCTATCATTTTCTTAGTGAAGCTATTATTATTTTTTTAATAGCTATCCCTTTTTTTTATCATCGCTTTTTCTTTGTACCTTATTGGAGCTATTTAGCAGTCGTTATTGGAGCTTGTATCCTATTTACTATCATTACAAAATATAAACCTACATTATTTCTTTATTTCATGGTAGTGCCAGTTCTTTTTGTCTTATTTCATTTACTAAATTATCCTATAATCATGTCTATCTCCTTATCACTATTATTGGTATGGCGTTATATAAACATTAGAAACCAAGAATATATAAAAAGGGAAGCGATTTATGTCCTAATTACAGCTATTCTAACAGTACTTGTAAGTAGCTTAGTTCATGAAAGCCATATCATGGTCTACCCCTTTTTACTGTTTGTTATTCTATGTGCTGGCTACATTTTAAGCCATTATGTGTACGTTTCAAAAGTAGAAAAGAAGGAAATTAGTTCTAAACTACTACTATATTTTACTGGTATTCTTGCTACAGGTGCAGGAACATTCTATCTCTTGTTTGGTGTATTACGCTCAATCACTGCTCAAATTTGGGGCATCTTAATAGATGCAACAGGTGGTTTATTTCTATCAATCTCTAATTTTATGAGCTTTATCACAGTTGAAAAACGTAGTTGGGCGGATAGGAAGCTTAGTGAAGAGGATTATGAATTTGTTAAGCCACTTGAGGAGCACAATGTAGTTGAGCAAATGTCTGGCTTATTAATATTTGCAGTGCTTTTTATTAGTCTGTTTGTCTTGGTAATTGTTCTTTTGCTGACAATGAGGAAAAGAATAAAACTTAAACTATCAAAGATAGAAACCCGAGATGTCCCTGTAATTAGTACCATTGATGGTTTGAAGGCAACTTATATGAGTCAAGATAAGACATCATTTATTAAGCGGGTTTTTAAAGCTCCAGAACATCCAATCCGTAAAATGGTCTTCCAGTTTGAACGGAAGGCAAAGAAACTAAATAAAGGAAGAAAGTATAATGAGACATTAGAGGACTGGTTTAAACGTATAGGCATTGAAGCTAATATCAGTGTCTATCAAAGAGTACGGTATGGAGATATAGTAGTGAGCGAGAATGAACGTAATCAATTGAGAGAGCAGTTGAGGAAAATGGAAAGTAAGCTTACAACTAATCGTTAAGGTCCACAAGGAGATGATGTGAAATGCACCCGAAAAATATGCTAATAACACATGCCTATTATCTAATAAGTGAAGGTATCATCTTATACTTGCTAGCACTTCCGATTAGTTTCTATTATTTTCGGGAGATCTCATGGTGGAGATACTTCTTAATTATAGTAGGAATTGCTTTCGTCTTCTCAATTTGCGCCAAATTTTTTAAGAGTTATACACCGTATGTAGCACTCATTCCGATTATCACTTTTGTTCTTATTTTATTAGGCTATCCGCTTTTTTTGAGTATAGCATTTGCCGGAATCATAGCTTGGCGGTATATTGTAATCCGAGCTAGATTATATTATAACTCAGAGACAGCCTATCTAAGCATGTCTATATTTCTTACATTATTAGGAATATTAATTGTAAGGGATATTCAGCTAGTTATTCTTCCATTGGTCCAAATTATTGTAAATATGCTCGGATATACAATCAGTAATTTGGTAGAAATTGATCGTGAGGAAAGAAAGTCCTTTAATCGTACCATGTGGATGAAATGGATTGGCACGTTTACCGTTTTTACTGTTGTTATTTATTGGTTAAGAGACTCCTTAACATTGATGGCAAATGGGTTATGGAATTTAGTTGGTGACAGCCTTTCTTTTATTTTAACGGGAATCGTGAATATATTTGACTTTCTTCATATCAATAATTTTGTTAACAATCATTCAGCGAATGAAATGCAGGGTGTTGAGTTGATAAATCAGGATGAACCTTTTGAGTTGCCTGAGGAAGCGTCGAGTACTGGTAATCTTGATTTTTTCATGGCGATTATAATTTGTGCGCTCATTATTATGTTCATATTAGCAATATACAGAGCGATGAAAGCAAAAGTAAGAGAAAGAAATATAACCTCTCCTTCAAATTTTAATAAAACGGAAGAAAAGCTAGATTTGCCTGGAAGAAGAAAACAAGTGCTTTTTAGAAAAAAGAAGGTCAAAATAGATCATCCTGTACGAAAACTAATGTATCAATTTGAAAAAAGAGCAGCAAAGCTTAAAATGGGACGCTTATCCTATGAGTCATTAGAAGATTGGTTTCAGCGACTTGGTTTTGAGGAAAATATCGATATATATCAAAAGGTTAGATATGGTGGTCAAGAGATTACTATAAAAGAACAAGAAGAAATAAAGCTTACTTTGAAGAGATTAGAGAATAGACTTTCAGTATTAGAAGAAGTTTAAATGAAAAGTAACTGTTCATGTGATATACTATAAGTAATTGCATAAAAGGTTTTCTAGGGTTCCGCATAATAATGGTCTGGTCCGAGAGAAAACGCACGAAAGTGTACACGGAGGGAGAAAAGCCCGGGAGGATATCATCTATTTTGATATCTTTCCCGGGCTTTTACCATTTTAGTAGGAGCTATGAATGAAGGAAAATCTGATTAAATAAATGAAAAGAAAAATGAGGTGGCATGATGAATAAATATTGGAATTTAATATGGATAGGTGTCGTTTTTGAGGTAGGCTGGGTTACTGGACTAAAACATGCTAATAGTTGGTGGACATGGGGGCTTACGATTGTTGCTATTTATGTAAGTATGCATTTACTTATTGTTGCTTCCAGTAAGCTACCAGTAGGTACATCCTACGCTGTATTTACAGGTTCAGGTGCGGCACTGACAGTACTTTTGGAAATGGTAGTGTTTCATGAACCTTTTAATCCAATAAAAATAGTACTAATTTTAGTATTATTAACAGGTGTTATCGGCTTAAAAGCCGTAACAAAAGAGCCGAAGCAGAAAGGAGATCAGTTTTAAATGGAATGGATATGTTTAATTATTGCAGGAGTTGGAGAAATACTTGGTGTGACTGGAATTAATAGAGTTAATCAGAAAAAAACGATTGGAAATTTCCTGCTGCTAGTTGGTGGTTTTACAATGAGCTTTCTCTTTTTATCAATTGCTATGCAAACCATTTCGATGGGAACTGCTTATGCCATTTGGACGGGAATAGGTACGGTAGGTAGTGTACTAATTGGTATGATTATATATCATGAATCCAAAGACATTTGGCGCATAATTTTTATTGGTATGGTTATCGTCGCTGCAGTTGGATTAAAATTGATATCTTAAGCTCCATAGTATCAACGAAACGATACTAATAGAGACAAGTATGGAAATTAGAATATACCAAGCGGCCTGTACGAATTGTTTCTGTAATAAAAGTTGAAGTACTTCATTACCAAATGTTGAAAAAGTCGTATAGGCCCCACAAAACCCTACCCCTAAAAATAGCCAAAAGGTCTCAGACAATATTCTGGTTTCATGGGCATAAACAATGAAAGCAAGAAGCAATGCGCCTGTAATATTAGCAATCCAAGTCCCAATTAATCGTTTGTCTAATTTGGTTGAAATATAAAAACGGAGAATACTTCCAAAAAACCCTCCAACAGCAACATATAAAAAACTCATATAGATTCCTGCCTTTTAGTAGCACATAAATAGCCAATATAGCATAGAAAAATTCCGCCAACGATACTTATTATAATATAAAATATTGCGAACGAAATACTACTATGGAATAACGATACTACCTCAACGGAAAAAGTTGAAAAAGTAGTAAAGGAGCCTATAATACCAGTCGTAATACCTGTAAAGATCTCTGGTTTAAAATTCCTTCTTACAAGGTCCTGATGAAGTAAATAGCTTAAAATAAAGCACCCAAGAAGATTGACGAATAAGGTATCATAAGGAAATAGTATATTATTTGCGAATAGGAGGGATACGCTATAACGCAATGTAGCACCAATCATTCCTCCTATTCCGACAGAAAGGTACAGCTTACTATGATTTAAACCCTTTGACATTCTGGACATAGGCCATAAATTTCAAATTTATGGTCCTCAATATCGTAATCTTTAAGGGACTTTTTAACTTCTTCCATTGGGCAAACATCAATTTCTTTTGTTCTTCCACAGTCCTTACAAATGAAATGGTGATGATGATGATGGGTACAGTTCATGCGAAAATGCTTCTCCCCATTTAATTCAGTAGTTTCTAAGATCCCCATTTCATTGTATAAATGGAGATTACGATAAATGGTATCAAAGCTTATTCCCTCATAGGTTTCTTCAAGATGTTGAATGAGATCCTTAGCAGTTCGGTAACCATCTGCTTCCTCGAAATAAGATAATATATCTTTTCTTTTCCCTGTTGTTTTATAGCCTTTTTGTTTTAAGAGTTCAATTGCGTCCGTTGTATTCATGATTAGTTCCCCACCTTTATTTCAGAGTAAGAAAGTACTAGTTTTGGTTAAATAGCAACAGCCATGTACACCCCGGCGCCTTACGCTTTTCGAATACGTAATTTCTTCATGCCGATTGTAATAAGCAGAATAAGAATCGCTACAACTACAATTGTCCCCCCAGGAGGAATATTTAAGTAATAACCTGACGTTAATCCTATCATAACAGCTAGCTCACCAAATGCAATAGAAAGAAACATCATTTGTTTAAAGCCTTTTGCAATTCGCATACTTGCTGCAACTGGTAGTGTCATTAATGCAGAAACTAATAGCACACCAACTATTTGAATGGAGGCAGCAATGACAAGTGCTGTTAATATAATAAATAGTAAATGAATCTGTTTTGCATGTATTCCCGATACACTAGCATATTCTTCATCAAATGAGAGTGTAAATAGCTCTTTATAAAATAAATAAATAATAAGTACAACCAATATAGATATTGCTAGAATTGTAATGAAATCGCCTTGACTAACAGCAGAAGCTGAACCGAAGAGAAAATTCATCAATTCCGTATTAAATCCATCTGCAAGTGCAATAAAAATGACACTAAGGCCAACCCCACCAGATAGAATGATGGGAATTGCAATTTCTTGATAGGATTTGTACACACTGCGAAGCTTCTCAATGAAAATAGATCCTAAAACCGAAAATGCTAAGCCACTATATAATGGAGGTAGTAATATAAATGTAAATTTTTTTTCTAAAAACAATCCAAATGCAATGCCTGCCAAAGTTACATGCGATAGTGCATCTGCAATTAAGGACAGACGCCTTACTACGATAAATGTTCCTAGTAAAGGTGCGATAATTCCGATTAGTATACCCGTTAAAAAAGTGTTTCGTAAAAAGTCAAATTGTATTAAATCAGCAATCATTTGTTTTCCCCCGTTTTAATGGTCATGTGATACTAAATTTACAGAATGACCATATGCTCTAGATATTTCCTCTGATGATAATTTCTCATAATCTCCCGGTTTTCCGTGGAAATGAAGGGTTTTGTTTAGACATGCCACATCAGTTGCAAATTTAGTCACTGTTCCAGTATCATGCGTAACCAATAATAATGTAATCCCTTGATTACGGTTTAAATCATGCAATAATTCATAGAAGCGTTTCACATTTTCTGTATCAACACCGACAGTTGGTTCATCTAAGATTAGTAATTCAGGCTGGCTAACGAGTGAACGAGCTATAAAGACACGTTGTTGTTGACCGCCAGATAGATTGCCAATGTTCTCATATACATATTCACCCATTCCAACCAGCTCGATTGCTTTCTTTATACTAGCTTTATGTTTTTGCGTGAAAAATTTAAAATACCCTATTTTACTCGTCAACCCAGTAGAAACTACTTCAAATACGGTTGCAGGAAATCCCTTATTAAAGGAATTCGATTTCTGAGAGACAAAGCCTATTTTTCTCCAGTCCTTAAATTGCTCTATAGGTTGATTAAATAAGGAAATGGCTCCACTAGCAGGCTTTAAAATTCCTAATATTAATTTTATTAGGGTCGTTTTACCACCACCATTAGGACCAATCAGCCCGATAAATGATCCTTTATCAATAGTGAAATTAATATGATCTAGAACGACTTTTTTTTCATAGGAATAGGATACGTCTTGTAAAGAAATGATAGATTTGTCATTCATGCATTGTAACTCCTTTTCATTTTGTAACTTTATCCAATACGTTTAGATTTCGATACATCAAGGAAAAATAATCCTCGCCATGCTCGATATCATTTTCTGTCAGCACCTCTAAATTATGAAGAACGAATGCCTGGGCTCTAATTTCCTTTTGAATAATCGCTGATACGGAATTAATTGTGTTTTGTTCAAATAGTACATAATGCAAATTACTTTTATCCGCTTCTTTAATAATGGTTACCAGGTCTTTTTGTGAGGGTTCTTCACTTGATGTAATGCCATTTATAGGAATTTGGATAATTCCATACCGCTCCTCCCAATAATTATAGGCAGCATGGGAAACTAGAATTTCTCTTTTTGTTTTATTTTGCAGTGTTTCCTTGAATTTCTTGTCCAGTAATTTAAGTTCAATTGACAAGTAGTTAAAATTCTTTTCATAGATTGTTCTTTTATCTGGATTTAGTTCTATTAGTACATCCTTTACCGATTGTCCCATACGTATCATCCGTATCGGATCTAGCCATAAATGTGGATTGTGGTCATGATGGTTGTGCTCTTCTTCACGTGCCCCATGTATCTCTGTTCTTTGGGAATGCTCGAATAGTTCTTCATTCGCACTTAGTGGTATAAGTTCAACCTGTTCGGATTCCAGTGCGGAAGCAATTGTCTCCGAAAAACCTTCCATACCACCACCCATATAAATAAATGCATCACTCTTTGCAATGGATACCATGTCCTTTGCAGTTGGCTCATACGAGTGAGCTTCAACGCCAGGTGGGAAGATAGTTTTAGTAACAACTGTATCCCCACCAATCCTTTCAACCAAAAATTGAATAGGGTAAATCGATGTATAAATAGAGAGTTTCTCTTTTGATATGTCATCTTGAGAGGAACTAGAGCAACCAGAAAGAAGGATGATAATCATAATGATTGATATATATGATGATAATGGTTTCATATTGACCTCACAAAATATCGCAATAATAGTGAACATATTGTATAATATCGTAATCGTTACGATTTGTAAATAAGAATGATTACGTTTTGGAATGTCATTTTTGTAGATGCTACTCTTCTTAATAAAATGGCTATTTTAAGCTTTTGTATACAATACTAGTAAGGCTAAGTGGATAGGGATCGAGGAAAGTATATAAAAATATAATTTTTCCTTCGTATTTTTTATTGCGAAATATCTGAAATTACATTATAGTAAGTATATATGGATAGGGGACTGTCCTTAATTTTTTACAAAAAAATGAATGAGTATTCATTCAAATAATGATTGGGGGACAAATCATGAAGCGAACAATCAAGCGTGCTGCAGTCTTAGGTTCTGGGGTTATGGGTTCTGGAATTGCTGCTCACTTGGCGAATATTGGTATTCCAACCATAATGCTTGATATCGTGCCAAGATCCTTGACAGATGAAGAGCAAAAGCAAGGACTAACACTAGAGGATAAGGATGTACGTAATCGAATAGCACAACAAAGTAAAGCGGCTTTATTAAAGCAAAAGCCATCACCAATCACTTCAAAAGCAAGTCTTGAATTAATTGAAGTTGGCAATATGGACGATGATATGGAAAAACTTGCAGATGTGGATTGGATAATAGAAGTTGTTGTTGAGCGTTTAGATGTTAAGAAAAGTGTATTTGAAAAAGTCGACCAGTACCGTAAGAAAGGCTCTATCATAAGTTCGAACACCTCTGGGATTTCTGTTGAGGCAATGGCAGAAGGACGTTCAGAGGATTTCCAAAAGCATTTCTTAGGGACGCACTTTTTCAATCCTCCACGTTACTTAAAATTATTAGAAGTAATTCCTACAAAACATACTGATCCAGAAGTTTTAACATTTATGAAACAGTTTGGTGAGGATGTATTAGGAAAAGGTGTTGTCGAAGCAAAAGATACACCAAACTTTATCGCAAATAGAATTGGAACGTATGGACTTTTAGTAACGGTAAGAGAAATGTTAAAAGGTGGATATAGTGTAGGGGAAGTTGACTCCGTAACAGGGCCATTAATTGGACGCCCGAAAAGTGCTACCTTCCGAACATTAGATGTAGTAGGCTTAGACACCTTTGTTCATGTGGCACGAAATGTATATGACCAGGTAGAGGGAACTGAAAAAGAAGTATTTAACATACCAGAATTCATGTTAAAAATGCAGGAAAATGGCTGGTTAGGTGCTAAAAGTGGCCAAGGATTTTTCCTAAAGAAAAAAGGAAAAGACGGGAGCACGATTTTAGAACTTAATCCAGAAACATTAGAATACGAAGAACGTAAGAAATTAAAAACACCTGCTATTGAAATGGCAAAGCAGGCAAAAGGTTCGCGCAACAAATTGAAAGCGCTTATAAATGCGAAAGGTGACCGTGCTGGAGACTTGATTTGGAATATTTTAAAACCAGCATTGCTTTATTCTGCGGAGTTAGTTGGCGAAATAGCTGATGATATTGTTGCAATTGATGAAGCAATGAAATGGGGCTTTGGCTGGGAAATTGGTCCATTTGAAACATGGGATGCAATTGGTCTAAAGTCATCTGTTGAACGCATGAAAGCAGAAGGAGAAACGATTCCAGATTGGGTTTTAAAACTAATCGATGCAGGAAACTCTTCCTTCTATAAAACTGAAAATGGAACTATTCAGTATGTTGACCAAGGTGCATACAAAGAAAAATCATTTAATCCAAAAGAAATTAATTTAAAACGTCTAAAGGACGTGAATGGGGTTATTAAGAAGAACACTGGTGCAAGCTTAATTGATATAGGTGATGGTGTTGCACTACTTGAGTTCCATTCGAAAAGTAATGCGATTGGTTTAGATATTATTCAAATGGTGAACTTTGCAGTTGAAGAGGTTAGTCGCAACTATGAAGGTCTTGTCATCGGTAACCAAGGAAAGAATTTCTGTGTCGGTGCAAACCTTGCCTTAATGTTAATGGAAGCCCAGGATGATAACTTCTTTGAACTGGATATGGTTGTAAAAATGTTTCAGGATATGGGAACTACAATCAAATATTCGGAAAAGCCAGTAGTTGTTGCCCCGTTTAACATGACACTAGGTGGTGGTGCGGAAGTATCTTTACCAGCTACTGCCATCCAAGCATCAGCTGAAACCTATATGGGGTTAGTTGAATTTGGTGTTGGTTTAATTCCAGGTGGTGGTGGTACAAAAGGGCTTTACTTAAAGCAGCTTCGTAACCTACCAAAGGGTATTAATTTTGACCTAACTAAAGTTGCAAATGACGTCTTTGAAAAAGTTGCCATGGCGAAAGTATCAACCTCAGCGGCTGAAGCTAGAGAAAATGGCTTTTTAGATGCAAACGATCGAATAAGTGTGAATCCGGACCATTTAATCTACGATGCAAAACAGCGCGTATTAGAGCTAGCAAAAGCAGGCTACCGTGCACCAAAACGTGAAAAGATTCCTGTAGTTGGAGAAGCTGGCTATGCTGCAATGGTATTAGGAGCGAAAACACTTCAATTTGGTGGCTATGCATCTGATCATGATGTGAAGATTGCTGAAAAATTAGCATATGTATTATCAGGTGGACGTATTAAAGAGGGCTCTCTAATCGATGAACAAGTCATGCTAGATTTAGAACGTGAAGCTTTCTTAAGCTTAATTGCTGAACCAAAAACTCAAGCTCGTATGCAACATATGCTCATAAAGGGTAAACCATTAAGGAACTAGGAAAAAGGGGGAAGAAATGGTGAGAGAAGCAGTTATTGTAGCAGGTGCTAGAACCCCTGTTGGTAAAGCGCAAAAAGGGTCATTGCGTAACACTCGTCCGGATGATTTAGCGGCATTGACCATAAAAGAAACATTAAAACGTGCTGGAAATTATGAAGGCAATATCGATGATGTCATTATTGGTTGTGCAATCCCAGAAGCGGAGCAAGGAATGAATATGGCTCGAAATATTGCTGGTCTTGCGGGATTAAAAAATGACGTACCAGGTATTACGATTAACCGTTATTGTTCCTCAGGCTTACAAAGTATCGCTTACGCATCGGAGCGTATCATGCTTGGTGCTAGTGACACGATTATTGCTGGTGGAGCAGAATCTATGAGTCTAGTACCAATGCCTGGTCATGTCATTAAACCAAATCCAACATTAGTTGCAAATGCACCTGGTTATTATATGGGAATGGGACACACCGCTGAAGAGGTTGCGAATCGCTTCGGCATCTCTCGTGAGGACCAAGATGCTTTTGCGGTTCAGAGTCATGAACGTGCTGCAAAGGCAATCGCAGAAGGTAGATTTAAAGATGAAATCGTACCCGTAGAAATCACGGAACGATTTATTGGTAAAAACAACAAGGTAGAAGAAAAATCCTTCTTATTTGATACAGATGAAGGAGTTCGTCCAGGAACTACGATGGAGGTCTTAGCAAAGCTTCGCCCAGTATTCCATGTCAATGGATCCGTAACAGCTGGTAACTCTTCACAAATGAGTGATGGGGCAGCTACTGTACTCGTTATGGACCGAGAAAAAGCAGAAGCAGAAGGTCTTAAGCCATTAGTAAAATTCCGTTCCTTCGCTGTAGCTGGTGTTGAGCCAGAAATTATGGGAGTAGGGCCAGTAAAAGCAATTCCAAAAGCACTTGAGATAGCAGGACTAAGCCTATCAGACATTGGCTTAATCGAATTAAATGAAGCATTTGCTTCCCAATCTGTTCGGGTTATCCAGGCACTTGACCTAGATACGAATATTGTCAATGTCAACGGTGGAGCAATTGCTCTTGGTCACCCGCTTGGCATGACAGGAACAAAATTAACCTTAAGCCTAGCCTACGAAATGAAGCGCCGTAACGTTCAATTCGGTATTGTAACGATGTGTATTGGAGGCGGAATGGGCGCAGCAGGAGTATTTGAACTCTTGTAAGTTCGTAATCTGTTTCTTGGAAAATAAACGATGTGTATTAAAAGAATAAAAATAACATATAGGAAAAGAAAGGATGTTAAACATGAGTGAAACAAAAGAAAAATTGTTCAAAGGCGGATCCTTTTTAGTTGAAGACCTAAATGGAGAAGACATCATCACACCAGAAGACTTCACAGATGAACATAAAATGATCGCTAAAACAACTGAGGATTTCGTGGTTGGCGAAGTATTACCAGTAGCAGAAAAATTAGAGAATCATGAATTCGAACATTCCGTAGAACTTCTAAAAAAAGCAGGAGAGCTAGGTTTACTAGGGGCTGACGTACCAGAAGAATATGGTGGACTACAATTAGATAAAATTAGTTCATCCTTAATTACTGAAAAGTTTGCACGAGCTGGTGGATTTTCGATTACACACGGTGCACATGTTGGTATCGGATCCCTTCCAATTGTATTTTTCGGTAATGAAGAACAAAGAGCAAAATATTTACCAAAGCTTGCAACTGGTGAATTAATTGCTGCTTATGCACTGACAGAGCCAGGATCAGGCTCCGATGCTTTAGGTGCAAAAACTACTGCGAAATTAAATGAAGCAGGAACTCACTATATTTTAAATGGTGAAAAACAATGGATTACGAACTCTGCTTTTGCCGATGTATTTGTTGTCTATGCAAAAGTTGATGGAGAGCATTTCTCTGCCTTTATTGTAGAGCGCGAATTCCCAGGAGTTTCAACTGGTCCGGAAGAAAAGAAAATGGGTATTAAAGCATCATCCACTCGTACCCTTATTTTAGAGGATGCAGAGGTTCCAGTTGAAAACCTTTTGGGTGAAAAAGGCCGCGGTCATATCATCGCATTCAATATCTTAAACGTAGGACGTTATAAGCTAGCGATTGGTGGTGTTGGTGGTGCGAAACGTGCACTAGAGGTTGCAACACAATATGTAAACCAACGTAAACAGTTTAACACACCGATTTCTAAGTTTACATTAACACAAGAAAAATTAGCCACTATTGCATCTGAAATTTATGCAAATGAAAGTGCAGTTTATCGTACAGTTGGATTGTTCGAGCAGCGAATGGGTGCTTTAACAGATGAACAATTAAAAGACGGTCGTGAAATTGCCCGAGCAATTGCTGAGTACCAAATCGAATGCTCCATGAATAAATACACGGCAACGGAATTATTAGATCACGCTGCAGATGAAGCAGTACAAATGCATGGTGGATATGGATTTATGCAAGAATATGAGGTAGAACGTATTTATCGTGATTCCCGTATTAACCGTATCTTTGAAGGAACTAACGAAATTAACCGTTTACTAGTTCCTGGAACATTACTGAAGAAAGCAATGAAAGGTGACTTACCTCTATTCCAAAAAGCAATGGCACTTCAAGAAGAGCTAATGATGATGATGCCAGAAGAGCCAGGTACAGAGCCATTAGAGCAAGAAAAGTATTTACTAAGAAATGCGAAGAAAATCGTCCTTCTTGGAGCTGGATTAGCTGCACAAAAGTACATGCAGAAGATTGAAAATGAACAAGAAATCTTAGTAAACCTAGCAGATATGGTGGCAGAGGTTTATAACATGGAAAGTGCCATTCTTCGTACAGAAAAAGCAATCAACAACTCTGGCGTGGAGAAAAACAAGCAAAAGCTTCTATATACGCAAGTGTATGTACAAGAAGCATTCAACCGTATTGAAGCAGATGCGAAGGAAACACTTATTGCAGTGGAAGATGGTGACACATTACGTATGATGCTTTCTTCACTTCGTAAGTTAACTCGTCACACACCAACAAATGTGATTGCGAAGAAACGTGAAATTGCAGTAGGAATTATTGAGGCTGAGAAGTATATTGTTTAAATAGTAAATGGAATTAAAAGAATCGCACAAGGACATAGGTCTTTGCACTAGTCCTTGTGCGATTCTATTTATAACCGATTGAAAATAATTATTTTGGGGATAACTTATTAATTGGAAAATGTTGCTGTTATATATATTACATCGTTTTGGATTATAAGCTAAATTCCTATCAACCACAAATAGCAATTGTTGCAGCAGTACAACCCAATGCACCGATTAAACCGCATACAGAAGCTAAGGCTAATCCGCCAACACCAGTTGTAATTCCTAAGGCGGCTGCTAAGGCAAAGCAACCAGCGCCTCCACCAGTTCCACATAAGGCACCCACGACCCACTCACACCAACCATACGTCGAGAATTCTGGTGCCATATCGTTTACTACCTCTTCAAAAAATTCATCTTGGCTAATAATATCCCCATTTTCACCAACTATTTCTCCATCCATATTTATATTCATGGAAAAGCCTATATCATCATTTACTACCATTCTAATGTTAATAAGACCACTTTCCGTAAGTTCTCCATACATCTTTTTGACCGTCAACACGTTTTCTTTCTCTAGGTCAAATAGAATTTCTACATAGGCAAGATTATCCGAACTAACTTTGTTCCCGATGATAAAGCCTATTGAAGCTACCTGTTGAACGCCATTCTCAGCCTTATTTATTACTATGTCATCTTTATTTAGGCTATTAACTATACTGTCTTTTGCTAGCTTTTTGTACTCTTTTGTCTTTTTAACTTTATTCCAAATATCTTTAAACTCTTTTTCATTTACATTGGATGTAGGTGCTTCTAGGCAATTGTTACCGTCACAAGAGGTGTTTCCTAACGAGGCAAATACTGAGTTTGTTGGTAAAAGTAGTAATACAAAGGTGATTAGTAGTAATAGTTTTTTTGAACTCCACTTTTCATATGATCTCCCCCAATCAAATATATTACTTACCATGAAACGACCGACAGGCGCCAAATATTATCCTTTGATCTTGATAACCATCCTCCTCCTGAAAAAATTGAATCTATGAATTATGTATCTGAAAATGAAGTTTCACATACATAGATTCGATACATAGGTAAAATGTTGGGAATAAACATGTGTAGAGAAAGAATAAGTAGAGTTATGATAATCAGTGAAAAAAGTTTTTACTGACTATCTGTGGGTTTATACATTCATCTTATAATCTTTTAGCTACTAAGGCACCTAGTCCGATTAGAATAAAAAGAATCATCCAACAAACGATCAAGACTTCTATATTAATGGAAGTAATACCTTTTGCGTAGGAAATGACTAATGCAGTTCCTACTGCAAGCATGATAACATTTTGAGCTATTACTAAAAATTGCTGCATCATTAATGTATTTCTTTCATCAAAACTAGGAGTATTGCCATTTTTTCTTTTATTTCGTTTCGATAAGAGGTAGAAAATTATAAATCCAAGGACAGCTCCAAAAGGAATTGATATCGCTAATGACAAATT
This sequence comes from Ornithinibacillus bavariensis, assembly GCF_050433565.1. Classification (NCBI taxonomy): domain Bacteria; kingdom Bacillati; phylum Bacillota; class Bacilli; order Caryophanales; family Bacillaceae; genus Ornithinibacillus; species Ornithinibacillus bavariensis. The sequence continues at coordinate 730,806 of NZ_JBNPWZ010000001.1, forward strand.
ATTCGTACTATCATTAAAGAAATAAATACCCATAATTACCCCAAGAATCATTCCAACAATGATAAGTGGCCATATCCATACCTGTAATTTTTGGTTTTTCATTTAGCATTCTCCTCACTTTTGTCCAAATAAAATAAGCTTGTAAAAGGTACGTCTAAATACTCTGCTAGTTTAAGGGAGAGTTCTAAACTAGGATTATATTTGTTTTTTTCTATTGCATTGATTGTTTGACGGGTAACTTGTAAATCTTCTGCTAATTTAATTTGCGTTATCCCTTTTCTTTGTCGTACCTCACGAATATGATTGATTACTTTCATGTTTATCACCACGAGATGTAAAGATATATTTACATATAATTATATATGGGTAAAAGAAAATGTAAAGATATCTATACATTTTTATTTTATAAATGAATCATAGGTCCTATTTTTTAATTGATAATTCCCAGAAATGGTAAGAAATACGGACGAAATTTCAAAATATTATGGTAATATAATATAAAGAGATTTAGCTCCTATAAAGGAGATAGAAGAAGTTTTTAGAGTAAGATGTTCTATGGATTATGAAATTGGGATTTCAAGTGGCATGGACACTCAACTTATATTTGGATTTGTGAAGGTTAGATAATAAAATAGCTAGAGAAGGAAGATGAAGTGAAGTTACTGGAAAGGATTATCACGGCTATATTATGTTCCATTTTGCTAGCATTACTATTAAATAATGGTAATGGTTATTATATGACAATTTTACTAGTTTCTTTCTATGTTTTCTTGATTGGTGGGACTATTACATCGTTAGTGATAGATAACTTGATTGGAAAAATGAATAGGGTTAGAACCTTTCATCGCTATATAATGTCGCTACTACTATATGGCATCACTGGCGCCGGGATCGCCACCCTGTTTTCCATTTTTCAGGGAAGCGTAATTGAAATTTCCATTATGCCTCTATTCCTATTAGGAGCTCTTCCAGGTATTCTTTACTTTAATGTCCTTATTCTACTATCGGCTCTTTTCAAGTACGCACGAAGTAGGATAGCCATGAAGTAACCAATTAAAACACCAATCGTATTTAACAGTAAATCATCCACATCAAAACTTCTAGAAATGACGCCATTAATTGATAATACTAGCTGCATTACTTCAATGAATAATGTACTCCCTATACCGATTAATAGACTATGTATGAAAGTCGCTTTCTTTATAAATAGGACGATAAAAATGCCAATAGGAATAAACACAACAATATTACCCAATAAATTTATGATTTGTAGGGAAAAGTCTCCTTGAAAATTTATATATAGATTAATCGTTCGGAATGGAATAAGATTTATCGAAGCTAAGCTAGGAGTAGAAGTTCCATTTGCCGGAAATAATGTCAAATAGAGCAAACATTCCACATAAGCAATTAATAGCATGTTAATGATTTCTCGGTAAACCTTTACATGCTTTTTTTTCTGTATTAGACGGATGAAAGCATAGACTAGTAATGTGATCAGAATTAATAGAACAGGGATATCGTTAATATATTTCATAATAGCTCCTTCGAAGAATTTATCGCAGGTTAACTGGCTGTAGGACCCTTTATCAAGAATTCGCAAGAAATAGAGAATAATAAGTGGGGGTCGGGTAGCACGTCAAACGCCGGATTCGTTCAACTAACATAAAGTGGGGGAGAAATAGAAACCCTGCTGTATGAAGTTTCACTCTATACATAAATTATAATAGACTTCTAGCTTTATCATCAAGTGTGGTTAAGTAAAAATAGGATGAAATACGGAAGTTTTATGAGAATTGCTTAGGTAACCATACATCTTCCTGAAGTCTATACGGAAAATCCTGAAGTTTCCCACCAACTCACTGAAGTTTACGATAATCAAGCTATAGAACCAGCATTTACCTTATAATTCTTTTCTATAAATGGTAAAATAGCCTTAGCAAAGGAGGGGAATCTTTTGGCACTTACATTCTATTGGTATCCGAACTGTGGTACTTGTAAAAATGCTAAGAAAATTCTAGATGAGCATAACATTGACTATAGCAGCATACATATTGTGGAAGAAACACCTTCTAAAGAGGTTCTATTGGATTTAATTGAAAAAAGTGGTTTGCCTGCTAAAAAGTTTTTCAATACGAGTGGAGTTAAATACCGTGAATTAAATATTAAAGAAAAAATTCAAGATGCTTCTGTAGAGGAAATGGCAGAGATATTGGCTTCTGATGGAATGCTCATTAAACGACCAATTGTTACAGATGGCAATGCTGTAACGGTTGGATTTAAGGAAGAAGAATTTCGTCAAAAATGGGCGGAAAAATAAGTATAAATACTAGCGCAAAATAATTATAGCTTGTATAGTTAATATACAATCAAATATTTTTCGGAGGGATCTTGAATGAGCTTACCAAACGATCTTCTTTATTCAAAAGAACATGAGTGGGTTAAAAGAGAAGGAAATGTAGTACGAATTGGAATAACGGATTTTGCTCAAGATGAGTTAGGTGATATTGTATTCGTTGAGCTTCCAGAGGTTGGCGATGAAATTTCTGTGAACGAGCCATTTGGTAGTGTAGAATCTGTTAAAACAGTTTCAGAGTTATATGCACCTGTAAGTGGAAAAGTTGTGGAAGTTAATTCTGAGCTTGAGGACAGCCCTGAGCTTGTTAACGAATCTCCATATGAAAATGCATGGATGATTGTAGTAGAGCTTTCAAATGAAGCAGAAATTAATGAGCTACTTTCACCAGAAGCATATAAAGAAGTTATTGAGCAAGACTAATAGTATGCAATAAAGCTGACTCCTGTTCTTAGAAGCGGAGTCAGCTTTTCATTACAATTGTGTTTTACCCAGAGGCGCCATTCTTAAAGGGGGATCTATTATGATTTCACAGGATTGTGTCATTATTGTAGAAGGACTGACAGATAAGAAGCAGCTTGAAAAAGTGATTGATGATCAAGTTACGATTATATGTACGAATGGAACGTTTGATATTGAGCGCTTTGATGAACTGTTAGAAACCTATCAATTGGATGAAAAGGATGTATTTATTTTAGTCGATGAGGATAAGTCTGGATTAAAATTAAGAAAGCAACTCGCATCGGAGCTTCCACACGCCGATCATATTTATGTTAGTAGTGAATATCGAGAGGTTGCTGCCACTCCGGAACGTATTTTAGCAATGCTTCTACTTGGTAAGCACATTGCAGTAAACCCTCAATATTTGGCATAGTTTTTGGAGTAGGTGATTTTTTGCAGGAAATAACTACAGCGGAAATACAAGAATCGGACTATTTGTTATATATCTATACACCATTTTGTGGAACCTGTCATGTTGCAAGGACCATGCTAGAAAAGATTGAGGATGTTCATAAGGAAACTATCTTCTATGAAATGAATGCATCACTTCAACCAGAATTTATGCAACAATATCAGGTTGAAAGTGTGCCATGCTTATTAATTAAAAAGGGAGATAGGGTGCTAGAAAAAGTCTATGCATTTCAATCTATTGGCAATATATATAGTTATTTATACAAGCATTGTCCGGAGTTATTTACCGAAAAAAAATAAATTGTTTTTTAAAAACTATTGACACCTGTACATTACGGTGGTATAGTTTAATCTATCGAATTTAACAATTTTATATATTATATCTCTTATCCAGAGCGGTGGAGGGAAAGGCCCTATGAAACCGCGGCAACCTTCAAACATTCGTGTTTGAAAAAGGTGCTAATTCCTACAAAGCAAATTTGCTTTGAAAGATGAGAGAACGTGAAGATATAACATGATTACGTCTTTCTGTTCTCTTACAGAAAGGCGTTTTTTATTTTTGACAATGGACCTGTATGTATGGAAAGTTTTTACTTGGTGCAATAAGGGGACATTTTTGGTACATGATAAAAAGAAGGAGGGTCACCAATGATTTCAATTGATGGTCTTACGAAAATATTTCGTTTAAATAAAAAAGATATAACTGCTGTTGATCACCTAAGCCTATCTATTGAGGATGGGGAAATATTTGGAGTGATTGGCTATAGTGGCGCTGGAAAGAGTACATTTATCCGTCTTCTAAATCGGTTAGAAGAGCCAACCTCGGGAAAAGTTACCATACAAGGGAAAGAAATCACTTCGATGAAAAAATCTGAACTTCGTGTTGCTAGGCAAGATATTGGGATGGTTTTTCAGCATTTTAATCTACTCTGGTCTAGAACCGTAAGTGAAAATATTGCATTTCCACTAGAGATTGCAGGGGTACCTGCCGAAGAACGAGTAAGAAGAGTGAAGGAGCTAATTGATTTAGTTGGTCTTACTGGAAGAGAGAATTCCTATCCTTCTCAATTAAGTGGTGGACAAAAGCAGCGTGTTGGTATTGCGAGGGCGTTAGCGAATAAACCAAAAGTATTACTTTGTGATGAAGCAACATCAGCACTCGATCCAGAAACAACCAACTCCATCCTTGAGTTATTAGTAAATATCAATAAGAAGCTCGGCTTAACTATTATCTTAATAACACATGAAATGCATGTAATACGGAAGATATGTAACCGTGTTGCAGTAATGGAGGATGGGAAGATCGTTGAGCAAGGTGATGTATTAAACGTCTTTCTAAGGCCAGAACAGGACGTCACAAAGAAATTTGTAAAACAGGTAATGAGTAGTAGTGATGAAGAGGAATTAGAAAATTTCCTAGTTCATTATACGGGAGGAAAATTAGTTGAACTCACTTTTGTTGGGGAATCTACGAATCAGGCCTTAATTAGTACGATCTCTAAGAAATTTGAAATAGAGGTTAATATTCTCCAAGGAAAAATAACCCAGACACAAAGAGGCGCATATGGAAAATTAACTGTTCAGCTTCAGGGAGAAGATGCGGAAATTGCACATGCGATTTCATTTATTGAAAATGATACCTCAGTTCAATTGGAGGTGATACAGCATGCTAACTAATCTATTTCCAAATATAAAATTGGAGGATTTGTGGGAGGCAACTCTTGAAACCTTCTATATGACGAGCATATCCCTTATCGGCACCTTTATAATTGGTATCATTTTAGGATTATTGCTTTATTTAACTGCAAAAGGCGGCCTTTGGGAAAATAAAATATGCAATGTAATCGTTGGTGCAATTGTGAATGTATTTCGAGCAATACCTTTTATTATTTTAATTTTATTGCTATTCCCTTTCACAAAAATGCTCATCGGTACAGTCCGAGGTCCAAATGCTGCATTACCAGCTTTAATTATTGGAGCAGCGCCGTTTTATGCAAGATTAGTAGAAATAGCATTAAAGGAAGTATCAAAAGGTGTTGTGGAAGCAGCACTGGCTATGGGAGCAAAGACGAAAACCATTATCTTCAAGGTTCTACTTCCAGAATCATTGCCTGCCTTAATTTCAGGAATAACTGTTACTGCGATTGCTCTAATTGGTTATACAGCGATGGCAGGTGTTATTGGAGCAGGTGGTCTAGGAAATTACGCCCATTACTTTGGATTTATGCGAAGAGATTTTGATGTTGTTTTTGTGTGCACGATAGCTATTGTTATTATTGTTTTTGTATTTCAATTCATTGGAGACTTTATCTCTAATAAAGTGGATAAACGATAATTTAGAAGATACGGCCATTGCCGATATTCATATACAACATATAAGAGGAGAGTATACAAATGAAAAAAATTATAGCGCTAGTATCATTATTATTAATTGTACTTTTAGCAGCATGTGGGGGAGAAAAAGATTCTAACGGAAAAAATGCAGAAGGTAAAGAGTCTAATGTATTAGTAGTTGGGGCATCTAGTGTTCCACATGCTGAGATTTTGGAAAAGGCGAAGCCAATTCTTGAAGAAAAAGGTATTACAATTAAAATTGAGCCATACGAAGACTATATACTCCCGAATGACGACCTTGAAAATGGTACATTGGATGCCAACTTTTTTCAACATATACCATATTTAAAGGATACAGTTGAGAAAACAGGCTATGATTTAGACTATGTTGCAGGAATTCATATTGAACCAATGGGAGTATATTCAAAGGAAATTAGTAACATAGATGATATCCCTAACGGAACAGAGGTTTTATTAAGTAACTCGGTACCAGATCATGGTCGAATACTTACGTTATTTGAAGCTAATGGATTGATTAAATTAGACGAAAATGTTGATAAATCAAAAGCAACGATTGACGATATTGTCGAAAATCCAAAAGAACTAAAATTCTCCCCTGATTATGCAGCTGAGCTACTTCCTGAGTTGTATGAGTCTGAAGATGATACACTAGTTGTTATTAATACGAACTTTGCACTACAAGCAGGATTAGACCCTCAAAAGGACTCTGTATTTATTGAGGATGGGGATTCACCGTATGTAAACGTAATTGCGGTACGTTCAGAGGACAAAAATAATGAAAACATGAAAACATTAGTAGAAGTACTCCAGTCCAAAGAAATCCAGGATTTCATTCTTGAAAAATATAAGGGTGCAGTAGTACCAGTTGGTGGAGAAAGCAAATAAGAATATGTAAAATAAAAGACCAAATCCTTCTATATAGGACTTGGTCTTTTCTTTTTATCCAATCGCTTTATTTATTTTTGTTAGTAGCCGGTTTTTCCTTTTTACTATTTTCTAAAATACTTTTCAATTCATTTATATCTTCCACAGTTAGGGAATCTTCTTCCATAAATTGGACTAGGAGTGACTTAAGTGTGCCTCCATAGATTCGTTTAATAAAAGACTTTGCTTCTGCTTGTTGACATTCGTCCTGAGAGTAGAGTGGAAAAAAGGTATACACTTTTTGATCTTTATGAACGCCTACAACATTTTTTTGAACAAGACGATCCAACATCGTTCGAATCGTTTTGGGCTTCCAGTCGATTTTATCCTGTAGAGCTAGGATAACCTCATTTGCTGTTTGTGGGCTTTTTTTCCAAAGGATGTTCATAACTTCCCATTCGGCTTCAGAGATTCTAGGAACATTTTTAGACATCTATTATCTCCTCCTTCAAGAGCTGCGCATTTTTTTATCTGTAGATACCGAAATCCTTCAAAATTTCTAGTGTAATCTCTACTGCATTACTTCCATTTGAATTAATCTCATTTTGGATATTTGTTGCAAATATATAGGTGTTATCATTCGTTTCAACAAATCCAATAAACCAACCATTTATATCTTGTCCGTTTACTGTTCCTGTGCCAGTTTTTCCATAAAGTACAGCATTATCTTTTTCCTCTAGTTTTAATGCGGATTTAATGCTTTGAATATTTTTCTCTTTCCATCCAAATTCATTGGAGTAGAAAGCATTTAATAGCTGTACTTGTTCGACAGGGGATATCCTTAAGGATGATTCTAACCAGTAATGGTCTATTCCCCCAGACAAATCTTGATTACCATATTTTATATTTTTTAGGAATGCTTGAATGGTGTCTATTTTCAACCTTCTGTCCAATTCTTGAAAGTACCAGTTAACTGAATATGTCATCGCTGTATTTAAATCTTGATTCTGATTCCAAGCTTTATAATCATATGTTGTTCCGTCCCACTTTATTAGGGAATTATTAGGGCTAATAATATTTGATTCTAAGCTTAATAGCGCACTATAAATTTTATAAGTAGAATCGGGTGAAACTCTCATGGTACTTAATTTTTCATTGTAAATTCTGAACTGATCTGCTTGCATATCGTATAAGACAAAGCTTCCTTTATAGCCTGAAAAGTAATCCACTAAATCAATATATTCTGTATGTTTATTATCAAAATGATATTGATTATTGTCAGCTGCCATCGCTGAAACAAACGGGATTTGAATCATCACGAATACCCCGACTAACAAGAATATGATTATACTCTTTAGTTTCAATAGTTTTGATTCTGATTGAAAGGATGCAATATTTTTAATCCGTTTTGTTAATTGCTTTTTTGATCCATTTAGTTGATTCACAAATGAGAAGGAACGTTGAATGGATGTATGATTAGCAAAACGAAGAATGGTTTTTCCATAAGCTGTATGGAGATGCTGATTTACTAGTTTTAATACCGCAATATCACAGGCAATTTCTCTATCTAACCTCATTTCCTTAAATGCATACCAGACAAGTGGATTAAACCAATATAAAGCTTGAAAAATAACAATACAGTAATTTAATAGTATATCTTTAAACTTAAAATGGTTTAATTCGTGTAGAAAAATATAGTTAACCTCTTCTTTCGTAAGATATTTGTCAAAATGTACTGGTAATACAATATAAGTATGGAATATACCAAAAGTCATTGGCGATTTAACTAATGGTGATTCCCCAATTATTAATTGCTTCGAAATATTTAGCCTTTGCTTGGCTTGTTCAAATAAAGAGAGATAGTCATCCTGGGTTATTTTCGAGACACTTCGTTTTATTTTCTTTAATTGTAGCCAAGCAATTGACACGAATATTGCCGAGATCATGATACCTGTTAACCAAAGGATCCCAATTGTCATATTTAAAATATCAGAAGTACTATGATTTACAGAAACTGTAAAGTCCTGTATCCAGTTTTTTTCGTTTAACAAATGGTCATTACTGGAATGAATAGCGGTTGTATTCATTTCTTCAGGTGGATTCCAATTGAACAAGATAAATTTCTCTCCAATATCTATCCATTGTGACGGAATAAACGGTAGTGCCATTGCGACCAATAAGAGAAACCAGATATTATACTGCCACTTTGCTGACAATTGGTTATGAAATACTTTTTTTATTAGCAATAGAATCGCAACAGTAAACGTAGATACCAGTAGGCAAATGCTGAACTTAGTGAGGAACAATTATTCCATCTCCCATGTTTTGAGATTTCATTTGTAATACATACATAGTAGCATTTTGACTATAGAATGACAATTACATAATCGGCTCGTTTTTCTAGTAATTGACATAAATACAATACACTTGTAGTATTGTATTACAAGTGTAATCGTTTTATGTGTTGGATAGTAGATTTCTACTTATAACAAGGGGATGAATGATATGAGGAAAAGTTTATTTGGTTTGATCTTGATGGGGATAATTATTAGCATTACAGGCTGTTCGAAAGAAAAACTACCAGAAGATACGTTTACATCTTACCTCTCCGCTTGGGAAGAATTGGATTTTGCAGCTATGTATGGTTATCTTTCTCAAGAATCAAAGGAAGAGATAGATAAGCAAGACTTTATAGAGCGATACGAAAATATTTATTCGGGAATTAATGTAAGCAATTTGAAGATTGATAGTAAGCTTGTAGAGAAAGAAAAGCAAAATACAGAAAATGAAATGATTACATTACCATATAGTGTTACCATGGAAACGCTTGCTGGGCCAATTGAATTTACTAATGAAGCAAAATTGATTAAAGAGGAAAATGAAAAAGGAGAAGACTGGTATATCGATTGGGGACCTTCACTTATTTTTCCGAATCTAGAGGAAGGTGAACAGGTTTCTGCACAAATAATAAAAGCGACACGAGGAGAAATTAGGGACAAAAATGGAAGTGGTTTAGCGATTAATGCGAATGCCAATGTAGTAGGTGTTGTACCAAATAAACTTGGTGATAATCCCAGTGATTCTAAAGCTAGACTAGCTGAATTGTTAGATTCATCGATAGAAGAGATTGATAGCAAATTAAACGCATCCTGGGTAAGGCCAGAGCTATTTGTACCAATCAGCACACTTCCACTCGATAAACAGGATATAGAGCCTTTCCTTCAAGTCCCTGGTGTGGCTATTCAAGAGAAGGTTGTCCGAACCTACCCATTTGGTGAAGCAGCTGCCCATTTAACTGGATATGTACGTGAAATTAATGCAGAACAGTTAGAAGAACTAAAAGATAAGGGATATTCATCAGGTGATGTTATAGGGCAATCGGGATTAGAGTCTATCCTTGAGAAAGACCTCAAAGGAAAAAACGGTGGACATATCTTTATTAAGGATAAGAACGGTGAGTTTAAAGAGACACTTGCTAAATTAGAACCGGTTCCAGGTAAGGATATTCAACTAACAATTGACGCGGTTTTGCAAGAAAAGATATATCAACAGTTAGCTGATGAAGTCGGAACAGCTGTAGCACTAAATCCAACAAATGGTTCTGTCTTGTCATTGGTTAGTACACCAGCCTTTGATCCAAATGCCTTTGTTCGGGGCCTTTCAGAGGAACAATGGGAGAGTTGGAGTAATGATGAAAACAGTCCATTTTTAAACCGCTTTATGAATCGGTATACACCAGGTTCTGTTTTTAAGACAATTACTGCTGCAGTTGGTTTAAAAACAGGGGTAACTGAGCTGGATGAAGTGAGAAAAATTGATGGGCGATATTGGTCTAAGGATGACACATGGGGAGACTATTATGTCACACGTGTTCATGAAAAATCATCTGTCACATTAAAAGATGCATTTGTATTCTCTGATAATATATTTTTTGCCCAAGAGGCTCTTGAGATGGGAAAGGAAACTTTCATAAAAGAAGTAACGATGTATGGATTTGAAGAAGAAATGGAATTTCCTTTTTCAATGACCCCTTCTACCCTTGCTAATGGAGAAATCAAAAATGAAATTCAGTTAGCAGATACCGCATATGGTCAGGGCGAGGTGATGATAAGCCCAATACATCTTGCAGCAATATATACAGCATTTACGAATAATGGTGATATGCTGTACCCGCATCTCTTAGCAGATGATGAACGTAAGGTATGGAAAGAAAATCTAATTGATACTGAAATCGTTGAAAAATTGAATGATTATCTTCTTCAAGTGGTAGAAGATCCTGCTGGCACAGCTCACGGTACATATATTCCTAGCATGTCTATTGCTGGTAAAACTGGTACTGCAGAGATAAAAGCAAGTAAGGATGATGATAGCGGCACAGAGAATGGTTGGTTTATTGGATATGATACTGAAAATTCCCAGCTTCTCTTAACGATGATGATCGAGGATGTAAAGGAACGAGGTGGTAGTAGTTTTGCGATTCCGAAAGTAAAAAGTATATTTGAATTCTACCACCAGTAAAGGAAGGTTGGTGGATTTTGAAAAATAGGAACTAATGTGGAAATATCTTTACAAGGTATACGGAGCATTCATGAGAAATTGCTCAAATGTTTATCGGAGGATATTCTATACAGCTCTTAAGAGGGAATTCAATTCATTTCATTCAATTATAAGATTCTATAAGACTTGGTGTCCTGTTAATTGGCGTGTTAAAATTATCAATGTCAATTAAACGAAAGGGATGATTCACTATTCATAGTGAGATAAACATGAAGTACACAGCTGATATGGAAAAAGCAATGCAAGGCTCTCACCATATGGGCTATGCAGATTATTGCCGTAAGCTGGAAAACCGACTAAGAGTTGAAAGAAAAAGGCAGGAAGAGTACAATAAATGTAAGCATATTGTAGCTGATCTTGATAGTAATATTCATAGATAATTAGTAAAACTGAGGATGGCCCTTATAGGGAAATCCTCAGTAATTTTTTAGTCAGGATTACACTGTTCCGAAAGCTTTTTAAAATCCAAAGTTTTTCTAATAATAAAGCGGAAAAAACCAGTCTTTTCCTATTATAATAGTGGTCTATTTCCACGACCTAAAACAGTTGATTATAAATTCGAAATGCTATAAGATTGTAATGAGAATAAATTGAGAATGGATATCATTAAGTTACATATCCAAAAACATACAATATATGGAGGTATCAATATGGCAGGATCTACATTAGAAATTAAAAATCTTCATGTTTCAATTGAAGGTAAAGAGATATTAAAGGGTGTTGACTTAACCGTAAAGGGTGGGGAATTCCATGCGATTATGGGACCAAACGGAACTGGTAAATCAACATTAGCTTCTGCAATTATGGGGCATCCAAAGTATGAAGTTACTGAAGGAAGCATTCTCTTAGACGGAGAAGATGTACTTGAAATGGAAGTAGATGAACGTGCTCGTGCAGGTCTATTTCTAGCAATGCAATATCCAAGTGAAATTAGTGGTGTTACTACATCTGATTTCCTACGTTCAGCTATCAACGCTCGTCGTGAGGAAGGCGATGAAATTCCATTAATGAAGTTTATCAAAGGATTAGATAGTGATTTAGACTTTTTAGAAATCGATAAAAGCATGGCTACAAGATATCTAAATGAAGGCTTCTCCGGTGGAGAGAAGAAGCGTAACGAAATTCTTCAATTAATGCAGTTAAAGCCTGAAATTGCAATTCTTGATGAAATTGACTCTGGGCTTGATATTGATGCACTGAAAGTAGTTTCAAAAGGTATTAATAAAATGCGCAGTGAGGACTTCGGTTGCTTAATCATTACACACTATCAACGTCTATTAAATTATATTACTCCAGACTTTGTTCACGTAATGATGCAAGGTCGTGTTGTTAAATCTGGTGGTCCTGAGTTAGCTCAACGTCTTGAGGCAGAGGGATATGACTGGATTAAAGAGGAATTAGGTATTGAAGACGAAACAGTAGAGCAAAACGCTTAAGAAGTTAGGAGGGGTAATATGACTGTGGACACAAAGCTACCTTATGATAGAAGTTATATCGAGCAGTTTTCCAGTGAGCGTAATGAACCAGTATGGATGAAAGAGTTACGTCTTAACGCACTGGAAAAAGCAGAACTACTAGAATTGCCTAAACCAGATAAAACGAAAATAGGCAAATGGAATTTCACACGTTTTAAGCATGTTGCTACAGGTGGAAAAATTGCATCATTGAAGGAATTACCTTCTGAAATTCATGATTTCTTTGATGAAGAAAATCTTCCAGAAAACATTGTTATTCAGCGTAATCATACCGTAGCATTTCAACAATTAAACAAAGACTTAGCTGATAAAGGTGTTATTTTCACTGATATATTCACAGCATTACGTGATCACGAGGAATTAGTGAAGCGCTACTTTATGAAAGATGCGGTTTCTGTAGATGAGCATAAATTAACTGCACTTCACGCTGCTTTAATGAATGGTGGAGTATTCGTTTATGTTCCTAAAAACGTAAAAATTGAAGAACCACTTCAATCTATATTTTGGCAAGAGGACGCAGAAGTAGCTCTTATCAATCACGTATTAGTTGTTGCAGAAGAAAATAGTGAATTAACTTATGTGGAAAACTATATATCTAATAATCAAGATGAAGCAACTGTAGCAAATATCGTAACAGAAGTAATTGCACAGGATAATGCTAGAATTTCATTTGGTGCGGTAGATAACTTTGCAGCTGGTACAACAACTTATGTTAACCGTCGCGGCGTGGGGTATCGCAATGCAACAATTGATTGGGCTTTAGGGCAAATGAATGATGGCAATACGGTCTCTGAGAATGTAACACACCTAATTGGTGATGGAGCTGTTTCCAATGCGAATGCTGTTACAGTTGGACGTGGACAACAAACACAAAACTTCACAGCTAAAATTGTTCAATTCGGAAAAAACACCGATGGACAAATTTTACAACGTGGGGTTATGAAAGATAGTGCATCATCTATATTTAATGCTATCGGAAAAATTGAACATGGTGCGTCCGGTGCAAATAGTGAACAAACATCACGAGTTCTAATGTTAAGTGAAAAGTCTCGTGGGGATGCAAATCCTATTTTGTTAATTGAAGAAGACGATGTTACTGCGGGACACGCAGCTTCTGTTGGTCGTGTTGATCCAATGCAATTGTACTATTTAATGAGTCGCGGTATCACGAAGGAAGAAGCGGAACGATTAGTAATTCACGGATTCCTAGATCCTGTAGTAAGACAATTACCTATTGCTGCTGTTAAAAAACAGTTAAAGCAAGTCATTGAAAGGAAAGTAAATTAATGGATGTTAGAGCCATTAGGCAGATGTTTCCGATTCTGGATCAGGAAGTAAACGGACATCCATTAGTTTATCTAGACTCCTCAGCAACTTCACAGAAACCGATATCGGTTATTGAAGCTGTTGAAAATTATTATCGTTTTGATAATGCTAACGTTCATCGTGGTGTTCATACACTTGGTTCTCGTGCAACGGATCAATATGAAGGTGCACGCGAGAAAGTTCGCAGGTTCATTAATGCAGGTAGTACAGCAGAAGTAATTTTTACTCGTGGTACAACCACTTCTATTAATACAGTTGCTTATAGTTATGCACGGGCAAATCTAAAGCCGGAAGATGAGATTTTGATCACACCAATGGAGCATCATAGTAATATTATTCCATGGCAGCAAGCAGCTAAGGCAACAGGAGCTACTTTAAAATATATACCATTACAAGATGATGGTACAGTTGCACTAGAGGATGTTAAAAGCCTTGTTACAGACCAGACTAAAATTGTCGCGATTGCACATGTTTCCAATGTATTGGGAACAATAAATCCGATTAAGGAGATTGCACAAATAGCCCATGCAAAAGGTGCGGTTTTATTAATCGATGGGGCACAAGGTGCTCCACATATGAAGGTTGATGTGCAAGATCTTGACTGTGATTTTTATGCTTTTTCTGGTCATAAAATGTGTGCACCGACGGGTATTGGTGTCCTGTATGGAAAACGAGAGCTTCTCGAGGAAATGGAGCCAGTTGAATTTGGTGGGGAGATGATAGATTTCGTTTCACTCCAAGATTCAACCTGGAAGGAGCTCCCATGGAAGTTTGAAGGTGGTACACCAATCATTGCTGGTGCAATTGGTCTTGCCGCTGCAATTGATTTCTTAGAGGATGTTGGAATGGAAAACATCCTAGATCATGAGCAAAAGTTAGCTGATTACGTCATGGATCGCTTGAGCACCGTTGAGGATATTAAAATTTATGGTCCTGAACATCGTGCAGCACTCGTGACCTTTAATCTTGGGGATGTCCATCCACATGATGTAGCAACTGCACTTGATTCATTTGGTATTGCTGTTCGCGCAGGTCATCATTGCGCTCAACCATTAATGAAGTGGTTAAATGTGACAGCAACTGCAAGGGCAAGTTTTTATTTGTATAATACAGAAGATGATGTAGAAAAATTAGTGGATGGACTCTTAAAGACGAAGGAGTTTTTCGGTCATGTCTTTTAACAACTTGGAAACACTCTACAGACAAGTTATTATGGATCATTATAAAAACCCTCGAAATCGCGGTGTGATTGAAGGTGACGCGTTAACAGTGGATATGAATAATCCGACATGTGGGGACCGTATTCAACTTCAATTACAAGTAGAAGAAGGTAAAGTGAAAGACGCTAAATTTCAAGGTGAAGGCTGCTCCATCAGCATGTCTTCTGCATCGATGATGACCCAAGCAATCAAAGGGAAAACCGTAACCGAGGCATTGGAAATGTCAAAGCATTTTTCCGAGATGATGTTAGGGGAAGAATTGGATTCGGATTTAGACCTTGGTGATGCACAAGCATTAAGTGGGGTTTCACAATTTCCAGCACGAATTAAATGCGCAACCCTTGCCTGGAAAGCAATGGAAAAAGGCATTAATCATAAGTAGTGTGTGAGTATCAATCTTGACAGGAGGGCAAATATTATGGCAAAAAAAGCGCCAGAAATAGAAGAATATAAATATGGCTTCCGTGATAAGGACGTATCTATTTTCCGTACAGAACGTGGTTTAACACGGAGAGTCGTAGAAGAAATATCCAAAATGAAGGAAGAGCCTCAGTGGATGTTAGACTATCGTCTTAAAGCATTGGAACATTTCTATGAGCGACCAATGCCACAGTGGGGTGGAGATTTATCTGGCCTTGATTTTGATGAAATTGTTTACTATGTGAAGCCTTCTGAAAAGCAAGGTAGAACATGGGATGAGGTTCCTGCAGAAATTAAACAAACCTTCGATAAACTTGGTATCCCTGAAGCGGAACAAAAATACTTAGCAGGTGTTTCTGCTCAGTATGAATCAGAGGTTGTATATCACAGTTTAAAAGAGGATTTAGAGAATTTAGGAATTATTTTCAAGGATACAGACTCAGCTCTAAAGGAACATGAAGAACTATTTAAAGAGTACTTTGGAACAGTTATTCCATACTCCGATAATAAATTCTCTGCACTAAACTCTGCTGTTTGGTCAGGTGGTTCATTTATTTATGTTCCAAAAGGTGTGAAAACAAATACACCACTTCAAGCTTATTTCCGTATTAACTCTGAGAATATGGGACAGTTTGAAAGAACGTTAATTATTGTCGATGAGGGTGCATCTGTACACTATGTTGAAGGCTGTACAGCTCCAGTTTATACAACAAACTCACTTCATAGTGCGGTTGTAGAAATTATTGTAAAGAAAGATGGCTATTGCCGTTACACTACGATCCAAAACTGGGCAAACAACGTATATAACTTAGTTACAAAGCGTGCAGTATGTGATGCGAATGCTACAATGGAATGGATTGATGGAAACATCGGTTCCAAATTAACTATGAAATATCCTGCTATCATTTTAAAAGGTGAAGGTGCTCGTGGTAATACAATTTCTATTGCTATTGCTGGTAAGGGTCAGGTACAGGATGCTGGTGCAAAAATGCATCACCTTGCACCAAATACTTCTTCGACGATTGTTTCGAAGTCATTCTCTAAACAGGGTGGTAACGTAACATATCGTGGATTAGTACACTTCGGTCGTAAAGCAGACGGTGCACGTGCTAACATCGAATGTGATACATTAATTTTAGATAATGAATCCATGTCCGATACGATTCCTTATAATGAAATATTGAATGATAATATCTCATTAGAGCATGAGGCGAAGGTATCTAAAGTTTCTGAAGAACAGTTATTCTACTTAATGAGTAGAGGTTTAACAGAAGAAGAAGCTACTGAAATGATTGTAATGGGCTTCATTGAGCCATTTACCAAAGAGCTTCCAATGGAATATGCAGTTGAAATGAACCGTTTGATTAAATTCGAAATGGAAGGTTCTATCGGTTAATACCTTTGAAACGTTGATGCAACAACGTTTTAGGTGGATACAGAAAGTTAAATGAATTGATCGTGCGGATTTGTATCTATCTTTGAGTGTAGGAGGCGAACTTGCTTAGTTCGCCTCCTTCTATTTTTTTCAGTAATTTCTAAATAGGTGTTTGAAGTTGTTTTATTGGATTTATGTCACAATCTATCAGATACAAATTTAATAGTTGCACCTGATTCTAAAAGAGGTACAGCTGTGTATTTCGGAATCCATGGAATTGGCGAATAGCTGAAACGGACAACAGAACAAACACTAAATCTATCTTTCTATCTTTTTTAATAGTGTAAAGAACAGAAATAGTAAAATGGAACAATACACGATAATCCAAATAAAAGGCAACAGGAAATTGAAATCGACTGTTGTTTGATTCCAACTTTCCAGAGACTTTATGGTATGGATCGAAGGAGGTAATATCCACAGAATAGGTCTAACTAGAACTGGCAGCATTTCAGCAAGAGAATCAAAGGGAATCGATAACAATAATACAAACCATAAACCACCAATTGCATTGATCGTGGATTTCATGAAATCTTTAGTAAAAAAGCTACCTACACAAATTCCAAGACTAGCTAATAAAAGGTGATTCATAAATGTAAAAAAGCCTACTTGCAGAGTGACAGACTCACCAAACATGCCAAAAATGATAGGATAAAGGAATGCAAATAATACTAGAACAAAAGAAATTAACCATACACTCAAGAGTTTGGAAAGGTAATATACAGGTACACTCCCGGTATGGATAAGTGTAACGTCCTTTTGAACAGATGATTCGGTCGAAAAGACACTTACACACAATAATGCTGAGATGAAGAACAAATATAATGCAGTAATGGAATAGCTATCAACTATTGGATTTGGTTTGTAAGAATAAGAAATAAAAATCATCATGATAAAAATTGCAAGAAGTGGGAAATATCGATTAGAACGAAAATAGTTATGCAAAATATACTTAACAAGATTTCTCACTGAAAAGTTCCTCCTAGTTTTTTCCTACTCATTAGAATGTGATAGAATTGGTTGTCACCAAAGTGGTCCTGGTCACAATCATGATGATGTGCCGAATAAAGGTTCAGAATAGCTGTTTCATTACTTGAATATCGTGATGCTATGTATACTTCCTTTAATTGTTAACATAGTTTTCCATGATGAGCTGATTTAAAGGATCATGTACCCCAACTGAATGAATTTTTCCACCTTTATTAAGAATTTCTAATAGGATATTGTCGCTTTTTTCTTGAAGAGCATGTGCTTGTAGAGTTTCTCCATTTTTGGATACACGTAATATTCCATTAAAAGTATGGATTATCTGTTCAGCGATACCAGAAGTTTCTATAACCATATGAGGCTTGTCCATGTCCTTTACATGATAATCCCCTTTAATTTGACCTTCACCGAGGATAACGATACGCTCCGCAATTTTTAATAGTATATCAGATTCATGGTATGTAAGAATTATCGTTATCCCTTCATCTTTAAATTCTGTCATGATATGGACTAATTCGCTTTGCGTATGTATATCGAGACCTGAAAGGGGCTCATCTAGTATCAACAAATCGGGTTTTCTAAGGATTGATTGGATAATTCCTATTTTTTGAACCATTCCCTTTGAGAAGGTATCTATTCTTTTATCCTTTGCATGACTCAGTGCCAATCGATCTAATAAAATTGGAATCCTTTTTTCTAGCTCCATAACGGGTATACCTTGGATTCTACCCATATAGTTTAAGTATTCTAAAGGAGTAAAGCGTAATAGATTAGGAAATCTCTCAGGTACGTAACCGATATGTAGTGGTTTACAATGTTTAATAACACGTCCCGAACTAGGTAATAACAGCCCTGTGATAATCTTAAGCAAAGTACTTTTCCCTGCCCCATTAGTACCCATGAACACCATACTTTGGTGTTTCAATATATCTAGGGAGATATCCTGAATAACTGTTTTTCCGCTATATGTTTTATTGATATTTTCTAGAGAAATTAACTTCATATAATTTCGACTCCTATACGAAAGAGTTATTATTGTATTGTATATTTACCATCGCTGTCAGAAAATTCCTATTTAATTTTACCATGAGGAATAGTGATCATAAAGTAGAAAGCCATATGTTTTAATCATGGCGATTTAATTAAGCTTGTTTGTTTCATTTTTTCAGTGCAATTGGACCGAATCTATTTGATATGTGGTTTGTTATTTGCTCCTTCTTCCAGAAGAAATTCTTTCTTAATCAATATATATAATTTTAATTCACACTGGATTTATAATCGTACTCTTTAATTGTGAAGAAGTTCAGCTCTATAAAAAGTTGATTCCGACATAATCTACTATTTTTTATTTATTTCGGCCTTATTAGTAAAACCCGTAAATCATCTGAATAAAAATGTTGCGAAATAAACATTCATGACTTGAAAACGAACTAATGTTCCTATATAATAAATGCAAACAAATGTTCTGTGAGGTGGCTAAATATGATAGGCTTGTTTCAACGTTCCATCGAAAACAGAGAGAAAATTATTATCTTTTATATCGATAATAAGAACCAGGTAACACAAAGGTATATCCAGGTTATCAACATGAATACACAATCTCTTACCGCTTTTTGTTATTGGCGCAAGAAGGTAAGAACTTTTAAACTTGAGAATATCTTATCGGCGGGACCAATCAGAAAAAAAGTAGGTGCATAATTTGAATGTAATTAATCGTGGAAGTATACTTCGATAATATTGTTTTCAGCAGTCCTTTGAATCTAATCCACACTACTTTTCCTCCCTATCTTATTCATAATTTGGCGACTACTTTTTGCTAATAATCACCTATTTTCCTCCCATTCGCTAAGTTTTTTTCAATCCACTAAATATCGTAATTATGAGTTTATTTCATTAATTTGGGTATTTACTACTATATAAAATGTTACATTTTGTCGATATATTGTATAGAAATGAATTGTATAATATGATTAATCCCCTAGGAATTAACACCAATGTCCAATTTTGGTAGATTGTAGAAATGAGAGGAGGAAAAGTGTGAGAATAAAAAGAAAAGTGAGGAATAGAATTCATCTTTTTTCTATGTACTTATTAGTATTACTAGTGATTTTTAGTAGTGTTTTTCCATCTATAACCACCTTAGCTGAAGCACAGGGAGGATCTGTAGAGAATGTGAACGTGGCTGCTACTGATACTAAGTGGTTAACGTATAAGTTTGATGAATTTTCCAATGATAATTTTAATCAATTATTTACAGCAAACGGTGCAGCTGAAGTTCCTCAAGGGGCGAATTATATACGGCTAACACCAACGTTAACAGAGCAAAGTGGAGCGGTTTTTAATAATAATAAGCTTTGTCCTATTAACAATTACTCATTTAGTACAGCCTTTTCATTTATGATGAGTAATCCAAGTACAGAAGGACCTAATGATGGATTAACATTTACGCTTCAGACAGGCACAACTAGTCAACCTGCAACTGGCGGTAGCTTGGGTTATTACGGTCTTTCACCTAGTTTTACGATTAAATATGATACCTTTCAGAATGTAGGCTATGGTGATCCTTCTTCAAATTACATCGGACTAGCACAAAATGGGGGACTAAGCAATCAGGATGGTTGGTATACAGACTTAAATCAGTATAATGCTGATAATGGCACCAACTATGTATTATCTAATGGAACGATGTACTATACCTGGATTGACTATGATAGTACAGCTCAAAATGTTCAGGTTCATCTAGGTACTAGTCCAGACAGAGCTAATGCCAACAAAGTATTGGATGTAAATGGCATAGATCTTAACGCAATTTTCGGTGGTCAGCCATTCTATGCTGGTTTTACTGGTTCTACAGGATATCCTAATTATGAGAATCATGATATTCATAGCTGGTACTTTGTAAATGACTATGCGCCTATAGAAACACTTAATCCGCAAAATGACTATAAGCAGGCAGCAACGAGTGTGGAGTTAGCAACAGAGCCTACTAGTGATCCAGGCGTATATAATATTACGTTAACCTTGACAGACCCATTAGGTAACCCGGTTTCTGGTGCGGTTCCGGATTCTTTTACAACTACTAGTGGAGAGCTAACTGGGCTAAATGGAGAACCTTTAGCGGATTTAGTTTCAGATGCAGAAGGAAAGATCCATGCAGTATTAGTTAATGCGGATCATTCTGCAGATGTTACGGTTTCAGCAAATATCAATTGTATTGAGGTTTCTGAAACGATTCCGGCTTCTGAACAGCCACCAGATATTGAGGAACCACCAGTTGGAACCTGTCCAGTTCCAGTGTCGTTGTTTAATGGAAGTTTTGAACAAGGACCAGAAAGAGGTTCCTATCATCCTTCTGGAATCTATTTTTATGAATCTGAGGTTCCAGGGTGGTTAACAACAGATGATGCTCAGGGAGTAAAACTAATAGAAATTTGAAATAATAAATTAGGTCTCCCTAGTGGTGTAACTAGTTTTCCACCACCTGCTGATGGTGACAGATGGGCAGAATTAAACGCATATGAAAATGGTATGTTATATCAAGATGTAAAGACCACCCCTGGTCAAACAATCTATTGGCGGTTGTCGCATATGGGACGTTCAGGGGTTGATACTATGCAGGTTCGTATCGGGCCAGCGACAAATGATCCGTATGATACAACGCCGCAAACGCAGATGTCTACCGGAAATACTGCATGGGAAACATATTCAGGATCTTATACTGTTCCTGCAGGACAAACTACTACAAGATTTGGTTTTGAGGCTTTAAATACTGCCTCAGGTATCATTGGTAATGGTAACTTCTTAGACGACATCTTTCTAGGTACAGAGCCTTGTGTCGTTGCAGAGAAATCCGTTTCCCCAGAGGGAGAAGTCTATGCTGGACAAGTGTTAACCTATGAAGTAACGATAAAGAACCAAGGTGGAGATATTGCGGCAAATGCCATCTTTGAAGACGCAATTCCTGCAGGTACGGAATATGTACCAGGTTCATTGAAAATTATTGCTGGTCCTGGGGCTAGCGACCTAACTGATGAAGAAGACAATGATGCAGGTCAATTCAATGGTGAGAAAGTCATCATTGATTTAGGAGATTTACCTAATACAACGAATCTACCGGACGGAATTACCGTTCAGTTTAAAGTAAGGGCAATAGATACGGATACCGAAAGAGTGGTTTCCAACAAGGCATTGGTCAACTATGACAATTTACTAACCAATGAACCTGAATCAACCGAAACAAATGAAACAACGACTACTGTCGTACCTAGAGAAGAAATTGATGCTTGTGCGGTACCAGTTGCATTGATTAATGGTGATTTTGATGAGCCAGCGGGACCAGGTACCTATGATAACTCGGTAGCAGGAGGCGGTTATTACTATGCTGATACTGTTCCAGGGTGGAAAACGACTGATTTAAACCGTACACCAAGAGGGATTATTCAAATAATGGACCCTGCTCGACCGAGCACGATACCTTCAAATACTCCGAATCGGGAAAATCTTACGAGTAGATTCGCAGAATTGAATGCTGATACAAATAGTATGTTATATCAAGAATTACCAACCGTACCAGGGCAGACGATTTATTGGCGCTTAGATCACAGGGGTTATAGTGGTGTTGATACAATGAGTGTTAATATAGGAGCAGTTACGGCTGATCCATTCAATACCACGCCAGAAATAGAGAGAATTTCAACTGGGACTACATGGAAAACGTATTCAGGAAGTTATACAGTTCCAGCAGGCCAAACAGTTACTCGTTTTGGATTTAAAGCAATTAGTACATCTACCGGAGCTTTGGCTTTCGGTAACTACCTTGATAATATTTTTCTAGGTACAGAACCATGTGCCACAGCTGAGAAAACTGTTTCTCCAGGTGGAGATGTATTTGCTGGTGATGAATTAACGTATGAAGTTACCGTTAAGAATAACGGTGGAGATATTGCGGCAAATACCATCCTTGAAGACGCCATTCCTACAGGTACCGAATATATTCCAGGTTCCTTGAAAATTATTGATGGCCCTGGTACAGGAGATTTGACTGATGCAGAGGACAATGATGCTGGTCATTTTGACGGTACGAAAGTAGTCGTGAAGGTAGGCGACCTGCCAAATAGTAACGACTTACCAAATGGCGTAACTGTACAATTTAAAGTAAAAGCGTTACTAGATGAGAGCATCAGTGAAATCACGAATAAGGCACAAATTAACTATGACAATCTATTAACCAATGAAAGTAAAACAACAGAATCCAATGAGACAACGACAGGGCTTACGTATAAGAAACCTGTATTAGAATCAAAAAAATCATCGGAACTATCTGAGAAATTGGATGGGAATGAAGATACAGAACATCCAGAAGTAGGCGACACCCTAACCTATACCATCGAAACACGCAACACGATTGAGGATAGCTTGATTAAGAATCTTACCATCAGTGATACGATTCCAGCAGGCTTGGAATATGTTCCAGGAACATTAGTAGTTGATGGACAAGCTGTTACCGATGCAGAAGGTGATGACAAAGGTCATGTTGTGAATGGAAGCATTCTCGCACAGTTGGGTGATGTTGCGGATACCAATTGGCATTCCGTAACTTTTGAAGTGATAGTAGGTGCAGGACAAGCTGGAAAGGATATTATCAATATTGCAACGGCTACTGGAGATAATGTCGAAATTCCAGATAAACCAGAACATGAATTAATTGTCTATCCTCGAGTTCCTGTACTTCAATCTGAAAAAACTTCAAGTATCGCAGAAAAAGGCGAGGGTAACACGCTTACGGATACCTACCAAGTAGGGGATACCATTCTTTACACGATTCGCGCACATAATACGGTGAAAGAAAGTGTTGTTGAAAACTTTGTGATTTCCGATGTACTACCAGAAGGGCTTACCTTCGTAGAAGGAAGCTTAGAAGCTAGTCATGATGGAACCGTAAATTATGAAAATGGAACGGTTACCGCTAATTTTGGTAATGTGGCAGATAACGAATGGCGTACGGTAACATTCCAAGTAACAATCGATTCTGGTCAATCAAATACGACCATTAAAAATACGGCAACCGCAGATGGGGATAATATCGTAGTTCCGGATGAACCAGAAAACGAAATTACGGTTGAACCAAGAGATCCGAAACTCGAGTCGAAAAAATCTTCAGAAATCGATACAAAGGCAGCAGGTAATACAGATGCACTGCACCCAGAAGTCGGCGATATCCTAACGTATACGATTCAAACGCGTAATACGATTGAAGATAGTCTCGTTACTAATCTAACGATACGCGATGTACTACCAGAAGGATTGGAATATGTGGCAGGAACGCTAACCGTAGATGGAGTAGCTGTCACAGATGCAGAGGGTGATGATGCTGGGCATAGTGTAGACGGAGAGATCTTCGGAGCATTTGGTGATATCACGGATACAGCGATGCATACCGTAACCTTCCAAGTGGTTATTGGAGCAGGACAAGCAAGTAAAGATATTGAAAACATCGCAACCGTAGATGGAGACAATATCGAAGTGCCGGATGAGCCAAGTGAAGAAGTTTTAGTTTATCCACGATTTCCAGACCTTGAATCTGAGAAGACCTCTAGCATCGCAGAAAAGGGAGAAGGAAACACCGTTACGGAGAAATACCAAGTCGGTGATACGATTGAATACACGATCCAATCCCGTAATATGGTAAGAGAAAGTGTTGTCAAAAACTTTGTCATTTCTGACGTATTACCAGAAGGGGTTACCTTCGTAGATGGAAGCCTAGAAGCTAGTCATGGTGGAACTGTAAGCTATGCGAACGGAACGATTACTGCTAATTTTGGTGATGTAGAGGATACCGAATGGCGTACGGTAACTTTCCAAGCGACCATTGATTCAGTCCAAGTCGGAAATACACTACGAAATGTAGCGACAGTTACTGGAGACAATACGGATGAGCCGGATCAACCAGAAAATGAAATTATCGTCGATCCGAGAGATCCTAAATTGCAATCGAGAAAAACTGCTACATTGACAGAAAAAGCAGAAGGAAACACCGATTCAGCACATGCCGAGGTTGGAGACATTCTAACGTACACAATCGAAACAAGAAACACGAAGGTTGATAGTCTGATCGAAAATCTAGTAATCTCGGATACGATTCCAGAAGGAGTAGCATATGTTCCAGGTACACTCATCATTGATGGCGTAGCTGTTACCGATGCAGCGGGCGATGATGCTGGCCACAGTGTCAACGGCGAGATAGTAGCTAACTATGGTGATGTGAGCGATACGTATTGGCATAAAGTCACCTTCCAAGTAACGGTAACGGAAGGGCAAGCAGGGAATGATATTGTCAACATCGCAACTGTAACTGGAGATAATATTACCGTTCCAGATAAGCCGGAGAATGAATTAAACATTTACCCACGTAATCCGGTACTAGAATCAGTGAAGACAGCAGTGAATGCCGAAGAAGGCAAGGAAAACTACGAAGTAGGAGACACAATTCTGTATACGATTCAAGCAAGAAATACGGTAAAAGATAGTGTGGTCGAAGACCTTGTCATTTCGGATGCATTGCCTGAAGGGCTTTCCTTTGTGGAAGGAAGTATTGAAGTAAGTCATGAAGGAACCTACTCTTACGAAGACGGTACGATAACTGCAAGCTTTGGTGATGTGACAGATACAGCATGGAGAACAGTAACCTTCGAAGCACAAATTAATTCGGATCAATTTGGCAAAAGAATTGAAAATATTGCAGCAGTCAATGGAAGCAATATCGAAACACCAGATAAACCGAAGAAAGAAATAACGGTGGATAAGGAAGTTACGGTTACTCCAGAGCAACCTGAAGGTCCGAAAGACCAAGATAATAACACCGGCAAAGAACCAGATGATGGAAAGAAACTACCAGTCACAGCAACCAATAACTATAATTTCCTTTTAATCGGTGCATTACTCTTACTTGCAGGAATGACGATTCTATTTGTAAGAAGAAGAAAAGCATAGTTGATAATAAAAGATAGCTCCCCAATTATTGGGGGCTATTTTTTTACTGAATTATTTAGGGTTTCCTCTCCTATCTTTGAAAGTAAATAAATGCTAGAACAAACAGGATAAATGATAGTAAGTAGGTCAAATGAAAAACTATCCAAATTTAATTGAAACAAGTCAAAAATAAATTATGTGAAATAGGAATTTGAAAGAAATGGAACATATAGCATAGTGAAGATGAAATGGAAAAAGAAGGCAGAACAGTTAAAAGAGCATATTTGTCGGAACAAAATGCACATGAATGAAATTGTTTAAGAGTAAAAAATATTTTTAACTAATCATGTTTTAAAAATTTAAAAGGTAAAAATTTGTTTACAGTTACTCGTTAGGAATCTACCGAAAAGAATGCTAAAATAGTTGATAGAAATGAATTGAATTGAACTGGAGTATAGACATGACTTTTATTATTTGCATCCTCATTGGAATATTAACAGCTCTTCTAGGTAGCTTAGTAGGGCTTGGCGGTGGTGTAATCCTCATCCCAAGCTTACTCGTGTTAAATCAGTTTGTTCCGGGTTTTGGATGGGCTACACCACAAGCAATTGTTGGTATTTCCTTATTTACGATGATTTTCACCTCTATCTCCTCATCAATTACCTATTTTAAAAGAGGTAGGGTTGATTATAAAACTGGACTATTATTTCTAACAGGAAGCATTCCGGGTGGGATGTTTGGTTCTTGGCTAAACCAGTTTATCGAAACAGAAGCATTTTTACTTTATTTTGGATTTCTCGTTATTTTAATCTCTTTGTTATTTTTTCTAAAACGAGCTCCACAAAAGCCAATCGATTTAACGGCGAAAAGTGTGCGAACATTCAAGGTTGATGGAGAGACATACCATTACTCTATCTCGATAGGGATTGCATTCTTTCTTTCGCTTTTAGTAGGTACTTTATCTGGGTTATTCGGTATTGGTGGAGGCTCGATTATGGTGCCGGCAATGATTCTATTGTTTGGATTCCCTGTTCATATTGCGACAGCAACCTCCATGTTTATGATACTTTTTGTTAGTCTTGTAGGGTCAATTACGCACATAGCGCTTGGTCATATCATGTGGGAGTATGTACTACTCTTTCTTCCTGGGGCATGGATTGGTGGTAAGCTGGGTGCTAGATTGAATGAGCGATTAAATGGGAAAACTCTAGAGTGGGTGTTGAGAGTAATGCTAATTTTAATTGGTATACGGATGATTGTTAATGGATTAACGGCGTAAGGAGCTTTTTACATGCAGGAGAAAATTTACTTATATTATACGAATGACTTACATAGTAATTTTGCACAGTGGCCAAAGGTTGCTGAATTTATGAAAACGTCTAAGGAAAAGAGACAACGAAACGATGATTCATATTGGTTATTTGATATTGGGGACCATGTAGACAGAGTTCATCCAATCGCTGAAGGTCTAATGGGAAAAGGGAATATAGATCTACTAAATGAAATTGGCTATGATGCGGTGACCATTGGTAATAATGAAGGGATAACGTTTGCCCATGAAGATTTATTCCATTTATATGACGAAGCTAATTTTCAGGTTGTTTGTGCAAATTTGCAAAGCTTGGATAATGTGTTACCACCATGGCTAAAATCTACCATTCAGGTTCAGACAAAACAAGGGGTAAAAATAGGAGTTATTGGATTAACAGCCCCATTTAATGATTACTATGAATTATTGGGTTGGCATGTGGCTGATCCTTATGAGGTATTGGAAAAGCAAATTAAGACATTAACAGGGTCTGTTGATATTATTGTGCTTATGTCCCATTTGGGGATAAACGAGGATGAGGAAATTGCAAGGAGATTTCCTGAAATTGATGTCATCATTGGAGGGCATACCCATCATTTATTGCGTACAGGGGAACAAGTAAATCAAGCTATTATAACTGCAGCTGGCAAGCATTGTTATTTTGCTGGTGAGGTTATTTTAACCTGGGATCACCAGGGAAATAAGTTAATCAACATGGAGGCATTTGCAACAGACATTTCTAATTATCCAGAAAACCATGAGACGAAGGCATTATTGAAGAATCTCCAGCATGCAGCAAATGAGAAATTAAATAAAACAATTATTACAATCGAAGAGCCAATACGAATTGGTTGGTATGAGAACACACCTATCATGGAGCAATTAGTAGAGAAAATTTTAAGGGAAACTGGTGCGGAATGTGCAATGTTTAATGCTGGTTTACTTTTGGATCATTTTCCAACTGGAGAAATAACATTGGGGGATATTCACAGGATCTGTCCACATCCGATTAATCCTTGTATCGTGGAATTAACTGGAGCAGAATTGTTAGAAGTTGTACGAGCATCGTTAACAGACGAATTTATGAACTTTGAGTTAAAAGGGTTCGGGTTTCGTGGGAAAGTATTAGGAAAAATGGTGTTTGCTGGAATTGAGGTTCAAACAGATTATCATCCTAATGGAAAGGAATATGTGGACGAAATTTATTATAAAGGGGAACCTATAAGTCTGGATAAAACATATCAGGTTGTAACAGCAGACTCCTTCACGTTTGGCCGATTATTGCCGGAAGTGGCGAAGTCTGAGAAAAAGACCTATATTCTACCGACCTTTATTCGTGACTATCTTGCGGATACCCTCCGTGAATATTATGGTGAATAATTACTAGAGTTCGCATCGTGACATCAGCCCTCCATTTTGCATAGACATATAGTGTACTTATAAAAGGAGGCTCATGTTTATGATTACTGTAAATCCCCTTGATGTAGATGGTATCATGTTTACAGCGATTCGAGTCGAGTTGCCCAAAACCAATCTGTTGATGATTACTAATGAGATTGGCTATATCATGTGCGGTGCATTAGATGTTGATTTGTTAAGTGAAGAACTTAAGGATCGGAAAATAATTGCTGCACGGGCAGTTGGTGTCAGAACAATCGACGATCTATTAAGTGCACCACTAGAAAAAATTACAGAGGCTTCCAAAGAATATGGCTGGGAAGTCGGCATGGTTGGAAAAGAGGCTCTAAAAAGAATATCATAACGACAATGTCTCCTTTTCGGGGGCATTTTTATTTAATGAAAATTTGTTGAATGAAGTTTTATATGTATACGTCAATATGGAGAGTAAGTCGGCATGAAATGATGAATAGAGCCCGTGTAAACATCATTTCACGGAGAAAGTCAGCATGAAATGACGAATAGAATCCATGTAAACATCATTTCAAGAAGAAAGTTAGCATGAAATGACGAATAGAATCCATGTAAACATCATTTCACGGAGAAAGTTAGCATGAAATGACGAATAGAGCCCGTATAAACATCATTTCACGGAGAAAGTTAGCATGAAATGACGAATAGAGCCCGTATAAACATCATTTCACGAAGAAAGTTAGCATGAAATGACGAATAGAGCCCGTATAAACATCATTTCACGGAGAAAGTTAGCATGAAATGACGAATAGAGCCCGTGTAAACATCATTTCACGGAGAAAGTTAGCATGAAATGACGTATAGGACACCGCTAAACATCATTTTACTAAAAAAATACTTGGTCTATATGACGAATACCCCAGTTCTAAATATCTTTTGAAGTAAATCAAGTTGAAAATTGTTCACGGAGCCCGCTACTATGCATTCTACTCTTTCAATTATTGTTAAATGTTTGAATAGATTTTTTACTTAAGAAATGATAGTATTTGAATAGTAATTTGTCGAGATTTGCGGTATTTATACTAGTTAGGAGAATCTTATGAGATTAGTAGCTACAGCTTCCATTCAACCCGGGGAAGTGCTTGGCCAAACAATTTATCGAGATAATGGTACAATACTCCTTCACAGTGGTGTACAATTTACGGCTAGACTTGTAAAGCGCTTACTGGAACAAGGAATTACATATGTGTATATTGAGGATGAAGCGACAAAGGATATTGTTGTTCAGTCCGTTCTGTCAGATCGCCTAAGACAGGATGCTACTTCGTCGATGAGGTCTCTTTTTGCTGATGTCCAGAAAAATAAATTGAATAAAAATTCATTTGTGTTGGATGAAGGAGAAAAGAATTTAACTGAGATTATACACCGGATTGCGGAGGAAATTTCTAGTCATGATGAATCTATTTCTTTGCTTACAGATATATATCTTACCGATGATTACATATTTCAACATTCCTTAAATGTGACTATTTATGCGCTAGCAATTGGAGCGACACTGAATTTGAATGCGCAAGAATTAGCAGAATTAGGTAAGGGTGCTATTCTACATGATATAGGCAAGGTTTTTATTGATCCTGAAATTTTACAAAAACCAGATAAACTGACCGATGAAGAATATGAAATAATGAAATCTCACACAACTTTCGGATATGATGTATTACGAAAAAATCATAATTATTCTTCGGTAGTGGCACACTGTGCATATCAGCATCATGAACGTCTAGATGGAACTGGATATCCAAGAGGTTTAAAAGGAAGCGACATTCATCTTTTTGCACAAATCATTGGTGTAGCAGATGTCTTTGATGCGGTAACAAGTAACCGTGTTTATCGTAAAGCAATGCTTCCACATGAAGGTGTAGAACTATTGTATAGTAGTGCTGTTGAGCAATTTGATATCCGGGTTGTGGAGGCATTTAAGAGTAGTGTCGCAGTCTATCCTAATGGAATTTCAGTTGAACTAAGTGATAATCGCCAAGGTGTGGTAATGAAGCAAAACAAAACGATATGTGATCGGCCAATTATCCGAATATTAAAGGAAAATGATAAAGACGTGGAACCATATACAGTTGACTTATCAAAGTCATTGAATGTAACCATTACAAAATGTAATTTAGTTAAATAAATCCTAGTATACCCTTCTTGGAACAAGCATAGATTGTTTCGAGGAGGTTTTTTTATGAAAAGGCATCGGATGGGATTTAGAGGAAGGGGAACTCCTCCACAAGCTAGATACGTAATCATGATTTCCTTCATATTATTTATCGTAATCACGTATTTAAGTTTACAGTTTATCGACGAGAAAATCACACCAACCATTATGGAGGTAGCTGAAAGAAAGACTACAGAGTTTGCTACAAGAGGAATAAATGCAGCAGTTAAATTTGCTGAGGAGTACACCTTTGAGGATATAGCAATAACGGAAAAAAATGCCCAGGGAAATATTTCAATTGTTGATTGGGATTCTTCTGTTGTGAACAAAATTAATCGTGCTGCAACAGACCGTGTGGAGGAGTTTTTTCACAGTATGAACCGAGGGACACCACCACACTATTCGGATCCATTAGGTGAGCCTGATGTTTATGGCGATACGGTGGATGAGCTAGTTGATCGTGATCCAACCGTAATTGAAATTCCAATTGGTCAGGCTACAGGGAATTCTATTTTGGCAAATCTAGGTCCAAAAATTCCTGTAAACTTAGAGCTTGTTGGAAGTGTACGTACGGAATTAGTCCAAGAAGTAGAAGAGCTAGGTATTAATAATGTTTTTGTATCCATATATGTTCAAGTTGATGCAGACGTCCAGATTGTTGTACCATTTACAACAAGTGTTACACCTGTAAGTACAAGAATATTAATTGGGAAGTCATTAGTTATGGGAGAAGTTCCAGACTTTTATGGAGGAGCTGGAGGTAATCCATCTATAGCTATTCCAAAAGAAAATTTGCAAGATGAAAAATAATTTAGTATAGTAGTCATATAACTTAATAGATGACCTTATCAGATCGGTGAGGTAGAGGCGCAAATAAGATGAGTAATCAATAGGAGAATGACAACGATGATTATTGATGAAGGGCTTATTTGCCGAAGCGTAATAAGGGTCAAACTTATTATTTGCTGGGTTGTCTTTGAATAAGAGGCAAACTGTCATGCTATTGTTCGCATGGAGTACTACAGATCGAAATGGAGGATAACGTATATGCAGGAAGCAATAATAGGTTATTTTCTATTGTTGCTTTTTTATTTTGTCTTTCTTCGTGAAGCGTATCTCCATGAACAAATAGCATAAACTATTTACAATTGGAGGTAACGTTTATGGAAGGAACTATTTTTTCGCTTATTCCTGCACTAATTATGTTGATTCTAGTGTTACTTACTAGGAAAGTATTATTATCATTAGGGATAGGCATTATAGTAGGAGCATTATTTATCCACAACTTTAATATTGTGGATAGTGTTGTGGAGATTTGGTCCGTATTTATTGGTATTTTTATTTCCGATGGAGCCTTTAACATTGGCGAAATCCAATTGATTGGATTTCTAATTCTCTTAGGAATCATGACGGCCTTCCTTCAGGCTACAGGTGGGAGCCAGGCCTTTGGTGACTGGATGATTGCTAAAGTGAAGACAAGAAGAGGTGCACAATTAATGGCACCAATACTTGGCATTATCATTTTTATTGATGACTATTTTAATGCCTTAGCTGTTGGACAAATTGCAAGACCGTTAACAGATAGACATCATATTTCCCGTGCGAAATTAGCTTATTATATTGATTCTACCTCAGCTCCAGTTACAGTCATTTCACCAATTTCTAGCTGGGGGGCTTATTTAATCGGTCTAGTAGGTGGATTAGTGGTAACTACGGACTTAAAACCATTACAAGCGTTTGTACAAATGATTCCTTATAATTTGTATGCAATTGGTGCACTTGTCCTTGTATTTTTAGTAGCATTATTTAATTTAAATGTTGGTCCAATGAGAAAGCATGAGGATCTTGCTATGAATCATGGAGAGGTAGTTCCAAAGGGCGCGAAAATTCCTGGCGACTTGTCTAATGTATTCGAACCAAGTAAAAAGGGTCGCATTTACCATTTGATTATTCCAATAGTTGTATTACTAATCGTTACAATTGTATTAATGTTTGTTACTGGAGCAATGGGTAGCGAACAGATAACGATTTTATCCATATTTGAAAATACAAATGTAAACTTATCCCTATTTTATGGAGGATTGGCTGCAGTAATTGTTTCATTTGTTTTGTTTCTATTACAAAGAGAACATCAAGTAAAAACTAGTCTTGTATTTATAGAAGGCATTAAAGCAATGCTCCCAGCAATATATATTTTGCTACTGGCATGGATGATTGGCTCCATTATATCTACCCTGCAAATTGGCGAATATTTAGCTCAAGTAGTTGAAAATGCTAATATTAGTACTAGTCTATTGCCACTTATTTTCTTTGTTATTTCTGGATTTATTGCACTGGCAACAGGTACATCCTGGGGGACTTTTGGAATTATGCTACCAATAGCTTCTAATATTATGGCGGTTGCAGATACCAATTTACTTATCCCATCCTTGGCAGCTGTGTTAGCAGGTTCTGTATTTGGTGATCACTGCTCTCCAATATCGGATACAACGGTATTGTCATCAACAGGGGCCGGTGCTAATCACATTGATCACGTGATGACTCAGCTACCTTATGCATTCATAGTGGCCATTTCATCTGCCGTAGGATATCTAATCATAGGTTTCATGGAACATCTGTTATTAGGATTTGTCGTGAGTCTTTCTTTAATTATTGTGATTACATTCAGTTGGAGTAGAACAAGTAGTAGGAAAAGGCAAAGAACATAATGAAATAACCTCCAGTAACCTTTTATTTTTTCCTAGCTATGCGTTATGATTATGTATGAAATCATTGAATAGGAATGAAAAGGTGAAAATATGAATCACGACATGACATTTCTGGAACACTTAACAGAATTACGAAGACGATTATTAATCGTTGCTATTGTATTTATTTTTTCCTTTATTTTTGGATATGTGATATCACCGACAATATTAGAATTTATAAGAGATTATACATTTCCAGACAATATAGAATGGAATGTATTTAATTTCACCGACGGTTTTATGATTTATTTAAAGTGTTCCATTTTAGTATCTAGTTTTTGCACGATACCTGTATTTGTTTATGAGTTATGGAGGTTTATTAAACCTGGTTTAACCAGAAAAGAAGCAAGGGCTACTTTTTTCTATATTCCAAGTTCTTTCCTATTATTCGGTATAGGAGTCTCTTTTAGCTTTTTTATTTTATTTCCGATGGTTTTAAATTTTATGAGTTCAATCAATCATAATATTGGTGCTACTGAAACCTATGGAATTTCACAGTATTTCACGTTACTCTTTAATATCGTGTTTCCAGTTAGTATTATTTTTGAGCTTCCTGTTATTGTCATGCTCCTATCGAGAATTGGAATACTCAGCCCAGACAGACTAAAAAAGGCTAGAAAAGTTTCTTATTTCATATTGGTCATTATCGGTGTTTCACTTACACCACCAGATTTTGTTTCCGATATTTTAGTAATTATCCCGTTAATTCTATTATTTGAATTTAGTATCCAAATATCTGGATGGAGTATAAAAAGAAGAAACAAAAATTTATTGAAATAAACATTTTGTCAATGAATCGAATTGAACATGAGCTATAAAACAATGGAAAAGTAGGGGAGTTTCCCCTGCTTTTTTTGTTCAGAATTTATTGTTTCGAATAGAAATAAAGATAAATAAAATTTTTACTAGAATGTAAATCAAGTTAGAAAATATAATATATAGTAAATATTAAAAATACTTTGACATAGGCAAAAGGTACCGTTATAATACAGACAAGTTAAGTAATTTCAGAAAATATAATCCTTTTTAGTTCTTGGGATTACTAGCTAAACAAAATAGGGGTAATAACTTATTACAACAAAATAGTGAGTAATAAGAAAAAAATAGGAGGAGGTCTTTTAATGGAAACACGTTCTCAGTGGGGAACAAGGGCAGGCTTTATTTTTGCAGCAGTTGGATCTGCCATTGGTTTGGGGAATATATGGCGTTTTCCAGCGGTTGCCTATGAAAATGGTGGAGGAGCTTTCTTAATTCCTTACTTATTTGCTCTATTAACCGCAGGTATTCCGATTCTTATCCTAGAATTTACAATGGGGCATAAGTATCGAGGATCAGCACCGTTAACGTACAGAAGAATGAATAAAAAGACTGAATTTATTGGGTGGTGGGCAGTATTAGTTGCCTTTGTTATTTCAACCTACTATTCCGTAATTATTGCCTGGGCAATGTCATATTCAGTATTTTCTTTCAAGTTGAATTGGGGTTCTGATACAGGTGCTTTCTTAATGGGGGATTATTTAAAGCGAACGGTCGAACCGGGTGAAATGGGTAGTCTAGTTCCTGGAGTTTTAATACCTTTAATTCTTGTATGGATTATTACTTTAGGTATCCTCTTTAAAGGTGTTAAAAAAGGTATAGAAATTGCCAACAGAATCTTTATTCCAGCATTGGTAGTTATTTTCCTTATTATTGTTATTCGTGCAATTACTTTACCAGGTGCTATCGATGGACTAGAAGCATTTTTCACTCCAAACTTTAGTGCTATTCTAGATCCGGATGTATGGGTAGCTGCATATGGACAAATTTTCTTTAGTTTATCTATTGCGTTTGCCATTATGATTACGTATTCAAGTTATTTACCAAAAAAATCAGACCTGACCAACAATGCCTTCATCACTGGATTTGGTAACTCTGCTTTTGAAATTTTAGCAGGTATCGGTGTATTTGCTATTTTAGGATTTATGGCTGGTCAAGTAGGGGAACCAGTTAGTGAAGTGGTATCGGCGGGGGTAGGATTGGCATTTGTAGTATTTCCAGAAATTATTAATCAATTCCCTGGATTGAACGCTTTATTTGGATTCTTATTCTTCGCATCTCTTGTATTAGCTGGACTTACTTCCTTAATGTCCATTACTGAAACATATGTTGCAGGGTTAGTAGATAAATTTAAAATTTCTAGAACCAAAGCGGTTTTATTTGGTGGTGGTTTTGCAGCGGTAATTTCGTTGTTATTCGCAACACAAGGTGGATTGTATTTCTTGGATGCAGCAGACTATTTCATTAATCAGTTTGGTGTTGCATTATTAGGATTAGTAGAGGTGGTCCTAGTAGCATGGATCTTAAGGGAAGTAAAAAATCTTAAAGATCATTCTAATGAAATTTCTGATATCCGTCTAGGAGCATGGTGGACGATTAGTTTATCTGTTATTACACCAATTGTTCTTGGTTACATGATGGTTGGATTACTATACCAGAATATATTCAAAAAATTTGATACCCCAACTGGAAACTATGAAGGGTATCCAGATGTCTTTATTATGTGGGGCGGCTGGGCAGTTGCCATTGGAGCTCTAGTGGTTGGTATCCTATTATCATTTGTAAAATGGAAACAGCCAGCAAAAGCCGAAAAAGAAACACTTACAAAGGAGGCACAATAAGGATGTCTTGGATTTTTTTCATGATCTTGTCCATTGTAATTGTTTGGGGAGGGCTTGCAGCAAGTATCATTCATGCTGTTAAGAAATCAAAAGCTGCAAAATAAAGTAGTCAGGGTGTCATATAGATTTTTTCTGTATGTCACCCTGATTTTTATCTGTTATCTCTTGCCATTCTTTCCCATTTCCTTAAATAAGGATAGGGGTCAAAGGACCATTCACTATAGCCGTTATCTTTATACATTCCATAATGGAGATGTGGAGGGAATTTTCCTGAAGTTCCAGGCGGACCGTATCCAGTGGAACCAACACTTCCAAGCACATCGCCAGGCTTTACGATTTGTCCTATCTCTATTCCTTCTTGATAGCCACTTAAATGTGCATAATAATGGTAAATATTAAAAATGTCACGTATCCCTATTCGCCAGCCACCATATAAATTCCATCCAATAAGTTCAACAACCCCATAAGTGGTAGAATGCACAGGGGTACCATATCCAGCAAAAATATCTGTTCCTTCGTGGATCCGTTTTCCACCAAAACCACGCCGATCTCCCCATGTACTGCGGTACGTATAGTTATAATTAATGGCAACAGGAAAGTCTCGTTCTGTTAAGTTAATACTGTTATACTCTTTAAATACACGAGCAGTGTTTTTTATCGTTTGAACGGTTAAATCCCTTTTATAATATTCCCAGAGAGCAATTTTAAAATCTTCCTCATTATGACCATATGCTTGAATCATGGTAGCAAAGGTTAATAAAGCATCCTCACCGTTATTTGGGTCTGCTTTTCCATCACCATTTCCATCCTTGCCTTTTCCGTTAAATACTTCAATCATCTCCATATCCATCGACTGGTTACCTGGACCAAACCAAATTTCTTGTGGAATCCGAATGGAAATAATCTGATCTTCTTTTAAATCTTTATGAATCTGCCTTTCATATTGATCAACTGCAGCAATAAAGTACCAAGGAATTTGAGTTAGTGATTCTGTTTTCTTGTATAAAGCCATCCGTTTATCATATATAGGTTCTTCTTTTTTCTCCTCAGCAAATCGATGGGACGGAAGAA
This sequence comes from Ornithinibacillus bavariensis, assembly GCF_050433565.1. NCBI lineage: Bacteria > Bacillati > Bacillota > Bacilli > Caryophanales > Bacillaceae > Ornithinibacillus > Ornithinibacillus bavariensis. The sequence goes on from NZ_JBNPWZ010000001.1 coordinate 768,042, forward strand.
ATATGATGAACAATAGGAAAAAAAGCAAAGCTACAATAATTCTCTTATTCAACAATTTTCCACCTCCTGTTTGAAAAGGAGTTGGACTAACGAATCGCTAGTCCATAACATCCTCTTTATGCTTAATTCCTTGTGGTGACTTTTTCATTTCCTTAATAATGCGATTGATGGTGTTATTATAGTTCATACTTGATGTAGTTGTGTTATGCAGGCTTTGGATATCAGGTATTAATGTATCGTTATCTGTTACATAAACATCATAGAAGGCAGGCATTACAGAAACGGCGGTCTTACTTGCTATATCTGCAGCAACCTCTGGACTCAGGCCTTCGTCACGATCGTATGCAATTAGGACATGCTCATCTGTAACTAGTGCTGCAACTTGGTTAAAGCCCTCGTTTCGTAGGATTAATCTGGCAATGGTGTCCGCCATTTCAACTCGATTAATACTCGCCACATGGTTATCTTCTCTATCTTGCACTAATTGGTCACGTTTATAGTTCACATAGCCAAATTTATCATTTATATCAGTAGTATTTTGCGTTTTATTTTCACGATTTGGATCTAATTGGTCTAGAACTTGTTCACGCTCACCGGTAGATGTGTCTGTATGAGCACAGGCTGAAAGCAATATACTTACGCTAACGATAGAAATAAGCACTTTATTCTTCATAACTTCTCCTCCTTTTAATGTCTGACTGAATAATATTAGTTTGTTGTATAACGAGGAAATCATGCAATTAAAAACAGAATGGCAGTACTAACGGAAAATGTGGTAAACTATAGACAACTCGGGAGGGGTGAATGTTTTTGGTTGAGATATTTGGAAAAAATTACGAGTTAATCGAAAATGTTAAAGATGGATTTCAACAAGAGGCGTTGGAAGAGCGCTATTCTGAAATATTAAAGAAATATGACTTTATAGTTGGTGATTGGGGCTATGAGCAGCTAAGGTTAAAAGGATTTTATCATGATCATAATTCAAAGGCTGCAGAAGACTCGAAAATCAGTACGTTAGATGATTATCTATATGAATATTGTAATTTCGGTTGTGCTTATTTTGTATTACAGAAAATAGATTAAAGACTGTCACAAAAAGGGGGAGACCCCTTATGAGACAGTCTATTCTTCTTGCTCTGGTGTAACATCATCTGGATGGTCGTGGATTGGATGTGCACCACTAATTTGTCTAGGAAGATCCTCATGCAACTCTTTGTATGGATAGACGAAAGCACTAAGTCTACGTTGTCCCTTTTCCCATGGGGTAGATTTACTAAATACGGGATCGTCCTGCCCAATACTTGCCCCAAAGGCTCCTTCTGGAAATTCTTCTGGTATTAATAGGTTTTTTCGGTTACGAACAGTAGAAAAATCGGAAAAACGTTTTTTATCATTTTTATTCATGGTTCTCATCCCTTTCTTATCAATAGTTTCCCTTTTGAATAGAATCTTACTATTCCATTTGTTGGTCTACATATACAACAAAATTAAATGAATGACATTTTTGTGTTAAGATATCAGTGAAGGATTTTATTGGAGGTTGCGTGATGTATTTTGTTGAACGGAAAAAAGTAGAGGCAACATTACAGTTTATTGAACGACTTTTAACAGAACATAAGACAATAACAGTGGAAAGCTATCAAGAAAAGTTAGCCTTAGAAAGACTTACTCAGCTATTAATAGAAGCCATTATTGATGTGGGTAACATGATGATTGATGGTTTTATCATGAGGGACCCAGGGAGCTATGAGGATATTATTGATATTCTAGTGGATGAAAGAGTTATTCCAGCGTCAGATAGTAATGCATATAAAGCAGTGATAGAGCTTAGAAAAATGCTTGTAAAGGACTATCTACATATTGATTATGATAAATTAAACCGTGTAATAACGGAGAACTATTCTGTTCTTCTTCAGTTCACCTCACGAGTAAGAGAATATTTGCATAACGAACTAGGAGTTGCAAATGCGTTTACAAAAGAATAGGGAGATTTTAAGTTGAAAGAGTATAATGGCTATTTGATTGATTTAGATGGGACTATGTACCGTGGAAATAAAGTTATTGAAGAGGCACCAAGTTTTATTAAGAAGCTTCGCCAGGAAAGGAAATCCCTTTTATTTTTAACGAATAATTCTTCTAAGACGCCAGAGCAAGTCGCGAAAAAGTTAACTATGCTTGGTATTGAAGCAAAGCCAGAGGAAGTATTTACAAGTAGTATGGCTACTGGTAAATATGTGAAGAAAAAGCTACCTCATGGTACCTGTTTCGTTATCGGTGAAGAAGGACTTTTTGATGCTTTACATAGGGAAGGGGTACAAATAACAGATAATGTGGAATGTGACGCTGTGATTATGGGAATTGACCATCAAATAACCTATGAAAAGCTAGCAAAAGCCAGTCTTGCAGTACAAAAGGGTGCTGCCTTAATATCGACGAATAGTGATAACGCATTTCCATCAGAACAAGGACTTGTGCCTGGAAATGGAGCGTTTACAACTGTTATTACGGTAAGTACGGGAGTGGAAGCGCAATTTATTGGGAAACCTGAAACCATTATTGTGGAAGAAGCGTTACGAGTTCTTGGTACGTCTAAATCAGAGACCATTCTGGTTGGAGACAATTACAATACAGATATTCGTGCAGGAATTAATGCGGGGATCGATACATTAATGGTTTTTACTGGTGTTACGCCATTTGAACAATATGAGGAACTACCAATTAAACCAACCTATTATGTAAAAAATTTGAATGAATGGCTTTCTTAATAAGGGATGCTCACACTGTAATCAGTGGAGCATCCCTTTCGTTTCATTATTCATGAACTGCTGAATGTGCTAACCGACTAGATGCTGCTGCTGCAATTGCACCCACAATGTCATCTAAAAAGGTATGGCATTCCCCAGTTGATTTGTCATTTAGTCGCTTTAGAATACCTGGTTTTTGTTTGTCAATATAGCCGTAATTTGTAAAGCCAATGGAACCGTAAACATTTACGATTGAAAAAGCAATGATTTCATCTACTCCATAAAGGCCTTCATCTGTCTCAATTGTTTTTTGCAAAGGCTCCTCCAGCATTTTCTTTTCTGCTAGTTTATCTAATTGAATCCCAGTTAAGATAGCGTTTTGCACTTCGCGCTTTTCTAAGACTCTATCTACATTGTATAAGCAATCCTCTAAGCTTAAATTTTCATGATAATTGGATTGTAGGTAATAGACGAGTTCCGCAATATCCTTTAAGGTAACGCCTCTTTCTTCTAATAATTCTCTTGCTTTTTGTTCCAGTTCGCTCATTTTTAATTTTTTATTCATGTTTATCACCGTTTCTCCTTTTTTGGTTAAGATTGGCTAATATTTTCATACATTATAGTAATGGTATGTGGGAGGGAAATATGATGAAAGAATTACTATTTGTAAATTATAATATTTATGCTAAAGAGCATGTATTAATAAATGGTAGAGAAGGCTTTCGTGATCATGATACTAACTATTTTATCATTTCTTCATCCAACAAGGAAATGGTACTACTGGAGCAAGCTGCGCTAGCCTATTTTCTAGCAGAGAATGGCTATAATCATACTGCAATTCCAATATTAACAAAGAATAATTCTTGGTTCGTTGAAAATGATGGTCAACAATATCTTGTTCTACGTGTTTCTAACCTTCAGCACTCTCCAATCGAATCACACGGGAAACAGTTGGCACAATTTCATAATATAACAGCTTCCTATCAATATGAACCGCAGGAAATTTCAAGCTATGGAATGTGGAAGGACTTATGGATTAGAAAATTAACTGCATTTGAACATAAATTACAAGAAGAGTTGAAAGAAAATGGGAATGATTATTACCGTTTATTAGTAGATGTGTTTCCTTATATTATAGGAATTAGTGAAAATGCTATTCAATATATACAGGAGAGTGAATCGGAAAGAAGATTTCATCAGGCAGACACTGGAGTCTTTGCTTTTAGAAGGTACCAAGATAATTTAATTGCACCAGTTATATGGACAGATGACCTCGTATTTGATCACCCAACTCGGGATATCGCAGAGTACATACGCTACAAATTATTAGATAATAATGAGACAGCATTAGAAGAGGTGTACGTTTTTATAAGAGATTATCAGGGGGTACAGCCATTATCGATTTTTGGTTGGCGTTTACTATATGCACGACTATTATTTCCAATCCATTTTTTTGATCTAATGGAGGCTGGCTTTCAGGGGAAAGAGTATGAGAGGTACTTCTATGAGTTAGAAGCTTTATTACAAACACAAGTACGGTACGAGAAACGATTAAATCGTTTATTCGATTTGCTTCAGGTGAATTTTCGGGAATACGATATTCCAGTATTGCATTGGCTAGAAAAGGGATAACATACAAAAAGCAGGCAACAAAAGTTGTCTGCTTCTATTTTATTAAAATACTTGTTCAATTTCCTTTACACCCGGTACTTCTGCCATTAGTGCTCGTTCAATACCAGCTTTTAAAGTAATCGTTGAGCTAGGGCAGTTACCACATGCACCCATGAGACGAAGAAGTACAATGCCATTTTCATCAACATCAATTAACTCCACATCTCCACCATCACGTAGTAAGAATGGACGTAATTTATTTAAAACTTCCTGAACTTGTTCACGCATTATCCATCTTCTCCTTTCCTAACCTAATTATAATGGTCTTCTATGAAAAAATCTATGCATAAGATCAATACTAAAATAGTTATTATTATTTTATCTTTATATAAAGATTTTGTAAAATAAAAGAAACTAATGGATGTATTGAAAAAAAGGGGGAACACAAGGTGGATTCCAAAGTGATGATTACGGTTTACGGTGCTGAACAGATTTGTGCAAGCTGTGTTGGTGCACCAGGTTCCAAAGATACTTATGAGTGGCTACAGGCGGCAATTGCTAGAAAATACGAAGACAATGTTATTGAATATGAATATATTGATATTAATAAACCACAACAGGATGAAAAGCATCAGAACTTTATTGAACGAATCTTTGATGAAGATTTATTTTACCCTATTGTATTTGTGAATGATGAAATGGTTGCAGAAGGAATTCCGCGTTTGAAAACTATTTATGAGGCTCTTGATAACCGAAATGTTAAATTATTGAATGAAGCGAAATGAGGGTATAGCGTGGAAATACCTTTTATCAAAATGCATGGCTTAGGTAATAGTTATGTTTATCTTGATTTATTTAAGTCACAGGTAGCAGAAGAGCTTCTTTCGGATCTCGCTCAAAAGGTATCAAATGTTAATACAGGTATTGGTTCAGATGGACTAATATTAATTCATCCGAGTGAAGAAGCGGATGTTGGGATGCGAATATTTAATAAAGATGGGTCAGAGGGAAAAAACTGTGGAAATGGTCTACGGTGTACAGCTAAATATGCCTATGAAGCAGGGCTGGTAAAGAACCGTATCTTCCAAATCGAGACAAAATCCGGCAATGTTGATGTTGAAGTTATGGTTCATAATGAGAAGGTGTATGAAATTACGATTAATATGGGAAGACCTAGATTGAGCAGATCCTCGATTCCAATGGTTGGGGAAGAGCTGGAGACTGTGGTGAATGAACCATTTAAGGTGGGTAACCAAGTATTATATGTTACAGCAGTTTCGATGGGAAATCCTCATGCAGTGTTTTTCGTAGATAAAATTGCGGAGGCCCCTTTGAATGAATTAGGTGAGATTATTGAAAAAGATTCACGATTCCCTGAAGGGGTTAATGTAGAATTTGTGGAAGTAGTCAACGGTAGAGAATTAAATTTTCGCGTTTGGGAGCGTGGATCTGGAATAACGATGGCTTGTGGTACGGGTGCTTGTGCAGCAGTAGTTGCAGCGACATTAAATCAACTTATTCCGAAAGACCAAACCATTAGGGTACACTTGGATGGTGGGGACTTAATGGTAAAGTGGGATCAAGCTGGTTTTGTATGGATGACTGGTCAAGCTGAGGTAGTAGCAGCAGGTACCTATCACTATGTATGATGTATTGGAAAATCTTAATATTTGAAAACCATGATCCACCGTAGGTATACTTAACATAAGCAATTAATGAGGAGGAATAAGAATGGTTATAACGCTAACAGATAGTGCATGTCTCCAAATAAAAGAAATGATGAAAGAAGAATCACCAAACGTGCGTTTGCGTTTTGGAGTGAAGGGTGGCGGCTGCAGCGGATTGTCTTATTCACTCGGTTTTGATGAACATGTAAATGAAGAATTAGATCATGAGGAAGAAATCAACGGTATCCCAGTTCTCATCTTCAAACAAGACATTCCAATAATTCAAGGAACAACAATTGATTTTAAACAAAACATGATGGGTGGCGGATTTAGTATCGATAATCCAAATGCGATTATTTCTTGTGGATGTGGATCATCATTCCGCACAAAAGAAACAGTTGGTGCCCCAGAGAAATGTTAATAAAAAGCATGAAGAGGATGTTCCCTTTTCATGCTTTTCGTTATAGTTATCCTTATTTAGGTAGGTTGAATTGTTGGCTCCGAAACCCTACCTGGTACCAATGATTATTATTCAAACATACTGGTTGAGTGCTTTGGTTGTACACGAGCTTTTGGATCGATGTATTGTTTTGCGTTATTAATTGCAGTTGGTCCTTCACCAAAACCAGTTGCAATAAGCTTTACTTTTCCGGGATAGGTACAGATATCTCCTGCAGCATATATCCCTGGAATATTGGTCTCCATTTTGGTATTAACTACAATACTATTTTTTTCGATTTCAAGACCCCAGTTCTTAATAGGACCTAATGTAGATATAAATCCATAGTTGCAAATGACATCATCAATCTCTAACTCAAGTTTTTTTTCACCTTTTACTTCTTCTAACAAAACTTTTTCAATTCTGTCGGAAGCAGTAATTTCATTCGGTGTATATGGAGTAAGTACTTCTACCTTCGAGTTTAATAAAGTTTCCACACTATGCTCATGCGCGCGAAATTCATTACGTCGATGAACCAAGTATACTTTTTCAGCGATTGGCTCTAGCATTAGTGCCCAGTCAACTGCTGAATCACCGCCACCGAGAATGGCTACTTTTCTATCTTTAAAACGGTTCATATCTTTCACATAGTAATGAAGGTTGATATCCTCGAATTCTTCAGAGTTCATGATGTTTAATCTTCTAGGCTGGAATGCACCATTCCCAGCAGTAATAATCATGGTCTTTGTATAGTGGACTTCACCAGTGCTAGATGTTAATTTAAACGAGTTATCTTCAAGTCGTTCGACAGTCTCTACAGATTGACCTAATACGATCGTTGGATTAAACAGCTTTACTTGTTCTTCAAGATTGTCTACTAAGTCTTGTGCTCTCACCTTAGGAAATCCGGCGATATCATATATATATTTCTCTGGATAAAGGGCTGCTAATTGCCCACCAGTATGTGGTAAACTCTCAATTATTTTTACACTTGCTTGACGCATTCCACCATAAAAAGCAGTAAAAAGCCCAACAGGACCTGCGCCAATAATTGTAACATCGAATACTTGCTCTGACATATATTTACCTCCTCTTACAGTTTTATTGGGTATGAAAGTAGTGTTCATTCTAGTTATCTCAAAAAATACCACTAATATCGTACCATAAAATAGTTTCACTTGTAATAAATCAGGCTTTTACGAAAAGAGTTTAAAAATATTTTTAGGGTTGAAAATTATAGTTAAAAGGGCTATTATATAGGATGGACAATATATTACGAAGATGTGACAATCACTTTCTATTGGTTTTATCTCTTTTTTTGATCTTATTCGTGAAAAATGTCACATACACAATGTAATAGATTACAAATATTAAAATGGATGTGATGATGAATGAAAAAGCCTAATATCGTAGTGTTAGGTGCTGGTTACGGTGGTATTATGACCACAGTAAAATTACAAAAGTCACTAGGAGTAAATGAAGCAAACATTACCTTAGTGAACAAGAACGACTATCATTACCAAACAACTTGGTTACATGAGGTATCAGCTGGAACAGTTCATCAAGATCAAGCAAGAATTGCAATCAAGGATGTTATCAATCAACATAAAGTAAACTTTGTGCAGGATACTGTTGTTGAAATTAAACCAGGGGAAAACAAGGTTAAACTTCAAAATAGTGAATTAGAGTACGATTACCTTGTCATTGGCTTAGGTTTTGAATCTGCAACGTTTGGAATTCCAGGATTAGAAGAAAACGCTTTCATGATTAATGATATTAATTCTTCTCGCTTAATTAGAGAGCATCTAGATTATAATTTTGCAGAGTTTCATAAGGATAATAATCCTTCACGTTTAAATATTGTGGTTGGGGGTGGCGGATTCACAGGTATTGAATTCGTCGGTGAATTAGCAAATAGAATCCCAGAATTATGTAAAGAGTATGATATCGATAAGTCACAAGTTCGTATCATTAATATTGAAGGAGCACCAACTGTTTTACCAGGATTTGACCCTGAATTAGTAGAGTATGCGATGAATTCTTTAGAAGCTCGTGGTGTTGAATTCGTTACAGGTGCACTATTGAAAGAAAGCAAGCCTGAAAGTGTTGTATACGAAAAAGATGGAAAATTAAATGAGATTCCAACTCTAACAACGATTTGGGCGGCTGGTGTAAAAGCAAACACTATCGTGGAGAAGTCTGGATTTGAAACAAATCGTGGAAAAATCCAAGTTCGTCCTGATTTGCGTTCACCTGAATATGATAATGTATTTGTAGTTGGGGATTGTGCACTAATCATGAACGAAGAAAATGGCCGACCTTATCCACCAACAGCTCAAATTGCAATTCAGCAGTCTGGAATAGTTGCTCATAATGTTGTAGCACTTATAAAAGGACATGAATTAGAAGCTTTTGAGTATAAGCCACTAGGAACACTTGCTTCACTTGGTCATAATGATGCTATGGGTGTTGTATTTGGAGACAAGAAGCTATTTGGTTGGAAAGCAACGTTCATGAAGAAAATGAGTGATAACCGCTACCTATTAAAATTAGGTGGAGTTGGCTTAATGCTTAAAAAAGGTAAATTTAATTTCTTTTATTAATATATGCCAATCTTAGAAAGCAAAGGCGATTACCTCGTCTTTGCTTTTTTTATGATTTGCTTATAGAATTAAAACTATAAATAAGCGAAGAATGCAAAGGAGAACATAGAACTTGATACAATTTATCGTTTCCATTATATTATTTTTTGTTATTTTTTTCGGAATCGCATTTATCCTAAATATGTTACTTAGAAGAACATGGCTAATGGCCTTTATTTATCCTTTTGTTGTTCTTTTTATCGTTGACAACATAGCTATAAGTAACTATTTCACTTCACCAGGTGAGGCATTTTCAACTGCTTTCTCTCGATTAATTTCTATTACTGGTTTTGATTTTATCATTTTACTTTCTGGCTTTTTAGGCACGATAGTATCTGGTTTTGTCATTCGATTTTTACGTAAAAGTGGGTACCAGATGTTTTAATATTATTTTTTCAAAAGATTACTTTTCTATGCAAAATGCATAATTTCCTACTAGATTGGAAATGATGACATCCAGAGAGGTGTTATTATTGAAAATCAGTAGTATATTTAGAAGGATATGCATGACGACGCTATTTTTGTTAGCATTTTGGACAACGTTATCCAGTATATCCAATGTGACTTACACAGATTTAGCCATGATGCTGAAGCATAGTGAAGCTGTGGCCGCAGATATTTATTATGCAGAACTGGCGGAACATAGAAAGATAGCGTTACATGAAAAAGAACTATTGATGTTAAAAAAGCAGAAGCAATATATTTCAAGTGAACAAATAGATGCCCCAAAAAAGGTGGAAGAGGCTATAAATATTGAAAAGTTCCCAAAGGCAAAAGTAATCGCTACTGGATATACAGCTGGGGTAGAGTCAACTGGAAAGACACCAGATCACCCACAGTACGGTATAACCTATTCTGGAGTTAAGGTAAAGCGGGACTTGTATTCTACAATTGCAGCAGATCTATCCGTGTACCCAATCGGAACGATACTTTGGATACCAGATTATGGTTTTGGGGTTGTAGCGGATAAGGGCCGAGCAATTAACGGTAATAAAATAGACCTTTATTTTGATACGGTAGAAAAGGTGTATTCGGAGTGGGGAAAACGAGAGGTTGATGTTTATATTATTGAAAAAGGAACAGGGGAACTATCTGAAGAGGTTATGAAGGACCTTAATGAAAATCAAGCATTACAAGTATTTCGGAAAAGTGAATGATACTCGTTTGAATTAGCATTAAAAGCACCACTTCATTATGGTATTCCATATGAAGTGGTGTTTTTTACACATATAATTGGTAAAGCAAAATAGCGACCATAATTCCAGATAACGCACCAAAAAATACTTCAATCGGTTTATGGCCAAGTAATTCCTTTAAATCTTCTTTCTTTTCATAGTCTCGTTTACTGTCCCAGTTCTTGGCGCCAGCGATGACAATTTGGAAGTCCTTTACTAATTGATTTAATAATGTAGCATGTTCTCCAGCATGACGGCGAACTCCTGATGCATCAAACATCGTAATCACACTAAAAATTGCTGAAACCGCAAATATGGTTGAGCTAAAACCTTCCACGATGCCAATTGCTGTCGATAATGCACTAACTGCTGCTGAATGACTACTTGGCATACCACCAGTACTAAATGCCAAGCCTGGCAAAAACTCTCGAGTGGCAATAAATCGTATAGGTATTTTAATGACTTGTGCAAAGATAATAGCAGATAGTGCTGCAATTAACGGATAATTGGAAAATAGTTGCATTACGTGATTCCTTTCAGTTAGACGTATATAGTTGATGATATTTTATCATAACCATCTGATAATATGTTATGAATACTATTCCTTTAGCTTAAACTATTTTAACTGGGTATTCTTCAGAACCATCTAATAAATAAAAAATAGAAGCCTGGGATAGCCAAGCTTCCTATGAAAACCTATTTAATTGCTGTTTCCAAAGCGATTTCCATCATTTCATTAAAGGTAGTCTGCCGTTCCTCAGAGGTTGTTTCCTCTCCAGTAAGAATGTGATCTGATACGGTAAGGACAGATAGTGCCTGACAATCAAATTTTGCTGCCAATGTGTATAATGCAGTTGTTTCCATTTCAATTGCTAGTACTTTATATTTGGCTAGTAATTCATTCACCTCTTTTGCATTATCACGATAAAACGTATCACTTGTAAATACGTTCCCGACACGGATGCTTAAGCCTTTTTCCGTACCAATTTCATAAGCAGTACGTAACAAATCAAAATCGGCTAGTGGTGCATAATCAATTCCGTTAAAGATAAGCTGGTTAATGCGAGAATCTGTTGTTGCTCCTTGAGCTAAGATCACATCACGAACCTTTACATCTTTTTGGATAGCACCACATGTACCTACACGAATAAGTTTTTTGACGCCATAGCTTTGAATTAATTCATTAACATAAATGGAAATAGATGGAACACCCATGCCTGTTCCTTGAACAGATACTCGTTCCCCTTTATATGTACCAGTAAATCCGTACATACCTCGAACTTCATTATATTGACTAACATCTTCCAGAAAAGTTTCCGCTATATATTTTGCGCGAAGAGGATCTCCTGGTAATAATATCTTATCAGCAATTTCTCCATTTTTTGCACCAATATGCACACTCATGTTTATGCCCTCCTAGTAGCCTAATCTAAAACTAAAGTTATCATAATCCCTATTTAAAAACAAATTTCACAGTCTTTTTATTTTGAATAAGTGATAAATTTGTATATAATGTAAGTAAGTTCAATTATTCACGTATAATATTGAATAATCAAGGAAAAAAGTACATAAAATTTGTACAGGCGAATATTACGTTTGGAAGGATGAAACAAAATGAAGGAACAAACATTTAAAATCACTGCAGAGACAGGGGTACATGCGCGCCCAGCAACTTTATTAGTAAATAAAGCTGGTCAGTATCAGTCAGAAATTGAAATGACATATAACGATAAAACTGTGAATTTAAAATCAATCATGGGTGTTATGTCACTTGGAATTCCAAAGGGTGCGGAAATCAAGATTACAGCTACTGGTAATGACGAGGAAGAAGCAATTCAAGGAATTGCCGAAGTAATTAAAGAAAACTTGGGTGAGTAATCAAAGGGCCAGAGGAAACTCTGGCTTTATTTTTTACAGGAAATTTTAGAGGCAGCTCAAAAAGAGTCAAACCTCATATTCTCTAATCATAGTCCTAAGTAATAGCTACTCTCCACAGTTTCTAATGCCTTTAGAGCGGCAGTATTGTAGTCATTGGCTTTATTTGCTAATTTTTCTTTATAAGCTATTACAGAATTTTTTAAAGAAGTACCATAATCAGGTACTGGTTCTGTATATGCTGTTACAATATCTTTTAACGCATTAAACTTCTCATATTGTGATAATGCTTTTCTCTCGTGAAAGATGACATTTTCTACTTGTTTTGGATGGTGCAGATCCCCTTGCATCGGATGCTTTAGTACAGCTAATGTTTTTATAAGATAATTATCACCACGGTCTTCCACAATTTCTCCAACATATATTCCCGATTTATAAGGTACTTGAATGATTTTTCCTAATTTAAGAGTAGACATAATAACGTAATGAGCCTCCTTTTCCTCTCCAATAATGTAACAGGTCATTTCTCTCATTGTGCCAAATTTTCGACGAATTAGCGAACAATTAGGCTTCAGGACTATTGTAACTGCCTTATATTTGGTATACTTATTGGGAGAGGATTGTGATTTAATATGATGCCATTTTTGTATTTTCCTGACGATAAATCAGAATATATCCCAGCTGTCATTTCACTGGTAATATTTATGATAGGTGCTGGTGTAGCATTATACCTTATTTATAAATATTCCAAAAAACAAGAAAAGAAATTTGATGAGCAATATAAAAATTTAAAAATTGAAAAGCATGATGATACTTCAACTACTCAATGAGATAGAGCGTATAGCTTTATCTCTTTTTTTATAGCTATCTTCAATAATTCAAACCGCATATGTTTACCCTAATGAATTTTGCAAATACTACTTATACTAAGCACAAAAGGAGAAGTGTAAATGCGAAAATCGCTTATATTCCTTTTAGCAGTATTCTTACTTACCGCTTGCCAAAGTAAGATAATAACAACGAAAACAGTGGACATGTATAATGCATCGGGTGATATGGTAGGAACAGCTGAATTATCAGAAGAGGCAGATGGTGTGAAGATAAAATTAAAACTAGAAGGGTTAACTCCCGGATTTCACGGTATTCATGTACATGAATATCCAAAATGTGATGCACCAGACTTTAAATCAGCAGGTAGCCATTTAAATCCAGAGGGAAAGGAACATGGATTAATGCATCCAAAGGGTTCCCATTTAGGAGATTTACCTAATGTGGAGGCGGATTCAGATGGATTAGTAGATGCCGAATTGATGCTACCAAAGGCAACGCTTAAGGAAGGAAAAATGTCCTTACTTCGTGGTGAGGGAACCTCGTTAGTTGTTACAGAAGGACAGGATGACGGCGTGTCGCAGCCTGGTGGTGACTCGGGAGTAAGAATACTTTGTGGTAAAATAAAATCTGGTAAAGGAAAAGTTCCAGAACAAACACCTACAGATCCAACAGAATTTAATGAAAAACAAAAAGATGAATAAATTAATCACGTTGATTTTTATAGTCAAAAGCATTTTTATTAACTCTTCAAATTAGAAGCGCGGAATTAGAGTGTTTCCGCGCTTAATTACTTTATCTATTTGTTACAGCATCAATAATACGCTGTACACCTTCTACTAAAATCTCTTTTGGACAAGCAATGTTCATCCGCATAAATTGTGAGCCTTCAACACCATAGTCTATTCCTTTGTTTAGACCCACCTTTGCTTGTTCAATAAAAAAGGAATGTAACGCTTTGTCATCCATATTTAATGATTTACAATCAATCCATAGTAAATAAGTTCCTTCTGATTGAATAACTTGTAAATCTGTTTTCGCTTCTAATTCTTCTTTTACATAGTTATGATGACTGACCAAAACTTCCTGTAATTCGTTTAGCCAAGGCTCACCAAAATTATATGCCGCTTCCAAAGCGGTATTCCCTAAAGTATTAAGACCATGGATACCTTGAATCGTAAAATGATGATCCAGCTTTTTACGTAGCTCAGGATTTGCTGTAACGGCATAAGAAGCTTGTAATCCGGCAAGATTAAAAGTCTTGGATGGAGCCATACAAGTGATCGTACAGTTAGCAATTTCTTCAGACAAAGAGCCGATAGGTATATGCTTTTTATCAGGAAAAACTAAATCACCATGTATCTCATCAGAAATGATGAACACATTATATTTTAAACAAAGCCTAGCTATCTCCTTAAGCTCTTCATACTTCCACACTCTTCCTACTGGGTTATGTGGATTACATAAAATAAATGCTTTTACACCTTGTTTTAATTTTTCTTCAAAATCTTCAAAATCAATTGCATATGTATCGCCCTTTCGGATTAACGGGCTTTTCACAACTTTCCGCTCATGTTCCTCTATCACCTTGTAAAATGGCGTATAAACAGGTGTTTGGATTAAAATAGAATCATTTGGATTTGTTAATGCTTGTACAGCCATATGTAAGGTTGTGACAACACCTGGGCTAAAAGAAAGCCATTCTGGGTTAATCTCCCAATGATGGCGTCTAGCTACCCAGTTTACAATGGAAGCTTTTACATCTTTATCAATGACTGTATACCCAAAAATTTCATGTTTCACTCTTTCTAAAAGTGCCTCCGTAACTTCTTTAGGTGCTCTAAAATCCATATCAGCTACCCACATTGGTAATACATCGCTTGTGTTAAAAACCTCATCAAGCATATCCCATTTGACAGACCTTGTATTTTTACGGTCGTAAACAGTTTCAAAAAATCCCATATGGAAACCTCCTTCAAACTACATTACTATTAATTATACAGAACCATAGTAATTTTAACATTAGAAAGCTTCACATTCTTTGGGGTAATTAGTTGTAAAGGAATTAATAAATAAAAAAAAGCAAAGCGTTATAACGCCTTGCCTACAGGGGGAATACGAGAAAGTCTTACGTTAATAGTTATACCCTGATAAAATAAATTTAAACATACTTTTAAAAAAACTTTTTTAGAACGAAATATTTTTTACTCATCTACTGTTTTATATACATAAAATAGGCAGTTCTAATAATCGAATGAACTGTTTTAATTCGGTGCCTTGAAACTTTACTTAAAATAAATCGTCTTATAGATAAGATAAGAAGTGGTCAAAAGGGAGGGGAGAAAATGTATAACGCTTACTATGTAAACAAAGAGAATACAGTACTAGATTTTCATAAATTTGTAGTACGGTATAAACCAGAAGTAGAAAGACTTTCTTTTCAATTTGGTATAGTAACTAACAATATTGAAGAGGTAGTACAAGAAGTATTTTATAACTTATATTATGTTTTTAAAGAGATAGATGGAGATACGGAGTGGTTATCCGTTTATCAAACGGCGTACAAAACAATAAAAGCTTATCTTAAAAAACAGCAGAAACCTGAGACAAGCTTTGTAATCCATGATCAGCAGCTCGGCTATTTTTTTGAAAAAAAACCTCATCATGTTCTTCATGTAGTATTTCAAGATTTGAATATAAATCTTAAAGCGCCGCTTATTTTTTACTTTTTTCATAACTTGAGTATGGATGAAATAGCTCAACTATTAAAGATGAATACAGAATCGGTTAATGTAAAAATAGATCGTGGTAAACGAATCATTCGGAAAATGTGTGGAAAGGTGAGGGAGTGGAATTCCGTTGCACTCGTGAATGAGCTGGAAAAATCTTTATATGAAATGAAGTATGTCTATGATGTCATTCCAGAATTCTGTAATACTGATGGTATTATACAGTATATTGAGCTTAGAAAAAACAAAAATAGCTGGAAAAAACGTCTCCCTACTTTTATCGCAGTTATAGGATTACTGTTCTTTTTTAGCATAGCTATTTTCTATTTACAGGAAGAGAAGAAGGAACTAGCACGTGAAAAAGAACGGACATTACAGGAAAAGCGATACAATGAAAAGATGGAAATAGATACAGTGGAGGAAAGTGTTAATCCAGAAATACTAGCTTACTTAGAAGAAAAAAAGAAGAAATTAGCCCTAGAATTTGGGTTGGCGGATGCTAATCAATTTTCTATTGTATCCTATGTTAGTGATTTCATTGAAGATATGAACCAACACTCAGGAGATGATTTCTACGGTAGTTTGGAAGAGGTAAAAGAATTAATTGATTACTTTTTAACTCCTCCTTCTAAATGGACGAGAGACTTAGATGCATCCAAAGAAAATGGTGATAAGTCCTTGGTACAACTACTTAATTCTTATAATATATATAAATTTGAATTCCAGGAATACTTGTCGCAACACTTAACAAAACATCAAATTATGATAGATGACTATGATGCAATCGTTCTGGCACAAGAGGACTTAGAAGGCTACAAAGGCCCAAAGGAAATAAAACAACTTATTAAAATAATTCGGGAACAAGGTTTTTATCTCACACATGACACGGAAATTCTGACTGTGCAAATTGATTATCAATACCTTAAAGAAAAAACTAGTGAAGCTGGGTTTCATAAGGGGTATATAGAATATATAAGATTCTCGGAAAACGTTAAGGATTTTTATACAGATGGTCATTGGAAGAATATAGATACGGATTTATTAGCGCTGGAAGGATTAATTATTAAGTATGGAGAAATCTATTCCAATGAATTTCGAAAATTACTAGCACAGGAGATAAGTAGTTATCTCTCGATTTATTTGACGGGTGGAAACGAACCTAAGCCATTAATGGAAGAAAAAGAGGAGTTTTATCAGTTTTTACATAATAACCCAAACTCTATCTTCTATGGAGCAGTTGAAGAGGCAATTAAAGATTGGGAGGCTAATGAATGGCAATATACTTCACAGGATTATCCTAATTATAATCGAATTGAGGTAATGCTTGATCCAAGATTTCAGAATGTAGGATATAGTGATATTTATGATTTAAATAAATGGCCGTTTATAGATAATACGACTGAAGTTTACAAGGAATATGCTAGTAGTTTTGACCGAGCGGTATTACAAGGTCTCAGCCCAATAGAATTAACATCATTATATATTTACTCCTACCAGAAAAAGGATAAAGCGGTATTCACTTCCATAAATAGCGAATATACAATTAAAAATAGTGAAAAGATGGATTGGTGGGATATAAAAGATAAAAGTAATTTAGTAGCTGTACAATATCCAACAAAGGAAAGTGCTACTATTTATTTTCTAGGGTGGCACGAGGATATTCAAATAATTGCTACTATGGATATGGTGAAGGTAAATGGAGTCTGGAAGATAAGTGGTATTGAATAAATAAACAGCTCAGATTTGAGCTGTTTATTTTAGGATTAAAGTCTTTTCTCTAATTCTTCTTTTTCCGTTTCAAATCCAGGTTTTCCTAATAGGGCAAACATATTTTTCTTATAGGCTTCTACACCAGGCTGATTAAAAGGATTTACACCTAGTAAATAGCCACTTAACGCACATGCCTTTTCAAAGAAGTAAACAAGATAACCAAAGGTGTATGCATCAAGCTCTGGTACATGAATAACCAAATTCGGTACACCACCATCAGTATGGGCAAGCAGAGTACCTTGGAAAGCTTTATCATTAATTTCATGGATTGTTTTACCTACTAGGTAATTTAAACCATCAGCATTGTTTTCCTCTGTTTCTACGGTTAAATCAAATTTTGACTTATGGACATGAATTACCGTTTCAAAGAGATCTCGACGGCCTTCTTGTATATATTGCCCTAAAGAATGAAGATCAGTTGAGAAATTAGCTGAGGTTGGAAAGATTCCTTTTTGATCTTTTCCTTCACTCTCACCAAATAGCTGTTTCCACCATTCGGCAAAAAAGATAAGGCTAGGCTCATAGTTTACTAACATCTCAATGGTCTTACCTTTGTGATATAAAACATTTCTTACGACAGCATATTGATAGGCTATATTGTCTTTTATTTGAGGCTCATTAAAATCATTCATGGCCTTCCGTGCACCTTGCATGATGTCATCCACATTTATTCCACTAACAGCAAGTGGTAATATGCCAACAGCAGTTAAAACGGAAAATCTTCCACCTACATCATCAGGAATAACAAATGTTTCGTAGCCCTCTTCATCTGCAAGACCTTTTAGTGCTCCCTGTGCTTTATCTGTAGTAGCAAAAATTCGTGATTTTGCCTCTTCCTTGCCATACTTTTCTTCTAAATAGTTTCTAAAAATACGGAATGCTAGAGCAGGCTCTGTTGTTGTACCACTTTTAGAAATTACATTAATGGAGAAGTCCTTTCCTTCAAGTACATCCAATAATTCTTTCATATATGTAGAGCTCATATGGTGCCCAACAAAAATAATAAGTGGTGTGCTACGCTTTTCCTTAGAAAGCATATTTTGGAAGGAATGGTTCAACATTTCTAGCGCGGCTTTTGCTCCAAGATAAGAGCCACCAATTCCAATGACAAGGAGAATATCGGAATCCTTTTGTATTTTCTCAGCAGCTGCTTTAATACGGCTGTATTCTTCTTTGTCAAAATCTTCCGGTAGATCAACCCAACCTAAAAAATCACTTCCAGGACCTGTCTTATTATGGATAGCCTGATGTGCTACTTGGACATAGTCTGAAAAATTGTCTATCTCATCTTTATGTAAAAAATTCAGTGCATGCTGATAAGAAAATTGGATATGTGTCATTCTTCTCAACTCCTAAATTAATAGTTAAAATAGACTCTGTTGATTCAAACATATCATAGCTGTAAGAAATGTTTAAGAGGCTTCTCCCATCAATATTAACAAAATAGGTAATGTTGATGGGGGGAAGCCTCTGTCAGAAAAACTTATTTTTTTAATTCAGATTGCTCAATCCACTCTTCTAGTTTTTCTTTTAGGGTATTAAATCCAGAAGTATCCTCTTCTAGTTTAACGGATTTTTTCTGAGGTTTTGCTTTCGCTTGCTTCTTAGGTGGCTCTTCAGTGGCACGAATGGAAAGTGAAATTTTATTATTATCTTCATCAACACTTAGTACCTTTACCGAAACTTCATCTCCTACGGATAGATGATCATTAATATCTTTTACAAATCCATGGGTAACCTCTGAAATATGAACTAATCCTTGTACTTCATCATTTAATGCAACAAATGCACCATATGGTTGGATTCCTGTGACCTTGCCTTTCAAAACCTCACCAATTTCAAACTTGTCTGTCATGCTGAACAACTCCTATATATTCGTTTCTTTTCACGCAATAAATAATTCTATCATAGAAAGTGGATTCAGGCAAAATATTAATGTCGCCATGGAACTAACGTTATTAATATATCACCTTCCTGTAAAGGCGTGGAAGGGGGAGGATTCATATGCCATTCGTTATCTCGAAGTATTCCGAGTACTAAATACTGTTTTACATGAAGTGCAGTCGATACCTCTAAAAAGCTTTTGTGATAGTACTCTTCTAATACATGTATTTGCTTAAATTTTTGTGTTTTTAGTAGCTGAATAATTGATTCAAATGGATTCGACTTATTATGAAATATTTCATGGAAAAGTAATGTGCTCATAAAATCATTTGGGCGAAGTATGGTGCTTGCCCCAGCACGAATGGCATTATCAATTTGGTTGGATGAAAGAATTTCGACCAAAATGGGAATATCCGGGTGGTTGCCGCGAACCGCTACGGTAGTTAAGATGGAATAATTGTCAGCTTGTTTTTCATTCCGATGATTATCTGCGGTTATAATGACTCTTATCGCATCTCGAATATTTGCTTTTTGTAAGATATAATCATCGGTTGGGTCTCCATGAATAAAATGAATTGGAAAATGCTGATACGATATGCTAGTTAAGGTTTGATCAATTAATACAATCTCAAGCTTAGGATCTAGCTTTAATGCCCGTTGGATTAAGATTCTAGTCTTTTCGTTCCAGCCGATTAGAATGAAATGCTTCGTTCCTTTATATGCGACTTTACCGTGAGAAAGATCATTTTCATGCTGTACTGTTGTCGCAGCAAATTGAGTAATGTAGAAAGTAATTAATCCCCCACCAGTTAAAATCAAAATAATACCAACGATTCGCCCCGCTGTTGATAATGGAACATAGTCTCCATATCCTACAGTAGCACCTGTAACAACAGCCCACCATATACCGTCAAAGATTGTGGGAAATTGGTTGGGTTCTATAAAATGAATGATAGCGCCAAATAGAATCATAACTAAAAGAACGGTTACAAGTAGGCGAACTAGGATGGGAAGTCGAAAATAGACATGTTTAAAGAGCTCAATATTCATTCTCTCACCTAACTAAATTATTGTGTCTCATTAGTATGTACCATTTTCTACGCAACTATATCAGAAGACCCAACCACTATTATAGTGGTCGGGTCTTCTGATATTAGTACATGCTTGATAGTGTGTTTTTTAGACTGGTGTATACTACATTCCAAAGTTTAGTATCCGATTTAAATGTTTCAGTCATTTTTTGAATTACTTCACGATGCTTCTCATTATAATCTTCTGCCTCTTTATCCGGTAATTCAGCTCTTATTTCCTCCACATAATGTTGAACCTCTTCCGCTCTAGGACCCCATTTTGCTATTTCCTTTCCATCCTCGTCTATAAAGATGAAGATAGGGATAGAACGTGCTTTACCATTTGTTAAGTATTGGTCCATAAGCTCCAAATTAGAGTCACGTAGGAGCATACGAACTTCCATATTTGTTTTTTCAGCTAAATGTAGAAGAATTGGAATGTTCATCATAGCATCCCCACACCAATCCTCTGTCAAGACAATAACTCGTAATTTTTTATCTTGTATACGTTTAAAGAAATCATTATCCTCTGGTGTGGTGAACGAATGATAGATATGTAGTAAATTTTCTTTATGTGTTTCCATCGCATCAATATATGCTTGGTGAGACATGGCTTTTAAGAACCAATCATTTAATGTCATGTTCATCCTCCTATTCAATATATTAAATAAAGTTTAATAATTATTTTAAGCTGCGTAAATAAAAGTGCTTGCTGTCTGTTATTTTGTTATGATAAAACCAATAAATTTATAATTAAGGGAGTTGTCTGTATTGGAAAAGACAAATAGAGATTTTTTATTAGAATTACTTAGAACTCCTTCCCCCTCCAGTGAAGAGGTGGAAATTCAAAAGAAAATACGTGATTACTTTAAAGCGTTTGCCGATGATGTCATCACAGATAATGCTGGAAATGTTATAGGTGTATTGAATCCGGATGCTCCATTTAAAGTTCTGTTGGCAGGGCATTGCGATGAGATAGCTCTTGTTATTAATCGTATTGATGAAAATGGCTTTTTACATTTTGATAAAATGGGTGGAATTAATCCAAAGGCTGCAGTCGGTATGAAAACAACCGTCTTAGGCTATGGTAAAACATTAACAGGTGTCATTGGTGTAAATGCTCAACATCATGGTGGATTGAAGAACGATTTTGACCTAGAGGATTTATTTATTGATTGTGGCTTTAAAACAAAGGGTGAGGCAGAACAATTTGTACAAATAGGTGATTTAGTAGTGTACAAAACAGAGCCTGAAATTTTAATGGACCGCTATATCTCCGGTAGAGGTTTGGATAACCGGACTGGAGCATTTATCGTTGCTGAAGTGCTAAGGCAATTAAAGAAAAAGGGCTGTACAGTTGGAGTATATGCAGCAAGTACTGTCAATGAGGAAACGAATATGGGTGGAGCATATTTTGCAGCTGCAGGAATTGAACCAACGATGGCCATTGCATGTGATGTGACTTTTGCTACGGATTATCCTGGTGTTAATAAGAATAAGCATGGTGATGTTCGACTGGAAAAGGGGCCGGTGTTAGCAAAAGGTGCTCCAATCAATCGTAAAATTAATCAATTATTAGAAAAAGCTGCCAAAAAGCTTCAGCTAGAGATACAGTATGAGCTAACCCCAAGACATACTGGCACTGATGCTGATAAAATGCGGTACACTGGTCGTGGTGTTCCGGTTTCGTTAGTATCATTGCCGTTACGTTACATGCATTCGCCAGTTGAGACGGCAAGTTTTATGGATATAGATCAGGAGATAAATCTACTTGTTACAATGATTGCTGATTTGACGGGAGAGGAGAGCTTAAATCCCCTTGATTAAGTAATAAACATCTTCAAAGGTGATACTAGGCTCCCTTTCTGATTCCAATCAAATTTTGGATATTTCCAGTTGGTTTATTTAAAATAATAGTGAGCATACTCCTTTTCAAATCAAAAGTATGTGTTATAATTAAGATTGAAAATATCATATCGATTCCATCTTCGGGGCAGGGTGTAATTCCCGACCGACGGTAATGAACCATGGTTCTAAGTCCGTGAGCCGTTTGAGAGGTATGTCAAATTGGTTGATCTGGTGTAAATCCAGGACCGACAGTTAAAGTCTGGATGGGAGAAGATGTCGAGCCGAACAGTTGGTACATTTTTATGTGCCTCTATTTCCTATTGAATTTAAAACCCTAAAGCCCCGATTAGGTTATGGCTTTAGGGTTTATTTGTATGTAGGAATAGGTTCATCCTTCACAAGATGTGAATCGATGCATGTGAAGGAGGAGTTAGATGATGCAAACTAGTAATAAGCAATCATCCAAATTAACGAGACTTATAATATTATCTTTGTTAGGTGCAGTATCATTATTGCTGTTCTTTATTAATTTTCCTCTCCCATTATTACCAAGTTATTTAAAGATTGATTTTAGTGATGTACCCGCAATTATGGCATCATTAATCTTCTCACCATTAGCTGGAGTTATTGTTGTAGCCATAAAGAATGGTTTATATCTAGCAATAGGTGGTGGGGAAATAGTAGGTGTTACAGCAAACCTAATAGCTGGTGTGTTACTTGTGTTACCAATAGGAATTCTTTATCACAAATTTAAAAATGTAAAAAGTATTGTTTCTGGATTAATAACTGGAACAATCATCATGGCATTAGGAATGGGAGTATTTAATTACTTTGTGTTGCTACCAGCATACTCATTGATGATGGGCTGGGGAGAAGTTACCCACGAATTTATGATGACTACTATTTTAGTTGGTATTTTACCTTTTAACGTGATTAAAGGAATTATTGTAGGAATATTATTTGTACCAATATTTATCAAAATGCGCCGCTGGATTGAACAGCAGCAAGCAAAATTTGTATAATCAAATTTATGTTTAGAGAGTAGTTCAGCCTTATGGGATAATTCTGAACTACTTTTTATGTGATGCTTTATAAAAAAATCAGTGGGGAACTAGTTCCCCACTGATTTTTTTTATTTCTTCGGTACAACTCCGATTGTACATCTAGAAATACAAATTAATTTCTCATCTTCATCTCGAATGTCAACTTCCCATACCATCGTCGTTTTTCCAACATGGACTGGTCTTGCTTTTGCTGTTACAATTCCATCACGTTTACTCTTGATATGGTTCGCATTAATTTCGATTCCAAAAACATGGAATTTCTCTAAATCGACATGTAAACATGCTCCTACACTTGCAGCGGATTCAGCAAGTGCTACACTGGCTCCCCCATGTAGATAGCCAAGAGGCTGATGTGTACGGTGATCGACTGGCATTGTCATGACAACAAGTTCCTTATCTAGTGACAGTGTTTCAATACCAAGCGATTCCATAAGTGTATTTGATATTTCCATCTGAACTCTCCCCTTTTATAAGTATTAGTAGTTCTTAGATGAAATAATTAATCAATAAAGACAAGCCTAGCAGGATGCCATAAATGGAGTTGGTTTTTCCAGTTAGCACCATAGCTGGCATCATTTCTAATGGTTTTGTTTTTCCTTTAAACCCCTTTACAACTTTTACAGCAGGAATCACTGCGACAAATGTAAGGAGAGACCATAGTGGTAAAATGCCAATAATAATAAAATATGCAGTAAAATAGAATGCGATAATAAATAATAGACCTAGAAAACGAACGGCATTGTATCTTCCAAGTAATATGGCTAGTGTTTTCCGCCCACCTTGTTTATCACCATCTAAATCGCGAATGTTATTAGAAAGCATTATACAACCAATTAATATCGCAACTGGAATGGAGATGAAAATAGGGAATGCGTCTATATAACCTGTTTGTATATAATAACTAATACCGATGATAACTGTACCCATGAAGAATCCAGAAAAAACTTCTCCAAACGGTGTTGCAGAAATTGGAAATGGTCCTCCTGTGTATAAATAACCAAACAGCATACATACTAGCCCAATGGCAGCAATCCACCAACTGGTGATTGCACAAATATATATACCCAGTAAAAGGGCAATTCCGTAAAAAATGAGTGCCAAACGAAGTACTGTCTTTGGCTGGATTCCATCCCTAACAATAGTTCCACCAATACCAACGGAATGCTCCGAATCGACACCACGTACATAATCGTAATATTCATTAAACATATTTGTGGCAGATTGTATTAAGATGGATGCAATTAACATTGCCAAGAATAATAATAGATGAAAACTACCGGCATTTAATGCGACCATTGTTCCAACAAATACTGGAGCAAATGATGCAGTCAATGTATGCGGGCGAAGTAGTCTCCACCAAACCTGAAAGCCGTCCCGTTCATTTAAGGCTCTTTTAATATGATCTTTATCTGTTGTTGCCATAAACTAACTCCTTATCTATCTATATCATTTTTAGTTTAGGCAAAAAGAGTAAGGGTGTCAATGAAGTAGGATAACAGGTGTAAAAGTAGGGCTATTTGGAGTAGATAGTAGTTTTCTTGAGAAACTAGAAGAAAGGGAATAGAATATAAAGAGACGTATCATGTTAAAACGGAGGACAACCAAATGATAGAGGTTAAAGAGGAAACACTTGAGTCCACTTTAGTAAGAGTGATTCAGGGCCTACACTCCTCTGAGTCAAGGCTAGTGAGCTTTACGAAAAAAATACAACCGTTAAACCCCTTGCACTTTTTTGAAGCAGGATTAACGTTACATATGAATCGTTCCTATTGGCATAGTACAATCGATGACTTTGTGATGGTAGGGATAGGAAGTGCTGTTTCTATCCACGAGGACTCTCAAGCTATATCTAGTTTAGAGGAGAAATGGGAGTCCGTTTTGAAGGAAGCGGTGATTAATAATCCGTATCAGATTCCTGGGACTGGAATTGCTGCAATTGGTGGGATGGCTTTTGATCCACACAAGCCTAAGACAGCGTTGTGGAATAAGTTTACGAATAATGAACTTCGAGTTCCGACATTTTTATTACTTGTAAATCAACAAGGGACTTTTTTAACAACAACGATTTTAGTAGATGGAATGGATGATCCGAAGCTTTTAATAAGACAACTTGCTGATCAAGAGAAGGCTCTCCTTTCTTATCAAAATATAGACCATAAAAAGCCAGTAATTGTTGGGCGGGAAGAAGTTGAACCAGAACAGTGGAAAGAGACAGTAAAACATGCAACTGAATATATAGCTAAAGGCCAAGTAGAGAAAATCGTTTTAGCTCGTGAGCTACGATTAACCTTCTCAGAAGAAGTTGGTTTAACGGATGTAATCAAACAATTAATTGATACACAACCTACCAGTTATATTTTCGCATATGAAAAAGGAACGGATTGTTTCGTTGGAGCTAGTCCAGAGCGACTAATAAAACTGGAAGGTAATCAGTTATTATCAACTTGTTTAGCTGGGACTGCACCTCGGGGTAGGAATGAACTTGAGGATGATAAGATAGGGTATCAATTATTGCACGATGAAAAAAATTTGCAAGAGCATGATTTTGTTGTGCAAATGATAAAGAATTCTGTAGAGGAATTTTGTCAGAAAATGGAGATACCTAAAAAGCCTGTTCTTTATAGATTAAGAAATTTGCAGCATCTATATACACCTGTAAGAGGTATATTTAAAGAAGGGTATAGTATATTTGATGTCATTGAGAAGCTACATCCAACGCCTGCACTAGGCGGGGAGCCTAGAAAAGAAGCACTATCCTA
This sequence comes from Ornithinibacillus bavariensis, assembly GCF_050433565.1. Taxonomy (NCBI): domain Bacteria; kingdom Bacillati; phylum Bacillota; class Bacilli; order Caryophanales; family Bacillaceae; genus Ornithinibacillus; species Ornithinibacillus bavariensis. Next base: position 794,147 of record NZ_JBNPWZ010000001.1, read on the forward strand.
TATTCGCGAATCTGAATTACTTGATCGAGGATGGTATGGAGCCCCCTTTGGCTGGATAGATAGTAATCAAAATGGCGAATTTGCTGTAGCGATTCGCTCAGGACTTATTCAGGGTAATACTGCTTCATTATTTGCTGGCTGTGGAGTGGTAAGAAGTTCAGACCCTGAAGCGGAATTTGAAGAGACGCGAATTAAGTTTTTACCGATGTTAACCGTATTAGGGGGATAAAAAATGAGTCACACGGAAGACTTAACGAGATATATTGCAAATTTTGTTGATGAATTAGCAAAAAGTGGATTAACTGATGTCATTATTTCACCTGGATCAAGGTCAACTCCACTTGCCATGACTTTTCGAGAGCATCCAGAAATTAAAGAATGGGTTATTTTAGATGAGCGATCTGCTGCATTTTTCGGTTTGGGATTAGCGAAACAAACAAATCGGCCTGTTGCACTAGTTTGTTCTTCTGGAACTGCGGCTGCTAACTATTATCCAGCGATAGTAGAAGCACATGAGAGTAGGGTACCGTTAATTGCTCTAACTGCAGACCGTCCCCATGAATTACGAGATGTTGGTGCACCACAAGCCATTGATCAAATAAAGATGTACGGCTCCTATGTGAAGAGCTTTCATGAGATGGCATTGCCTAAGTCTACAGCAGAAATGCTAAATTACGCTAGAATAAGAGCAGCACGAGCAGTTCATGAGGCTTTATCGGGTAATCCAGGACCAGTTCATCTGAATTTTCCTTTTCAAGAACCTCTTATTCCTGACTTCACACTTAAGGATCTTTGGGGAGAACCAATTCGTGAGCCATATACTAGATGGCATGATGGGAAAAGAAGGCTCCCAGAGAGCTTTATAAATCAGCTTGCTGAGCGATTAGCCTCTCTGCAAAAGGGACTTTTTGTATGTGGTCCACAAATGGATCAGGATTTAGCGGAGGCTGTTACATTGCTTGCAGAAAATTGGGGAGTTCCAATTTTAGCTGATCCGCTATCACTGATTCGAACTGGCTCCCATTCAACTGGAAATATTATTGAGGGCTATGACAGTTTTTTACGCAATGAAAAAATCCGAGCTTATTTAAAACCTGATTATATTATTCGGTTTGGAGCTATGCCAGTATCTAAGGCATATTTATTTTTTGTGAAAGAAAATCAGACTGCTCTCCAATTCGTGGTTGAACAGGATGCTGGCTATCGTGAACCGGTTGGTAATCCTACAGAATATATTTATGCTGATCCGGTTTTATTTTGTTCAGATTTATTAGAGGCTGGAATTATAAGCTCTTCTTCAGACAATGACTGGTTAACTACTTGGAAAAACTTTAATTCGATTGCTAAGAAACATTTAGTAAAAGCATCGGTTGGTTCACTTACAGAAGGAGAAGCTGTGAAGCAATTAACAGATGTAATTCCTAACAAAAGTACATTTTATGTAGGAAATAGTATGTCCATCCGTGATGTAGATACATTCCTAATGGCGGGCTCTAAAAAGCTAACATTATTAGCTAATCGTGGGGCAAACGGTATTGATGGGATTATATCAAGTGGATTAGGAGCTGCAGCGTCTGGAAACCCAGTAACGCTATTATTAGGCGATTTATCGTTTTTCCATGACATGAATGGCTTACTTGCAGCAAAACATTATAATCTCAATATTACGATCCTTGTAATCAACAACAATGGTGGTGGTATATTCTCGTTTTTACCACAATTCCACCATGAAAAACATTTCGAGGTACTGTTTGGAACACCGCTAAATATTGATTTTCAAAAGGCAATTGAAATGTATGGAGGTTCGTATCACAATCCGACAGATTCTAGCGAATTAAAAGAAATGTTATTAGCAAGCTATCAAGAACAAGGATTATCTGTTATTGAGGTGAAAACAGATCGAACTGAAAATCTTCATTGGCACAAGGAATTATGGACAGCTATTGAAGAGGATATTTTAAAGCTGGTGGTTCAGTGAGAACGCTAATTCGGGATGTGAGTTATTGGTATGAAATCCATGGAAATGGTGAACCAATAGTATTGCTGCATGGATTCACGGGAAGTACACATACTTGGGATCAATTCTTAGAAAAACACCAAAAACAATTTACAATATTAGTCATCGATTTGCCAGGACATGGGAAAACCTTTGCATCTTCCTCTGTTGACATGGAGAGCTGTTGTCATGATATTCACCGAATTGTGACAGAAAATGGGTTTGATCAATTCCATCTAGTAGGCTATTCCATGGGAGGAAGAACCGCTCTTTCATATGCAATGTTCTATCCGCAAGCGCTAAAGTCGCTAACCCTTGAAAGTGCTTCTCCAGGATTAGCGACGATAGAAGAACGTAAGAAACGAATCGATCAGGATGAGAATCTCGCAAGTATGCTTGAAGAAAAAGGCCTAGAGTCCTTTGTTAAATATTGGGAAAATATCCCACTCTTTTTATCGCAGCGAGATTTAGCAGAGAATGTCCGTAAAGAGCTCCGCAGGGAACGAATGTCTCAATCAGTCGAAGGATTAGTAATGTCGTTACGGTCTATGGGAACTGGTAGTCAACCAAGCTGGTGGTATACCCTTTCAGCACTTACTGTCCCAGTATTGCTAATTGTTGGGGAATTGGACCATAAGTTTATTTCTATTAATGAAAAGATGGATAAGTTACTACCAAATAGCAAGATGACATTAGTAAATAATGCTGGACATGCAATTCATGTGGAACAACCTGAACTTTTTGGTAAAATAGTAGAGGAGTTTATTTTAGCAGATAAAAAGGTATAGCTTTTTATCTGTATAAACAAAACCTAGGTAGACCTATTGTAAACGGTCGTACCGATAGTTTATTACATAGAAGGAGGAATTCCATGTCTGTACAATGGGAAAAAGTTCGTGATTACGAAGAAATTATTTATGAAAAATACAATGGTGTTGCAAAAGTCACCATGAATCGCCCGGAAAAGCACAATGCGTTTACACCACTAACCGTAAATGAAATGATTGATGCGTTTGCTGATGCACGTGACGATTCATCTATCGGTGTCATTATCTTAGCAGGTGCAGGTGATAAAGCATTTTGTTCTGGAGGAGACCAATCTGTTCGTGGACATGGTGGATATGTTGGATCAGACCATATCCCACGTTTAAATGTTCTAGATTTACAACGACTTATTCGTACAATTCCAAAACCAGTCATTGCCATGGTTTCTGGTTATGCGATAGGTGGTGGCCATGTACTTCATGTTGTCTGTGATTTAACAATTGCCGCTGATAACGCTGTTTTTGGACAAACCGGTCCAAAAGTAGGAAGCTTCGATGCGGGCTATGGAGCGGGATTACTTGCTGAAATGGTAGGTCAAAAACGCGCACGTGAAATTTGGTACCTATGCCGTCAATATAATGCACAAGAAGCTTATGAAATGGGAATGGTTAATAAGGTTGTTCCACTCGAACAGCTAGAAGAAGAAACACTACAATGGTGTGCTGAAATCTTAGAAAAATCACCAACTGCATTACGATTCTTAAAGGCATCATTTAATGCGGCTACGGATGGCTTAGCCGGTCTACAGCAAATGGGTGGAGATGCAACACTTCTTTATTACACAACAGATGAAGCGAAAGAAGGAAGAGACGCATTCAAGGAGAAAAGAAAACCAGACTTCGGTCAATTCCCTCGTTTTCCTTGATGTTATCTTGCAAAGCCAAAATTAGTATGATCAATGAACGTCTAATAGGCTACTGAAAGAAGCCAAAACGAGAAAAACCTTTGCAAATTATGCAAAGGTTTTTCTATAAAATGAGGTGGTATGAATGGCTGAAACTATTCCCCATTGGTTAACAAAACAAGCATTTCTTTCACCGAATCAACCAGCAATTGAATTGGTGGATGGGACAGTTATTACATTTCATGAGCTTAAGGAAAAAAGTCAAGCATTTGCTAAAAGACTAGCTACACTTGGAATTCAAAAAGGTAATCATATTGGAGTGCTATCCAATAATAATCTAGACATGATTATTGCCGTACATGCATTGAGTTATCTAGGTGCTGTAATCGTGTTATTAAATACTCGACTAACAACAGAAGAAATAAATTATCAGCTAGACGATGCTGAAGTTAGAGTAGTATTAGCTGCAGATGATTTAATTCAAAAAGCTAATGAATTAAGCATTGATTTTGTTAGAAGCTTTTCCGAGGTTGGGAAGGAAGCGAAACAGGATACCCAGCTCGTATCTGAAATTAATTTGGATGATCCTTTCACAATCATCTATACTTCAGGTACGACTGGTTTTCCAAAGGGAGTGGTACATACCTATGGGAATCATTGGTGGAGTGCAATTGGTTCAGCATTGAATCTTGGTTTATCGGAATCAGATAAATGGCTTGCTGTCTTACCATATTTTCATGTTGGGGGATTTTCCATTTTCATCAAAAGTGTCATATATGGTATGCCTGTCTATTTAGTTGAAAAATTCGATGAACAGATCGTACTCGATGCTATTATTAATCGTGGTGTAACGATTGTCTCAGTGGTCACTGTAATGTTGCAAAGAATGATTCAGTCGCTAGGTGAGAGTAGGCTTCCTAATCATTTTCGTTGTATGCTTCTTGGTGGTGGACCAGCTCCTATACCATTATTGAAAAAAGCGAATGAAAGAAATATTCCAGTCTTTCAATCCTTTGGAATGACAGAAACCTCATCACAGATTGTTACATTAAGTCCAAGGGATGCATTTGCTAAGGTTGGTTCAGCTGGAAAGGCATTATTTCCTGCTCAAATAAAAATAAAGAACAGTGCACCAAATGAGATTGGTGAGATCCTTGTTAAAGGACCAATGGTAACAAATGGTTACTTCAATAATCAAGAAGCAAATGAAGAAAGCTTTCAAAACGGTTGGCTTACAACAGGAGATCTTGGTTATATAGATGAGGAAGGATTTTTATATGTTGTTGATCGTAGAAAGGATTTAATAATTTCAGGGGGGGAGAATATATATCCATCTGAAATAGAGAGCGTATTGTCTGGATATGATGGCGTAAAGGAAGTAGGAGTAGCCGCAAAGCCTGATGATAACTGGGGGCAAATCCCAGTGGCATTTATCGTCCGTTCCAATAATAACTTACAACAAGAAGAAATTATTGATTATGCGAAAAAAAGACTTGCAAAATATAAGCTTCCAAAGGAAATATACTTTGTAGAGAGCTTGCCAAGGAATGCTTCCAATAAACTAGTACGTAGTAAATTATTGGCGCTACTAAATGATTAATCAATGCTTATCATACATTCTTTTCCTACTTTAAGACAAATTAAGGATAGGAGGTGGATGTATTGGAAAAAAAGAAATACTATATCGACATAGGCAGTGGAGAAATTTCACAAACGAAATATCAAAATAATGATAGCTTTACCATTCATGCAACTGACGAAGAAGTAGCGATGCTAAGAGCAAAACTGAACAATATGGACAGCGCATCCATGCAAGCATTTTGGCGGGCGCATGTACCTATAATGCCATATCATAATGATAAGCCTAATGATCATTATGATACCGGGTTGGTGGAAGTCTATCAAATGCTATATGATTTAGGAGATGACACAATAAAAAGTCATATCGATAGTATTGGGATTTTAGAAGATAATCATATGTGAAGCCATACAGGAATAGGATATAATATCTTATTCCTTTTCTAGTTTAAGGCTAGTAGAGGAAAGGGAATAATTTCTACTAGAGACATGGAGAGGAATAGAGATGAAATATGTATTGATACTAATTGCACTTGGTATTTGCATCGCCCTTATCATACCATCAACAGCTTCAATATCAAGTAAAGAACAAGTAATAGAGGAAGATTCACAATATCAATCCATTACAAAAGAAGAAATCATTCAATTGACAGATGAGTTTATGCGACTCTTAGTACAAGAAACAGATCAAGACTACCAAGTATTAGAGTTTAATGATAAAGAATCATTAATAAATGCCTTTGGTGTTGTTACAACGGAAACTATCGCTCGAGAATATGTCAATTTCTATTTTTATGAGGAGAATGGAGGATTATATATTGTTGCAACCGAAACACCTCCTTGGTTTAATAAACAGAATGACTATGATGTGATACAATTAGAGCATAATAAAGTACTGGTTAAGCAAGAAAACCAATCTGAGCTCTATGGAGACTTTGAAATTGAAATGGAATTTACTTTTGCAAACCAGGAGTGGAAAATAACAAATATTACACATCATTGAAAAAAGGTAGCTGACACATGTATACATTTCGTGATTATTATCAAAATGAAATTCAACTTTCTTTTCTGGACCATCCTTTTTCAAAGGAACCCAAGCATGTATGGGTTATTTGCCGTTATCAAGGAGAATGGTTATTAACGAAGCATAAGGATCGGGGATTAGAGTTTCCAGGTGGAAAAGTAGAAGAAGGGGAGACTGCTGAACAAGCAGCACACCGAGAAGTAATGGAAGAGACAGGAGGCATTATCAAATCGATTTATTATTTAGGACAGTATCATGTAGCTGGTAAAGCAGGCCATGTCGTGAAAAATGTTTATGTCGCTGATATTGAGAAATTAGAAAGGCAAGAGACGTATTATGAAACTGAAGGGCCAGTTTTGATAAGTGAAATACCAAAGAATGTTAAAACGAATAAAAGATATAGTTTTATTATGAAGGATGATGTCCTAACATATTGCTTAAATAATATAATGTCAGACTGATTCGAGAAAAACGCATCTTTATTAAAAAGGTGCGTTTACTTATAATTTTTCAGATTTTCATTTTCTATACTATACTTACTTTATTATTATAAATTTTTTATACAGGGGATAGTATAGTGAAAAACAAGAAAATACTATTAATCATTTGTATTGTTATATTTACCTTGAGTATCGGTGTAAATATATACTGTTTTGGAAAATGGTTTTTCTTTGACCAATGGTATGAACCAACCGATGAAGAACAAATAATATTAAGTGAAATGGTTCAAAAAACGGTCGAAAGTGAAGCATATCAAAGGCTATCTGAGACAGAAGATATAATCGCTATTGATTCGGGTATTGATCGAGCGAAAGGAGGAGTGTTTCCTTATTACTTCGGGGTTAGTGTGAAGACAAATAAGCAAACCTATCTTTTTAGCTGTAGTGATGAGAAATGCACAACATTGACTAATGAGGGGTGGACATATTCTATCTATAAGGATGAGAGCCCAAGATTGCCATTTAATTTAGAGTAAATTAATAGACTTTGTATAGAAGCAAACATAATAACTAGCAATCTAGTATACGAGAGGATTAACCAATGGAGTTTATAATTAATCAAGCAGAATGGAGTAAGGCTGTATCGGAGGTTAGCAGAGCAGTTTCAGGAAAAGCAACTAATCCTATTTTAACTGGTATTAAGATAGAGGCTAAACAGAATAGTCTAAACCTTGTAGGAAGTAATAACGATATGGTGATTGAAAAATTAATCTCAACCTCTGAAAAGCTGGAGATCATACATACCGGAAGTATAGTAGTTTCAGCAAAGCATTTGAATGAACTTATTAAGAAATTGCCAAATGATATGCATGTTATGCTAGAGGATAATCTTTCGGTGAAGATTAAATCAAATGAGATTATAACTACCTTAAGTGGATTTGATGCAGGGGAATATCCTGTTCTACCAGAAATAGATCATAGTGACGGGTTTCAGCTTACAAGTGAGGAGTTGAAAAATATCGTAAAGCATACCGTCTTTGCTACTTCCAAAAATGAAACGAAGCCTGTGCTTACTGGTGTACATTTTACACTTCAAAACAATTCACTTATTTGTGTCGCTACAAATTCCCAGCGGCTTTCTTTCATTAAGCATTCTTTACATACCGATTTAAACGAGTCCTTTATCCTTCCAAGTATTGCTTTATCAGAGGTTGGAAAGCTTTATAATGGGTATTCAACTGAGATAGATGTATTTATTAAAAAATCAACTATTGTGTTTAAATCCAATAATTTAGTAGTGTACTCTAGGCTAATTGATGGAAAATACCCGAGTACCTCGAGTCTAATTCCTGAAGAATCGAAAACCACTCTAATAGTCAATACAAAGGATTTATTAAACGCTATTAATCGTGCTAGTATATTTGCAAGTGAATCAAGAAATAATAACGTGAAAACTCAGCTATATGATGATTCAAAAATAATAGTATCCTCTAATTCATCTTCCATCGGACAAATTGAAGAAACCATGAAGGTTAAGAATGTTTCAGGTGATAAGGAGTTAAGTATAACGTTTGATGGTAACTATATGAAAGATGCATTAGGGATAATTGATCAAGAAGAGATAATGTTATGTTTTAACGGTTCATTTAAACCAATTGTACTTATTCCAAGAGGAAAAACCTCCAATATACAGCTGATTTCGCCTGTTAGAGCTTAAAGAAATACTTCTACTTAAGGAATCCTACAATGGGTTCCATTTTTTTGTATTCAGATTTTTCTGCCGACTAGTCTAGATAATATGCTAGAATAAAAATTAGATATAAAATCATTAAAATGGTATCAATAAAGGTCCAACTTAATATGTTTATGGAAATATAAAATAGATAGAGATTTTGAACCAATTCAACATTTAGGAGGGGGTAGTAATGATTTTAGGAATTCCCATAGCACATGGTAACACAGCTAAGATTTATCATCATGATAACCAAATCATAAAAGTATTTCATGAGCATTTACCTAAAGAAGAAGCTCGTCATGAAGCTATTAAACAAGAATTTGCTTATACTAGTGGTTTGCCAGTACCGAGAGTTGTAGATATTACGGAGGTTCAAGGAAGGCAAGCGATTATTATGGAACAAATACAAGGTAAAACGCTTGGGGAATTACTGCTCAAGAATAGAGACGACGTTGAATATTACTTAACCCTATCAGTTGATGTACAACAGAAAATACATCAGATTGAAGCAGTTTCGTTTACGCCGATGAAAGCTAAACTAAAGAGCAAAATCCTATCAGCTCAAAGGCTAACTGATAAGCAGAAACAAAAATTATTGGATCAATTAGATCAAATGGCTTTTGATAATAAATTATGCCATGGGGATTTTCATTTATTTAACTTAATTTTGTCAGGTGAAAAAGTTTATATCATCGATTGGGTAGATTCGAGTTCAGGTAATAGATGTGCTGATGTTTGCCGAACATATCTTTTATATACCCTACATTTTAACGAAATAGCCGAACATTATTTAACACTTTATTGCGAAAAAAGTGGACTAACTAGAAATGAGGTATTAGAATGTGAACCGATTATTGCTGGGGCGAGAATGGCAGAGATTGTCCCAACAGAAAATCCCGATAGTTTGCTTGAAATTATACGTCGGCATACCGATTGACTTAAATGAACGGTTTCTCTCCAGTTATTCACAGTAGAGGGGGAGGATATGCACCAAAAATACCCGATACATTCAAAAAATTAGGAAAATCGAAAATCGCTATCTATTCTTAACTGTAAAAATCGGCTAAGTGTACTAATGATAAGCAATAAACACATAAAAATAGCGAGGATGCATGGTGCTATGAAGCATCCCGCTATTTATTTAAATTAGATGATATTTCTGAGTAGCATGCAACTATTTATATAGCGTACTAAGTTGTATGTTTTATTAACCAGCCCTCAATTTTTTCCACAACTTTATACATTATTGCAGCGATGCACGCAATAAGGATTAAAGCAGCCATTACTAATGTGAAATCAAATACTTGGAACCCATAAACAATGAGGTATCCTAGCCCAACCTTTGAAACTAAGAATTCACCGACAATAACACCAACCCACGATAAGCCAACATTTACTTTTAGTGTTGAGATCATAACGGGTAAGGTAGCAGGGAATACAGCTGATTTGAAGCATTGCCAACGAGAAGCTCCGAAGCTTTTTAATACTTTTTCATAGTTGGGATCTACTTCTCTAAAGCCGGTATATACAACAATAGTCGTAATGATTACGGATATAATTGCCCCCATAGAAATGATGGAGACATACCCAGGTCCTAAAGCTACAATGATAATTGGCCCCAATGCAACCTTAGGCATAGCATTTAAAATTACAAGATAGGGGTCTAATATTTTTGAAAATCTGGTGGAAGACCATAGTAGGGTTGCGAGAATGATTCCGAGTAGTGTACCAATGATAAAGCCTAAAAGTGTTTCGATTAAGGTAACCCACGTATGCGTTAAAATAGAACCATCTGACAACTTTTCTAGTAATAGGTTATAGACCCTTGAAGGGGAACTGAATATTAGTGGGTCAAGCCAGTTCATTCTGCTAGCAAACTCCCATAAACCGAAAAATCCAATAAGGATGAATATCTGCCATATAACCACTATTTTTCTTTCACGTTTTAGCTTTTGCATATGCATATTCAATAATTGTTGGTCTTCCTTATCTAGCATTGCTACATCCCCTCTCTGTGTTTAATTGGGAAGTGTTAAGCCATTTGTTCTTCATTTTTATTTAACTCCTCCCAAACTTTATCGAAAATAGCTTGGTATTTAGGATGTCTTCGAACTAGAAAGGGCATCTCATTTCGTAATTCAATAGGTACCTCGAATGTTTTAGCAATGGTACCTGGATTTGCACGCATCACAATAATTCGATCACTCATCGCAATGGCTTCACCTATGTCGTGAGTTACAAGAATAGCAGTTTTTTTATAAGCATGGAGTAATTGAAATACTAAGTCCTCCAGCATTAATTTTGTTTGATAATCTAGTGCAGAGAATGGTTCATCTAGTAGTAGAATTTTAGGCTTGGTAATTAAGGTTCGTACAAGAGCAACTCTTTGTCTCATACCACCTGATAAAGAGGTTGGATATTGATTTTCAACGTCATTTAAGCCAACCTCAATTAATAATTTCTTTGCTTCAACTTTTATTTCTTCATCCACATTTTTTTGGATAGTAGGTCCAATCAATACATTATCTAGGATAGTTTTCCAAGGGAATAAATAATCCTGCTGAAGCATGTAACCGATATCTCGTTTTGATTTTTCTACTGGCTTGTTATTAAGAAGTACCTTTCCAGACGTATGTTTCATGATTCCTGATACGATTGAAAGGATAGTTGATTTACCACAACCACTTGGTCCGAGTAAGGCTATAAATTCTCCTTCCTTAACAGAAAAAGAGATATCCTGTAATGCTTTTGTATAATCATTCTTTGAAAAATAATGATGTGATACGTTTTCTAAGGTTAGAAAGGACAATGTTTTCACTCCTTAGTTTGAGATGACTTTTTCTGCTATTTCTGTGTTTACTAACTCCTCGTAAGAAATATTACCGTCTGGTAATTCTCCTGCTTCTTTCATAATGTTTTTTAGGTTATTCCATTCATCCTCTTCTAATATAGGGTCAGCTGCAAATGATCCTTGACTTTTATAACGATCAATAGATGAAGTTAAAATGTCTAATTCCACGTCCTCAAAGTAATCTTTAATTGTCTTCGCAACTTCAGCTGAATCAGTATCCTGAACCCATTGCTGTGCTTTATAAATGGCACGAGTGAATTTCTCAATATTTTCTTCGTTTTCTTTCAAATAGCTTTGTTTTGCCATAAAAACGGTATAAGGTACTTGACCTGATTCCTCTCCAAACGAAGCCACTACATAGCCACTACCTTCTTTTTCGAACACACTGGCAGTTGGCTCAAAAAGTTGAACATACTCGTAATCACCAGAAACAAAGGCACTAGGAATATTGGCAAATTCAATATTTTGATTGAGGGTAAGGTCGTTGTGGGGATCAATCCCATGCTGTTTTAGTACATATTCACCTACCATTTGCGGCATGCCACCTTTACGTTGGCCAAGAAAATTAGAATTCTTAAGATCCTCCCACGAAAAATTATCTTGTTTTTCTTTCGCGACAAGGAACGTACCATCTGTTTGTGTTAATTGAGCAAAATTAACAGCATAATCCTTGGAGTCTTGCGCATACACATAGATGGAAGTTTCCGAACCAACTAACGCAACATCAATTCCATCTGATAATAAAGCTGTCATTGTTTTGTCTCCACCCCAGGTTGTTTGTAATTCTACATTCAACCCCTCTTCTTCAAAGAAGCCCTTTTCAATAGCTACGTATTGTGGTGCATAGAATAGAGAGCGTGTTACCTCTCCTAATTTAATCGTTGTATGTTTATCGTTAGAGCCACAAGCAGAAAGGAAGAAAAGCACAAAACATAACACGAATACAAGAATTTTTATCTTTCTCATTCTATTCGTCCCTTTCTAATAGCGTTTTTTCCACAGGATAGTGTATGCAAGGACGAAAAATGTGTGAATGCCTAGATAAAAATAAGCGTTTTATATAAAAAAACGACCTTTTGTGTAAGGTCGTTTAGGAACTTTGTAACATGTTGTTACATCTATTGTATATAAACCCTCTTGGGATGAGGCCAAAAATAATTATTGAAATGTAGGACCAGCTTGAGCAATTTCAGGGCTTACATGAGAAAACTTTTTAAAGTTTTCGTGGAATTGACATGCAAGGTCTTTTGCCTGCTTTTCATAGGCGGTTTTGTTAGTCCATGTATTTTTCGGAATAAGCACGTTATCGGGAACTCCTGCAACATGTGTCGGAATTTCTAAACCGAAAATTTCATCTTTAATGGTTTCTACATTATTTAATTCGCCTTCTAGTGCTGCATGAACCATTGCCCTTGTATAGGACAGTTTGATTCGACTTCCAATTCCATATGAGCCACCAGTCCAGCCAGTATTAATTAAAAATACATTGGTATGGTATTGATCAATCTTTTCACCAAGCATTTTTGCGTAGGTAGCTGGCTCTAATGGAAGGAAAGGTGCTCCAAAACAAGCAGAGAATGTTGCTTGAGGCTCTGTAACTCCTCTTTCTGTTCCTGCTAGTTTACTAGTATACCCACTTAGGAAATGATACATTGCCTGTTCTTTCGATAGTTTGCTAATAGGTGGCAATGTGCCAGAAGCATCAGCAGTTAAGAAAATAATGGTATTTGGATGTCCTGCAATACTTGGATTTACAATATTGTCTATATGCTCTAATGGATAAGCTGCTCTTGTATTCTCTGTTAGCGTTGTATTATCAAAATTAGGTTTACGAGTTATTTCATCCATAACAACATTTTCTAAAACAGCACCAAATTTTATCGCATTGAAAATCTGTGGTTCCTTTTCTTCAGATAGATTAATGCATTTTGCGTAACAGCCACCTTCAATATTGAAGACGCCACTTGAGCTCCACGCATGTTCATCATCACCAACTAATAATCGGTATGGATCCGCTGACAGTGTCGTTTTACCAGTACCAGATAACCCAAAGAATAGTGCAACATCGCCTTCTTTCCCAACGTTAGCTGAACAATGCATTGGAAGGATGTTTTTCTCAGGTAAAAGGAAGTTCATGATGGAAAAGATTGATTTCTTAATTTCACCTGCATATTCCGTTCCCCCAATTAAAATTACTCTATGTTCAAATGAGATAAGAATAAATGCCTCAGAGTTAGTACCATCAATACTAGGATCAGCCTTAAATGTTGGCGCAGAAATTACTGTAAAGGATGGAATATGTGATGCTAATTGTTCTTCAGTCGGGCGTATGAAAAGCTGTTTTGCAAATAAGTTATGCCAAGCAAATTCATTAATGACTTGAATAGGTAAGCGATAGTTCTCGTCAGCTCCAGCAAAACCCTCGAAAACAAATATCTCATTTTGACTCTTTAAATGTTGTATAACTTTTTTATATAATTTTTCAAAAATTTCTTTATCAATTGGTTGATTGACTTTTCCCCAGTCAACCTTTCCTTCAGAAAAAGAATCCTTAACAATAAATTTATCCTCTGGGGAACGACCAGTATATTTTCCTGTCGTCGCAAGTACTGCACCAGTATCTGATAATAATCCTTCTTTTCTAGATAGTACTTTTTCAACTAATTGTGCAACAGATAGATTTTTTTTAACATTGTTCCCAGATAATAGTTCTTCCAATAGAGAACTTTTCATTACCATATTCATTTAAATTTTCCTTCCTTTATGTTAATTTAATCAAGAAAGATATTTTTAAGTATAGCATGTATATGAAATTATCAATAGTATAACACATTGATTTTAATAGTCCATACTATTTATTATTTTTTATTGTATTAAATTATTAAAATTACGTGACAGCGAAATATACGGTTGACATGGGACAATATATTCAGTTAACCTTAACAATGAGCGGATACTCTCTTATTCAGAGTTGGTGGAGGGACAGACCCGATGAAGCCCGGCAACCTCACACATTTGTGAAAAGGTGCTAACCTGGTGCAAGGAAACTTCCTTGAACAATAAGAGCGAAAGGCTGGTAATTCCTTTCCTCGTGTGATGGAAAGGCTTTTTTTATTGATTAAGGATATAATACTGATAGAGAAAAGAGTACCGTACCAAGAAACTAGAGGGAGGATTTAGCCTAATGGCTAATAATCGTCGTTTATTTACTTCTGAATCTGTAACAGAAGGTCATCCAGATAAAATATGTGACCAGATTTCAGATGCTATATTAGATGAAATATTAAAAAAGGATCCAGTCGCAAGGGTAGCTTGCGAAACTACAGTGACAACCGGATTAGTATTAGTTGCTGGTGAAATTACTACATCAACTTATGTTGATATTCCAGCGGTTGTTCGTCAAACTATTAAGGATATTGGGTATACTCGTGCTAAATACGGTTTCGATGCCGATACATGTGCAGTACTAACTGCAATCGATGAGCAGTCTCCAGATATTGCCGAAGGAGTCAATCATGCACTAGAGGCACGTCAAGGTAAAATATCAGATAGTGAAATTGAAGCGATTGGTGCAGGAGACCAAGGGCTAATGTTCGGTTTTGCATGTAATGAAACAGAAGAGCTCATGCCTTTACCAATTTCACTGGCTCATAAGCTAGCAAAACGATTAAGTGATGTTCGAAAAGACAATACGTTATCTTATTTAAGACCAGATGGAAAAACACAGGTGACTATCGAATATGATGAAGAGGATCGCCCAATTCGTGTTGATACCATCGTTATTTCTACACAGCATTCTCAAAATGCTACTTTGGAGCAGATTGAAAAGGATATAATGGAGTATGTTATCAAGCCTATCGTACCTAGTGACTTATTGGATGAAAAAACAAAGTACTTTATTAATCCAACTGGACGTTTTGTCATTGGAGGCCCACAGGGTGACGCTGGTTTAACTGGTAGGAAGATAATCGTCGATACGTATGGTGGATATGCTCGTCACGGCGGGGGAGCATTTAGTGGTAAGGATCCAACTAAGGTAGACCGATCTGCAGCCTATGCGGCTCGTTATGTTGCTAAAAACATCGTTGCAGCAAAATTAGCTGAATCCTGTGAAGTGCAGCTTGCGTATGCAATCGGTGTGGCTGAACCTGTATCAATTTCCATTAACACCTTTGGGACTGGGGTTGTAAGTGAGGAAGAGCTAGTTCAAGCTGTTCGTAAGACATTTGACTTACGTCCGGCAGGAATTATTCGGATGCTGAACCTTCAGCAGCCTATTTACAGAGCTACTGCTGCATATGGACATTTTGGACGAACAGATGTAGAATTCCCATGGGAAAAAACGGATAAGGTTGATGATCTAGTATCATTAACAACGAAATAATTAATAGAAACACGCTTCGTGCAGTTTATAAGCACGAAGCGTGTTTTGTGTTAAAAAATTATTCCTAAATTAGTATTCTCCCGATAATATTTACCCTTCTCCACATATGACTGTCTCACACGTTCCATCTCTTTATAATCTGCATCTGTAAGCTCACGAACAACCTTTGCTGGGCGCCCCATTGCTAACATATGTGGAGGGATTTTTTTACCTGGTGGAACGAGGCTTCCTGCCCCAATAAAGGCATTTTCCCCAATCTCAGCTCCATCCAAAATAATAGAACCCATTCCGATTAAGGAGTTTTTCCGTACAATTGCAGAGTGCAGTGTGACCTGATGACCGACTGTAACATCATCTTCGATTATCAGTGTGTTATTCGGACTTTGATGAAGCATGGATAAATCTTGAATGCTAACTCGTTTACCAATCCTAGTTGGGGCAACATCTCCACGAATTACTGTTTTAAACCAAACACTGGATTCCTCTCCAATGGTAACATCTCCGACTACGACCGCATCTTTGGCGATAAATGCAGTAGGATGGATAGTTGGTGAGATATTTTTATAATGGTGTATCATTAATGATCCTCCTCTATTTTTTTTGAATAGCAATGATAAACGGTGGATTATTTTTCTGATTTATAAAACCATATCGTAGGACATCAAACTTTTTCTGGTCTAGTGAAATAACATACTTTAGTATTGAATTTTTTTCGTTTTCTCCACCGTCATGTCCGTAGTAAACAACAAGGATGATACGTCCATTTGGTTTTAAATAAGGTAAAACAGATTGAATAGCCTTTATTGTAGATTCACCTTTTGTAATAATGGACTTATCACTTTTCGGTAAATAACCGAGATTAAAAATAGCACCGCCTATTTTTCCTGCTAAATCCTTTGATAAATAGTTTTCCATATTAGCATGGCTGTCTAAAACAAGGGAAACATTCGTGCAATTATTTTCAATTAATAATTGATCCGTATTATTAATAGCTTTCTCTTGAATATCAAAGGCAATAACTTCACCATTTTCTCCAACAAGTTTACTTAAAAATAAAGTATCATTACCATTACCACAGGTGGCATCTATAACTGTTTCACCTGGCTGAATAATTTCTTCTAATAGGTGATGAGAATATTTTAATATGCTTTTCATTGCGATCTCCTTTAATAAATCAAATCTATTTAAGCATAGCATGGATAAATGTAATCGTAAATTATTGGCATTATAGGATGAAATCATATTATTCTTGATGTGTTCAAGCTAGAGATTTCCTAGTGTTATGTTATATTAATATTAATAATATTCTATTTATTGATTAAATTTTGTGAAACAATGAACAATCAAATAGGGGGAATGAAAGTGAAAAGTATTGTATCCTTGTTGGACTTTGATGGGGCATACAAGAGACAATCTTTCTATCATGAAGGCTCCTACAATTGGATTGATTTTAATGTTATGCAAAATGTTAGTTTATTCTGCGAGAAGAGTACCCTATTGAATATTGCTGATAAACTAAACGATTATCAAGAAAGCAGCGTATATTATTTAGGTAGTGGTAACTATCATTATATCTCCTATTTACTGCAATCTAAAATTTGTCAGCCGTACACACTAATTTTATTTGATCACCATACAGATACATTACCTGCACCTAGTCCGGATTTGATATCATGTGGATCATGGCTACTGGAATCTCTCAAGACGCTTCCTTTGCTGAAAAAGGTCTACATCCTTGGTGTAAGTGAGGAAGCATATCAACACATCCCTAACGCGTTTGACGAAAAAGTGGTTATTTATACGGAACAATCACTTCACACCAATCTAGCAGCTATAATGAAAGCGATAAAAAAAAATATCCCGACAAAAACCATTTACATCAGTATAGATAAGGATGTGTTGGATATGGAAGATGCCCTAACTGGTTGGGATCAAGGGACCCTGCGCCTTAACCAGCTCATGAAGCTGGTAACGGAGCTTATTGCTTGTAAGGAGATAGCAGGTGTGGATATTTGTGGAGAATACCCAGTGAATCCTACGAAGGATTTTCTATTAGAGACGACGAATGCAGTGTATAAGAATAATCAGGCAAATTCTTATATCCTTAAACAAATTTATGAGCGGATGAGCGAGATTGCATCGAATCCCTTATCCAAGGATAGCATGAAAGTGTAATGGTAATCGTACAAAAGATAAATTATAAAAAAGGAATATCTTGACAAAGCTAATAGTATTCATTACAATTCAATTTAAATATTGAAAAGCAATGCGAAGGAGTAGTAGTATTGATTTCAGGTAAAGAGAGGCAATGGTTGGTGTAAATTGCCCCTGATTATTTACGAACTCGCCTTCAAGGCTGCAAAAGTGAACCATTAGTAGCTTTTGACGTACATCCACGTTACGGATACAAGTGAGCGATTGATTCGTTAATTTGGGTGGTACCGCGGGAATAACAGCTTCTCGTCCCTTATTGGGATGAGGGGCTTTTTTTATTTTAAAAAAGGAGGGAAAATGATGAGCTTTAACCATCATGAAATTGAAAAGAAATGGCAAAAATACTGGCTTGAAAATAAAACCTTCAAGACAAATACTTCATCCAATAAGGAAAAATTTTATGCATTAGACATGTTCCCATATCCATCGGGAGCAGGCCTTCATGTTGGTCACCCAGAAGGTTATACTGCTACCGATATACTGTCTAGAATGAAGCGGATGCAAGGTTACGAAGTACTTCATCCTATGGGGTGGGACGCTTTTGGACTTCCGGCTGAACAGTATGCACTAGATACAGGAAATAGCCCAGCTGAGTTTACGCAAAAGAATATTAATACCTTTAAAAGGCAAATTCAGGAGCTAGGTTTTTCTTATGATTGGGACAGAGAAATTAGTACAACAGATCCGAATTATTATAAGTGGACACAGTGGATATTTACAAAGCTTTATGAAAAAGGATTGGCTTACATTGATGAAGTAGCTGTTAACTGGTGTCCAGCTCTAGGAACTGTGCTAGCAAATGAAGAAGTAATTGATGGGAAAAGTGAGCGTGGGGGTCATCCAGTAATTCGTAAACCAATGAAACAATGGGTACTAAAAATTACTGCATATGCTGATCGGTTACTTGAGGATTTGGAGGAGTTGGATTGGCCGGAAAGCATCAAGGATATGCAGCGTAACTGGATTGGTCGTTCTGAAGGAGCAGAAATAACCTTTAACATAGAAGGGCATGATAAAGCCTTTACAGTATTTACAACACGACCAGATACTTTATTCGGTGCAACATATGCTGTTCTTGCTCCAGAACATCCTTTGGTAAAAGAGATTACAACCGCAGATCAAAAGAATGCGGTACAGAGCTATTTGAATGAAGTTCAAACCAAATCGGATTTAGAAAGAACAGATCTTGCTAAAGATAAAACAGGAGTATTTAGTGGTGCTTATGCCATTAACCCAGTTAATCAGGCAAAAATGCCTATATGGATAGCTGATTATGTTTTAATGTCTTATGGCACAGGTGCCATTATGGCTGTACCCGCTCATGATGAACGTGACTATGAATTTGCTAGTAAATTTGACATACCAATCATTGAAGTGGTAGCTGGTGGCGATGTCGCAAATGAAGCCTATACCGGAGATGGTGAACATGTTAACTCTGACTTCTTAAACGGGTTAAATAAAGAAGATGCTATTGCTAAAATGAATGCTTGGCTTGAAGATAAAGGTTTAGGAACGAAAAAAGTGACATATCGTTTGCGTGACTGGTTATTCTCTAGACAACGTTACTGGGGCGAGCCAATACCAATTATCCATTGGGAAGATGGTAGTATGACTACGGTGCCTGAAGAAGAGTTACCATTAGAACTTCCAGTCATGACGGAGATTAAACCATCTGGTACAGGTGAATCCCCATTAGCTAATAGTGATTGGGTTAATGTGGTCGATCCTAAAACCGGAATGAAAGGTCGCCGTGAGACGAATACAATGCCACAATGGGCGGGTAGCTGCTGGTATTTCTTACGTTATATTGACCCAAATAATTCAGAAAAATTAGCTGATCCAGAGCTATTGAAAAAATGGCTACCAATTGATATTTATATTGGTGGAGCAGAGCATGCAGTACTTCACCTACTATATGCCCGTTTTTGGCACAAGTTCTTGTACGATATTGGTGTAGTTCCGACTAAAGAACCATTTATGAAGCTTTTCAATCAGGGAATGATTCTAGGTGAAGGTAACGAGAAAATGAGTAAATCAAAAGGAAATGTTGTGAATCCTGATGATATTATCGCATCTCATGGAGCTGATACACTTCGACTTTATGAAATGTTCATGGGTCCACTAGATGCATCTGTTGCATGGTCTACCAATGGACTTGATGGAGCAAGACGTTTCCTTGATAGAGTATGGCGTTTATTCATTAATGAGGATGGGAGCCTATCTAATAAAATAGTAGATGAAGAAAGTACTGAACTAGAAAAGGTATATCATGAAACAGTTAAAAAGGTAACCGAGGACTTTGAACATCTACACTTCAATACTGGAATTTCACAAATGATGGTGTTCATTAATGAAGGATACAAAGCTGAAAAGCTTTCTAAGAAATATGTTGAAGGCTTTGTGAAGATGCTTTCCCCTGTTGCTCCTCATATTGCGGAGGAACTATGGAGTCATCTTGGCCACGAAGGAACTATTAGCTATGAAGCTTGGCCAACGTATGACGCCTCTAAATTGGTAGAAAATGAAATTGAAATAGTTATTCAAGTATTAGGAAAAGTTCGTTCTAAATTGAAAGTCGCAAAAGACATTTCTAAGGAAGAACTTGAGAAATTGGCACTTGAAGATGAAGGAATTCAAGATTGGATAGCAGGGAAGACGGTTAGAAAAGTTGTTGTTGTACCTGGCAAATTAGTTAATATTGTAGCAAACTAATGAAAGAGGGCTTCTCATTAAAAATTTTTATCATGAGAAGCCCTCTTTATTAATTACTTGGCATCCATTTCGTTTGTAACAATATCCATTTATCTCTGTCAAAGTACCACAAGGATTCGACCGTACCAATTTGGTCTGCGTGATATGCGCCACTAACCTGCTGGTAACTTTTTAAGCCATATCCTTTACTTTTACTTATTAACTTAGGTTCAAAGAAGGCAACTGGATCAACCATTGCGGAGGTCTCTTTCAGTAGTTTTCCTTCCTTATTATAAATTCCTAAGCGAATATATTCATTCGCTCGTTTCTCAATATTTATGATAGTAGGTTCCGTGTTTGGTGAAATGGTTATTTCTAACTTAAAATTTTCAAGAAATTTTCCTTTAACAAAAGGTTGTTCAGGTAAAGGGATTTCCAAAAGCTTGTTTTGGACTAAAGTATGTAAGTGATATTGATATAATCCACCACTTCCACCGGTTGGACTTTGGAAAAATATATCATTGACTTTATCATGATTTAAGTCAATAAATGTTAGCTTTGGATCGTAACCACCCATATAAGGAATCTCCCAAACATGGTTCTCAGAAGAAGTTATTACAGCAACTATATCACGATAATATTTGGAATCAGGAGAAAACAAAACTCCCTTTAGTTCAATAATTTCCTTTAGTCCATCTCCTGTTACATCCTCCTCATATGTTTTTATAATTTGATGTTCATATTGTTTCTTGTTATTTTCAGCATTACTGGAATAATTAACACTTCCTATTAATAATAATATTAACAGAACTACTTGTACGATATTTCGCATTGTATCTTCCTCTTCTTACAGTTAATGTGATTATTTTGTGTAAATGATAAAAACCTATACATACTAAAGTAGGAACAGTATTTAGAGGTTGGAATATAATAATATGTGGTCTTGGATTATTTTGGGAGAAATGGAATTGATATTTTTATGTTATCCTATTGACCGAAGTATTAAAGGGGTGTATTATAAATTCTGTTGCAATTAGCTGAGCAACGAGCACTAATAAACTAGTTGACATAATATATGCAACATGTTATAATTATTTTGTTGGTGATATTGTTCATACATGAGTATAGAACAATGAACTTCAAACATTATTTTGTCATTTCAGGCAAAACAACGAATTGATTTATATCAAAAAACTTGTTGACATAACTTGGACGATTTGATATAATATAAAAGTTGTCCCAAACAAAAGGCAACGAAGTATTTGCTCCTTGAAAACTGAACAAAACAACCAGTATGTAAGGAAAAAACATACCCTGTTTTTTCTATTAATAATCTAAAAGCTAGCGTGCTTTTAGTAGCTAAGAATGTAATTGACTCGATCAATTATGATAAACAAACTTTTTTTGGCAAACAACTTAACGCTGTTTGCACAAGTGCGACTACACTTTTGAAAGAACCAAAAGTGAGTCTTCTATGGAGAGTTTGATCTTGGCTCAGGACGAACGCTGGCGGCGTGCCTAATACATGCAAGTCGAGCGCGTGAAACTAACGGATCCCTTCGGGGTGAAAGTAGTGGATCGAGCGGCGGACGGGTGAGTAACACGTGGGCAACCTGCCTGTAAGACTGGGATAACTCGCGGAAACGCGAGCTAATACCGGATAATACTTTTTATCACATGGTAAGAAGATGAAAGGCGGCGCAAGCTGTCACTTACAGATGGGCCCGCGGCGCATTAGCTAGTTGGTGAGGTAACGGCTCACCAAGGCGACGATGCGTAGCCGACCTGAGAGGGTGATCGGCCACA
>NZ_JBNPWZ010000002.1:0-159345 GCF_050433565.1 Ornithinibacillus bavariensis
GATCCCTCAGAGACGATGAGGTTGATAGGTCCGAGGTGGAAGCGTGGTGACACGTGGAGCTGACGGATACTAATCGATCGAGGACTTAACTAACTGGCTGTCGTGCGTTACTCTTATTTAGTTTTTAGGGTATAAAGATTATTTTTTCCGAAACCCTTGCATTTCTCGAAGGAAATGCATATAATATATCTTGTCTTGATTTTTATAAACCTTTCAAGACGGTTTGTCTGGTAGTGATGGCGAGAAGGTCACACCTGTTCCCATACCGAACACAGAAGTTAAGCTTCTCAGCGCCGATGGTAGTTGGGGCATTGCCCCTGCGAGAGTAGGACGTTGCCAGGCAAATTCCATTATTCCACAGTAGCTCAGTGGTAGAGCAATCGGCTGTTAACCGATCGGTCGTAGGTTCGAATCCTACCTGTGGAGCCATGGAGAGCTGTCCGAGTGGTCGAAGGAGCACGATTGGAAATCGTGTAGGCTGCGAAAGTGGTCTCGAGGGTTCAAATCCCTCGCTCTCCGCCACTATTATTATATTGGCCCGTTGGTCAAGCGGTTAAGACACCGCCCTTTCACGGCGGTAACACGGGTTCGAATCCCGTACGGGTCACCAACATGGAGGATTAGCTCAGCTGGGAGAGCACCTGCCTTACAAGCAGGGGGTCACAGGTTCGAGCCCTGTATCCTCCACCATATTGGTAATATACCAACAAACTAAATACTTTATATTATCGCGGGGTGGAGCAGTCTGGTAGCTCGTCGGGCTCATAACCCGAAGGTCGTAGGTTCAAATCCTGCCCCCGCAACCAAACTTTTTAACTTACTGTGAAGAATTCACTTATGTAAAAGTTGAATATCAGTAATATGATAAAAAGTGGTCCGGTAGTTCAGTTGGTTAGAATGCCTGCCTGTCACGCAGGAGGTCGCGGGTTCGAGTCCCGTCCGGACCGCCATTTTCACAAAAAACTTAAACTTATCTATAACAAACATAACGGCTCGGTAGCTCAGTCGGTAGAGCAATGGACTGAAAATCCATGTGTCGGCGGTTCGATTCCGTCCCGAGCCACCATTTATGTCTTTTTCTTTTTTATGGAGGGGTAGCGAAGTGGCTAAACGCGGCGGACTGTAAATCCGCTCCTTCGGGTTCGGCAGTTCGAATCTGCCCCCCTCCACCATTTTAAAATTTTATAGTCATATTTTATACAGTAGGGGTATAGTTTAATGGTAAAACGAAGGTCTCCAAAACCTTTGATGTGGGTTCGATTCCTACTACCCCTGCCATTTTTATATAATGGCGGTCGTGGCGAAGTGGTTAACGCACCGGATTGTGGCTCCGGCACTCGTGGGTTCGATTCCCACCGATCGCCCCATATTGGGCTATAGCCAAGCGGTAAGGCAACGGGTTTTGGTCCCGTCATTCCTAGGTTCGAATCCTAGTAGCCCAGCCAAGCGCGGAAGTAGTTCAGTGGTAGAACACCACCTTGCCAAGGTGGGGGTCGCGGGTTCGAATCCCGTCTTCCGCTCCATATAAATGGCGGTATAGCCAAGTGGTAAGGCAGAGGTCTGCAAAACCTTTATCACCGGTTCAAATCCGGTTACCGCCTCCAAATTTACCTTTCTAATTTGTACTATCTTTTTAAACTCTTTTGTTTAAGTTGCTATTTTTATGGCAATTCAAACAAAAGAGTTTTTTTATTGTCCTGTTACAAATAAGTTTCATGTACTGTAATATATTTACTTTTTAGGGGATACTATCATTAGTTTAAGTATTTGGAGGTGAAACCATGGAAATAGAACATAATCCGCGATTAACTTCTGTAGAAATTTCACATATTTGGAATGCATATATGAACGATAGTCAATCTGCTTGTGTCTTAAAATATTTTATGAATTGCACAGAGGATCCTAATGTTAAAGAAGTAGTTCAATTCGGACTGAACATATGTGAAACTCATCTAAAAAAGTTAAAAGTATTATTTGAAAAAGAGAAATTTCCAATTCCAATTGGCTTTAATGAAAATGAAGATGTAGATGTTCATGCACCAAGAATTTTTTCAGATAGCTATATATTAAATTATATGCGTGACTTTGCTGCCATTGGTATGAATACGTATGGCACTGCATTAGGCTTTGTCGCAAGAGAAGATGTCTATGAATATTTTTCTACTTGTTTTGCAGAAACAAATAAATTGCATCGAATAGCCAAAAATTTGATGCTTGAAAAAGGTACTTATGTACGAGGTCCTTATATTCAGCCACCAGAAAAGTCAGAGTATGTAAAAAAACAATCCTTTTTAACTGGTTGGTTTGGTGAAAGACGTCCTTTAACTGCTATGGAAATTGCTAGTATATATGCAAACATACAGCGAAATGTATTAGGAGCTTCTACGATGATTGCATTTTCTCAAATTGCGAAGTCAAAAGAAGTTAAAAATTATACGATGAGAGGTAAACAAATTGCCTCTAAGCATTTGGAAGTATTTAATTCAATATTAAATGAAGACAATCTTCCAACACCTATGTCTTGGGCCTCTGAAGTAACAAATTCTACCGCTTACGTATTCTCAGATAAACTAATTATGTATCATACAGCCGCATTAATCTCGGTTAGTTTAGGTCATTATGGTATTGCTTTAGCAGGAAGCATGAGAAGAGATCTTTCTACCCACTTTATTCGGTTGAGTAGCGAGATTCTAAAGTACTCAGAAGATGGGGCAAATCTAATGATTGATAATGGATGGCTAGAACAACCTCCAAGAGCAACAGATAGGGATGCATTAGGAGATGGGTAGGAAATGTAATGGCCAGAGATAAAAGAGCTGAAGTGATATTTTGGAGTATTGCTTTACCAGGTTTTGGACAGTATTTAAATGGGAAGATTGTAAAAGGAACTGTATTAATCATTCTAGAATTTATTGTGAATGTAAAATCAGGACTAAATTATGCAATTCTTCCTAGCTTTTATGGTAATATGCAAGAATCCATTGTAAACACAGACTTTCAATGGTTAATGTTTTATCCATGTTTGTATTTATTCGCAATCTGGGATGCTTATCGGGATGCGGGGGGAGGGACATCGTCTTATTCCTTTTTACCCTTCGTATTCTCAGCATTTATTGGCACCATAGGTGTGGTGTACTCACCAGTATTCAATATTAATGGAATATATTTTGGAGTGATTTGGCTACCTATTCTATCTTTGATTTTAGGTTTTTTTATTGGAAAAGTTATTCAACTCATAGTATTAAAGTCGAAAAAAAGCCATACCGGTATATAGGTGCTTTAGATATTTCCAAAACTTTGTCATTGACTAGTTCACCTATTCCGTGCTATATTATTACTTGTCAGTCAAATATGGCACATGCCGGTGTGGCGGAATTGGCAGACGCGCGGGACTCAAAATCCCGTGTCCCTTGGGACGTGTCGGTTCGACCCCGACCACCGGTATCTTCAGGTTAAATTTAGTTGCGAAAGAAATAGTTGATTAAGCTCATAATCCTTGATGTTAAAGGTTTTATGAGCTCTTTTCTATTTTCTAAGTATATAATAGAAAATGATGTGTTTTAATAAATGTAAAAAGGCTCAAGAGGGTTGATACACCAATTTTCTTGAGCCTTTTTATATAATTTGTAAAAGGTAGAATCTTAAACAACTTAATTTATTTTCACCACTTTTTATCTCATGTCTAATCGAGTTATTTATTCATTAAATGATGGATTTATTCAATTAGCCCAAGTAATGTGAATTACTAACCCTTTTACACATCTTGGGTATCTCCGCGACCTTCGATAATGACCTTATCTGTTATTCTAGTACTTTAATAGTTTCAAGGAGTAGTAGTTATATTCTTATCTCAATTTTCTTTCTTTTCTTTTTTGCTTCTTTGGCCAGGTAAGTCGCATATTGAATCATTCTTTTCGCTACATCCATTTCCAAATAAAATAATATAGGTTGACCTGGGCGCCAATTCACTTCATAAATCCAAATCTTATTATGTTGATCAATCCCTATATCGATTCCAAGTTCGTCTAATGGTTGATCGTATAAACTATCAAAATGTGTTGAAAATTGTACAGCAAATACTTCTAAATAACGCTTGATATCGTAGTAGTTCTCATCAAATTGTTCCTGTAAAAAAGAAGTGATTACACTTGTGTAGCCCCCGCTACTTACATTTGACACAATTCCTTTGCTAGCAATGCGAGGATACATCGTTGTTAATGTCCATTTTCCTTCACCATTTTTTTGTACATGTAGGCGAATATCATATGATTGCCCTTGCTTAGTTTTCGATTGAATGAAAGGTTGTACTAAATAGGTCCTATCTTCTAATAAAATATCATCTAACCAATTCTCAAGTTGCCCTTCTGATAATACGTGTTTTGTTCCTGAATCAATTAGTAGATATTCATCTTGAATTTTTTCTATATAATGAACACCTTCACCTTTAGCTCCTGAAAGAGGTTTAACGATGATAGCGTTATATTTATCGATGTATGAAAGGGCCAAGTTAACTTCTTCAAATTCCTCGGAAGGTATTAAATAATTTTCAAAGATTTTCCCTTTTTTGATTCGATAATAAACGCTCATTTTATCTCCAATGGGGTGACTTGTAAAAGGAATTTCTTTTTCTAAAGCATCTACTATACGGTCTTGATTTGCGGTTAGTGTCCCTCCTGCATTGTATATAACGTCTGGATATCTGGTTTTACGTTCTACCCATACACCATTTTCATAAAATAATCCATTAATACGCCTTCTATTTAAATCTACTTTTCCTGGAGAAAAGTAGAAAAAATCTACTCCCTCCATTTTTGCTGCGGCTGCATATGCGTATGTTTTAAAAACAGTTTGCGGATCTTTCCGGTAATGTAGCATACCTATTGTGATCATCTGCATTCCTCCGATGATATTTTCAACTATCCTAAAAAGTTGCTTAACAAAACAGTGCATCCATTAAGATAAAAATAAATAACATCCTATTCATCTATGGTTTATTTCTATTATTCAACAGGTTTTAAATGAAACTTTATTTCTTTTGCAGCAGTTTTGGCATTCTTTTTGGCCTGTATTGATGAATATCCTGTTGCGATAATATATGCATATCGTTGTCCCATAGATATAGGCGGGGTAAGCAACCTACCTTTCCTAGGCTTTACATAAACTTCTTGAACACCTGGTAGATTAGAAGCTCGTTCTTTACCTGTTACTTTTTCCAAAATCCCTCTCTTAGAAATAGTGACATATTGCGTGAATACAGGCTTCTTCCATTTTTTTGTCAGATTAGGTGGAATACCAAGTGAAATTTTTAATGTTTCTTCAACTAAATTAATGCCGTATCCAATTTCAATGATTCTGTTCATTGCTCCACCTGAAATCCTTGGATTTATTTCAATTAGTTTACATTGGCCCTGAATAATCCTTATCTCTAAATGACAAGTGCCTGTTTCCATTTTGAAGGATTTGATGATACTTTCGACTGCTTGCTGAATGTTTAGGAGAAGAGTCTTATTAATTTCATTCAATAATTTATATCCTGTTATGATAAATCTCTCATATTGAGTTATTTCTTGTTCAAGGATGGCAATAATATGGATATTTCCATTAATCACAACAGTTTCAATTAAATATTGTGGGCCATCAAGATATTCCTCGATCAGAATAGATTGATTTGGATACTTTCTTGCAAGTAAATTGACACTGTCGAATAGTTCTTTATCATTTTCAACCTTTATTACATCCTTTGAACCAGTAGAGATAGGGGATTTAACCATTAATGGATACGAATAATGTTTACTAATAGAGGCTAATGACTCTTCAGATTCCATACCATTTAGCTTGAAAAAATTAGGTGTGAAGGGTGAGTCTTTTAGTATTTCCCTCGTTAAAATTTTATCTTCCATTGCTTTTATTGCATCGATAGACAGCACCTTGTTACAGTATTCTTCATGTAATTTAGTTGCTAAATACATATACGGATCAACAAAGCTGATAATTGCATTTATGATTAACCCTTCACTTTGGAACCCTTTTATAGTAGTTCTTAATCCTTCCACATTCGAAAAATCAACTAAAATCATTCTGTGGACGTCTGGAAATTCAGTTCTTTGTTTTAAAAACTTTTCATTGCTTGTAAGCAGAATGGTAAAATAGCCTAGTTTTTCAGCTGCCTTAATCGCCTCTCTACTTGACCCTGATTTCATTGTGTGAAGGAAGATGATAGTTCTCAAAAGAAAATTCCCTCATTTCTATTTTGTATAATTTGTTTATTACATTTCAATCGTCAACATAACAATTAGATAAATGTCCTCTAGCAATAAATTAGTGCACTTAATTTTAATGTTGCCTCCATAATCCATTGGAATTTTTGAATATTTGGCATTAAAATCCTGTCAATTCTCCTCCTGATTGTATTGTATTGTAGATAGATGGTATTGAATGGATAATTATCCATAAATAATAAAATATGCGTTCGCACAGACAAATCAAGATGGTCCATTTATGTAGTCAGACTAAATTGCAGATGTGCAGAATCTCTTTAAAAGGAAAATTAACTTTTATAAAGAGATTTGAATATTTATTTTATATTTAAAGGAAAGGAAGTGACAAAAAACCTGATTTTGAGCTGTTTTTTAGGACTATACTCCATTTCAATTAGTAAAACTCATCTTTTGAACTAGTAGAAATAATTACTAATTAATAATCGATACAGACTTTATATTAAATTAAAGAATTAAAGTCCATTTATCTATTCTGGAAAAAGAATGCTAGTAAAAGTTAGGCAGGAAATTAAAAAATTCACTAAATTAAATTCTAAACCTGATACGTTTATGGCATTAAATAATTACTCTAATTGATTGAGTATTTATCCCAAACTACACCGAGTGACACCTCATATACTATTTTAGTATTTGAATTCAAAATTGAATCAAGAATAGTATGCGAGAATGCCTTTTTCAACAAAGGCTATATAGGAGGGACATTTTGAAGACATTATTATTGGAGGACATTTTAACTGCTATGAACATTCAGTTTAATGATAAGCAAAGAGGTAATCAAATCCAGAAGGTCACGAACGACAGTGATGAAATAGATAATCATACTTTATATTTTCGTTGGTATAACAGTGAGGTACCTGTTAAAAAGATAAAGAAATATGAGAATGTATTTATCGTTACAGAAACACCATTTGCTAAAATGGATAGATTAAAACCCGAACAAATCATTATGGTAAAGGATCTCGAAGATAGCTACTTTAAATTTACTTCGTACTACAGACATTTGTTTAACATACCAGTGGTTGCTGTTACTGGTACTTGTGGAAAGTCTACTACAAAAGAAATGCTAAAACACATTTTGGAAGAAGAATATAACGTCCAGGCAACTGTATCCAGTAAAAATGCTGATTATTTCAACCTACCTTACTTATTGGGAATTGATGAAGATACCGATGTGGCTGTGTTTGAAACAGCTGTTTCTAAAAGAGGGGATATGACGGAGTCCTGCAAATATTTTTATCCGACTATTGGGATTATAACGATGATTGATGTAGACCATACGGATAAAATTCGCTCATTTGCTGATTATTTAGCAGAAAAAGCAAAAATAATGGAAGGTATGAACAATGAAGGGACTCTCATTCTTAATATAGACGACCCATATCTTTCCTCTCTCGATACTTCTAAGTTTAAAGGGGAAATTATAACATTCGGCAAACATAGGGATGCTGATTTTAGGATTAAGTGGTCTCAACATGATTCATCAGGAATGACTTTTTGGTTTAAATATAAGCAAAATACTTTTAAGGGATATATACCGGGTCTTGGCGAACATAATGTATACAATGCAATTACTTCATTGGTAGCCGCTGAAGTCTTAGGAGTGGATTTACACTATGCTATAAAAAGATTATCAAAGTTTCAGCACATGAAGTCCCATTTCGAAATAATTAAAGGACGAAACCAAATAAAAGTGGTAGATGATACTTGGAAGTCAAATCCTGCTTCTTTAAGAAAAGGCTTAGAAACATTAAGTAGTATAGCGTTGCCAAATCAAAGAAAAATTGTTGTTTTGGGAAGAATGTCAGCACTAGGTGATTATGGTGATGAAGAATACAAAAAGGCAGGGCATTTGCTCGGAAAATTAGGGATTGATGTTCTTATTACTAAAGGTTTCATTGCAAAAGATTTTGTAGAGCCTGCAATAGAAGCAGGGATTAATCCGGATAATGTTTATCACTTTTCCGATGCAGATGAAATGAAGATATTTTTCGATTCATTTTTAATTCCAGATGACTTTGTTTATTTCAAAACGGGAGGGGAAGACCCGGACTTTGAGGAAATTATCGATTATTTAAGAAACTAAATGGGTGAATCTTTTCTCATAACACTTTTTAAATATGGAAAAGAAAAAGGGCTTTATCAAGAAGTCATAGCCGAAAATTAGTTACTACACAAGCCGGCACAAATGGGGAAGTGACCAAGGATATCCTGGAATGAAAATACTTCATATAATGGAAAAAGTTTATGGAGTTTCTATGGTGGACTACCTGCTGATGAAATCTGTCGTACAAGCAATTATAAAGTGTTGGAATATTATGTTATCATGTTAGCGATAACCTATATTACAGGGGTAAGAGCATATTATCGCCGGTATAAAATAGTGTAAGGTCAAGGGTTCTCACATTGGTGAGGGCTCTTTTTTGTATATATCAGCGTAATCTCCTATATGAAACAACTACTCTACTTTATATTAGTACTCCCTTCTTTCCTATAAATGCAGATCTTAACAATCTAATAAATTCATTTGCAACACAAAGTTATCTTCTTTATGTAAGTAATAAGGTTACGAATCCACACGGTTAAAAATATTTCGCTTGAGCAATCGTTTTTTATGTAATAACTCGCCACAACATCTATTATACTAACAAGATTATGCGAAGTAGATTTTTCAAGAGTTTCTAGAGAAACAATTTTATCAGATGATATCTCCAAATCTAAACTAGTCCTTAATAAATACATCTCTATCCCCATAAACCAAAAGGTTATTTCGAATACAATAAAGGTGAACTATCTATATCTGTACTATTTTTATGAAAAATACTTTTTTCTAATAACTGTGTATGACATAACTATAAATAATTGGTAGGTAGCAATTTACTATCAAATTTTAACAACAATGTGAGGGATTATCATGACTATCGAGAATGAACTAATTAATAAATCCTATTATCAAACTATAGTAGCTGAAAATGAAAAAGAGCACCCAATAAAAGTGTTGGGTGAAATGTATATGAATGAGATGCAGAAAAAGCGGCCAGATTTATCCTCTATCCGCTATGCGCAAGGGGAGGTATATTTCTTAAATAATGATTATGAGGCAGCGATTTATAAATGGGGCACACCATTAGATGATAGATTAATTCCCTGGGCTCAAAAAAATATAGCGGATGCCCATTTTGAAATGGGTTTATTAGAGCTTGCTGAAGAATGCTATAAGGCAGTCGATACGGATGTAATGGAGTTGAAGGTGGAAGTTCTGCTGCAGCTTTTTTCTCTATACATACAACAAGGTAGTACCGAAAAGGCGATTGATGCAATTAAAAATGCAGTTCAGCTAAATCCAGATTATTCCTATGTGACACAGATAGCTCAGTCTTATTTTGAGGATATTAAGGATTGGAATAGCGCAGTTGAACTTGCAGTAAATGAATCAATTCGAACACAGTCACTTTCCTGGGTTTCGATTTTGGAAGAGTATGTGGAGCAGGGACTTACCTATGATTTTCAACCAAATTGTTTTAATGAGGTATTAGTGACCGTATTACACATTGATAAATTAAGATTTGAAAGTCTTTCTGAATTATTGTGGAACAGTTATAAACATAGTAACTTATATATTCCGTGGTTAAAAGAAATCAACCAGCTTCTTTTGACCTATAATTTAGAAGAAGCTTATATGTGGAAGAAGCTTCCCAACCTATTTAAAGAATCTTACTTTGATTTAATTAGCGGAGAATTTTTAATAAGTGATATTTCGGTGCTAATTCAGGACCATTTAACGAATTGGTTGGAAATATCAACCGTATCAGATTCCTTAATTTCATCCTCAGCTATACTCGCTTGGAATGATATTTTCCCATCTGATCTAGATGTCACTTTAGTAAGTAAAGCAGAGGATTATTTTGAACACTCAAATTCGTATCAATATGGCAGACAAGAAGGTATTAAGCTATTTGAATCGATTAAGCAATGGGCGGAGAAAGAAGGCTTATTAGATGATTTGTATGTAAATATTATGCCTATGATTGAGGAGTACAATATAGAAGTGGCTAGTCCTTCTAAAATAAGGAGTATTATTAAAGCTACAATTGCGTTTCTTGTTGAAAAACGAATAGAAGTAGAAAATGCTGTTATCGATAATATTAATTGGGATGAAGAATTACTTGTTAAACTCCAAGATATACAGCTTCAGCTGGATGATATGGAAAAAGATGAAGCGAGAGTGATAAAAGATTCCTTCCGTAAAATAAAAAATGATTTAAGTCAACATATGATGCTTACGCTCCCTGAACTACTTCGAAATTGCTCTGAATTGGTTCATGAGGACAGTGATTTTGGTAAGCTTCATGTTGACCTTAATGATGAAATGAATAGACGGATTGCTGATTATATGGAAAACACGGCCTTACATGATTTTAAACATGCATTTCAACGTTGGATTGAGGACTGCGAGCGAGAGTTTAATGACTGCCAAATTAAATTAAACGAAATAAGTGAAGGTTTTAATTATCAGTATAATGAAGAGAAAATTGTATTAGAGGGCGACTTTAAGGTATTGGATGATTGGAAGAGAGATATGGAACGGATATCAAGAGGAATGCTGCATATAGAAAAAGCGAATATTATGCTGCGTAACAACCCTTCCCAATTGTTGTTAAAAGGGGCAGGGAAGCTATTGGGTTCGATTTCCAAAAGTAATGAAAAGCTCCATAGCAAGTATAAGAACTACATTGAAAATGGGGACTATAGTCAAATTACACAGGAAATTATCAATCCGCTCATAAAACAATTAGAACTGTTTGAGGGGTCAATCGAGTGGGATATAAGCAAATTTTTCTCAAATTCTCTGGAAGTACTAAATAGAGTAAGTGAGGAATTGCACGGTGATATTGAAAAACAAAACTACTCGCTAGAAACTATGCGGAATCAACCTGAAATCTACCGCGATCCACTTACTTTGTTCGAATTAAGACTTCGGCAATATGAGTTAATGAATACTATAAGTTAAACGTAGTTCGGAAACCCTCTTAGCTGAACAATATGAGCAAGATTACCTGAGTATCCATAATTCCAAATTATGGTCTAAAAGATCTAATGGCTAGAAGATAAATAAATTGAGATTATTTATCTTCTAGCTAATTTAATCAATAACGATAATTATCTTACCGGCAGCATGACCAGTCTCACTTAAAGTATGTGCGTCATAAACACCTTTTTGTGTCAATGGGAATGTATTTCCAACAATACTCTTCATTTCTCTTTCTTCTAATAATTTTGCAAGAATACTTAGCTGTTGACCATTTGGATTCAGCCAAATACTTTTTGCTATGACATTTTTTTCTCTTGCCCTGTCTTGATCAGGTTCACCTACAATTGAAATCAGTCTGCCTGTATTTTCTTTAAGGACATGAAAACTGTCATTCTGTATCTCGCCACCAATCGTGTCAAAGACTAGGTCGATATCACGAAGTACATCTTTGAAATTGGTTGTGTGATAATCAATTATATTATCTGCACCTAATGACCGAAGAAGCTCGTGATTTTTTGGGCTAGCGGTTGTACAAACATATGCTCCTGCATTCTTCGCTAGTTGAATGGCAAATGTACCAACCCCACCCGCACCTGCATGAATTAGTACCTTTTGGTTTCTTTCTAAATTACCATGATCAAACAATGCTTGGTATGCAGTTAATCCTGCTAATGGAACTGCTGCAGCCTCCTCAAAAGAAATATTAGCAGGCTTTTTCGCCAGTAGATGATCATCAACAATAGTATACTCTGCATACGTTCCAAAAGGAGTTGTATCTGGGCGAGCAAATACTTCATCCCCTATTTTCCATTCCGTTACGTTTGATCCAACAGCCTCAATAATACCAGCAACATCCCACCCGAGAATAATGGGGAATTTCCATTCATACATTTGCTTCAAATAGCCTTCGCGAAGCTTCCAATCGATTGGGTTAATGGACGTAGCCTTTTCGCGAACGAGTACTTGATTTTCTCCTAATTCTGGTAGAGTTACGCTACCTTCTTCTAATACCTCTTTACCACCGTATTGGTTTATAATTACTGCTCTTGTCTGCATTAAAAAAATCACTCCTATGTACAAGGTTTAGTATAAAACTTATTTCTGGTAAACGATGTTTTGGTGGGATATGTAGGTAAGTTGTATCCTTTCACAATGTTAGTATTCCCACAATTAGAGGAAAACAAATCTTAATAAAGCATCTTGTTATAAACACGATAGTGATAACAATAGAGGAAGAATCGGATGGGCAATGTTCATTGAGAATTTGTCATTTAGATGTAGAGATGCTTAACATTGATTTCCATAGTATAATTTAAAAAGCGGGGAGTAAGTTTTAAAGGAGCTTTTATAGATGAAGAAATCATATTTTATATGGCTTTCTATTTATTGTGTTGTATGGGTATTCACTTATTTAGAATTTCAGGCAAGTTTAACTGAAATACAACTGGTGTGTATTTGTTTGTTTTTGGCCATCTTGTTTATCCTTCCGATTTTTGCAGATAAACCGAACTGGCAAACCATTTTGTTTTCCGTACAAGCACTGACAACAATTGGTATTTTTTATCCTATTGACCATGTACTCAATCCATATATAATTGTAATTCATCTATTAATTATAGCGGAGGCAGTGTTTTATCTTTCCCAGAAGAAGAGCTTCATTGTGATTGGAGTTCAATTTGTATCTATTTTATTCATTATGATAGAAGCAACGCTCCCTACATCGACATTAATTTGGTATGGGATTATAGATGTATTGGTTGTTATTGCACTCTTACATTATCAAAAAGTACATAAACACGAGATCGAATTAGGAAAAAAGAATGATGCTCTACTGGACGAGTATCGAAAAATGAAAAGACAGCTCATGGTAGAAGAAGAATTAGCTAGGATGGATGAGCGGAATATGATTGGACGTGAAATCCATGATTCAGTTGGACATAAACTAACAGCTCTGTTAATGCAATTTGAAGCATTTCGTTTATCTGCAAGGGCTCAGGATATAGAAAAAATTACAAATCTTAAAGAGCTTACCGAGCAAAGCTTAGAGGAAACACGAAAAGCCGTAAAATCCTTTAAGCAGGAAGAAATAGGGGGCCTTCAAGGGATTATAAGATTAATTCGTAAATTGGAAGTAGAGAGCTTTATGAAAGTTCACTTTTCAGTTAAACATGGTGCATTTGCAGCTCCATTAACTGGGGAACAATCCTTTGCAATTTATCGTGCCGTACAAGAAGCACTCACTAATATTATGAAGCATAGCGCTACACGGGAGGCGCAGGTCATGTTTGAAGCTCCTGGAGGAAGCATTTTTCGATTTGAAGTAATCAATCGCGTAATACCTAATTCCTTTTATCAAGAAGGATATGGATTAAAGGCGATGCGAGATCGATTAGAAAAAGTAGGCGGTTCATTAGAAGTTATTCAGGATGAGGAGCAATTTTCCGTAAGAGGTACGATTCAATTAATAGAACGGAGTGTGGCCTATGATTAAAGTATTGCTAGCAGAGGACCAAGTGATGGTACGTCAAGGCTTGAAAGCGATGATTGAAACAGATGAGGAGATTGTTGTAATAGGTGAAGCGGATAATGGTAAGGAAGCCGTCCGCTTATGTGAAAAACAACTTTTTGATGTAGCCATTTTAGATATTCGGATGCCGGAAATGGATGGGATCGAAACTGCCAAAGTATTACGTAATCGCTTTCCACAAATCAAGGTTTTAATGCTAACGACCTTTGATGATCAACAATATGTGGTAGATGCACTAAAGGTTGGAGTTAGTGGGTATATGTTGAAAAATGGTGATACGGAATCACTGATACGATCGATTAGAAGTACCATGAGTGGTGGACTGTCACTAGAGGATCAGGTTGCAGCGAAGGTAATGCCAGTTTTACTGCAAAGCCAAGAGGTGGCCGAATCGGTTGATCCTTCATTAACACCAAGAGAAAGAGCTATTTTAAAATGTATTGGTGAAGGGCTGAATAATAAGGAAGTAGCGGAACGATTAGGTCTGTCTGTTGGAACAGTTAAAAATCAAACGAGTCAAATATTAGATAAATTAATGTTAAGGGATCGTACACAATTAGCAATTTATGCGATTCGTCATCGATTAGTTTAGAAAAAATGACAAAAGTAATATGCGTTTATTTGGGTAGTGACCAAAGTCAGTAGTGACTTTGGTTATTTTCGTTTATGATGCAATTATTAGTTGGATAGAGGAGGATAATCATGCTTGAAACAATAAAATTAAGTAAATCTTTCAAGGGGAAGAAGGCAGTGCAAGATGTCAATTTATATTTGGATAGTGGGGAATCCGTTGGATTGTTAGGTCCAAATGGAGCAGGGAAATCTACTACTATTTCCATGATTTCATCATTAATCAAGCCAACTGCAGGAGAAATCAAGCTTAACGGTGTAAATATTATCAATAACCCAGAACAAATTAGAAGAATTTTAGGTGTAGTACCACAGGAATTGGCACTATACGAAGCGTTATCAGCATATGAAAATCTTAAATTTTTTGGCTCTATTTATAAAATAAGAGGAAATGAACTCGATAAAAGTATTCAACGGGCACTGGAAATAGTTGGATTACAAGATCGTCAAAAGGATTTGGTAAAAACGTTCTCTGGTGGTATGAAGCGTAGGGTAAACATTGCAGCTGCATTATTACATCATCCTAAAATACTGATTTTAGATGAACCTACTGTTGGAATTGACCCTCAATCAAGAAATCATATTTTAGAGACGGTTCGCATGCTAAATAAAAACGAAGGTACAACAGTTATGTATACGAGTCACTACATGGAGGAAGTAGAACAGCTTTGTGACCGGTTGTACATTATGGACCATGGTGAAATTATAGCTTCAGGTACAAAAGGAGAATTGCTAAGCATATTGTCAACAGAGGATACGATCAAGGTACAGCTAAGTAAAATGGATGATAGGTTTGTTACACAAGTAAAATCAATAGAGGGAGTTCGGAAGGTAGAAGCTGCTAATACGAATTTGAAAATTATTGCTAAAAAAGGTATTAACCTAGTTAGTGAGCTTGTGTACCTTTCTGAACAACATCATATCCAATTGATTAACTTTCATACGGAGAATCCTAGTTTAGAGGATGTATTCCTTCATTTGACAGGTCGAACCTTACGGGATTAAGGAGGTGTAGGAATGGGAAGCTTTATTAAAAAGGATTTATTAATTTTTTGGCGTGATCGGAAAGAGCTTATAACAGTGCTTATTTTACCAATTCTATTAGTAATCATACTAAATTTTGCCTTTGCTGGATTGTTAGGTAAAGATACGGAATCCAATTTGGATTTAAATTTAGCTGTCGTGAATCAAGACAATGCAACAGACTCATTAGAAAAATTGAAGGAAAAATTAGTGAATGAAGGATTAGTAGGAGAAGGAGAAGCAAATGTATTTGTGGAACAGGCAAGTCATTTAGATCCTGTCTCGATGTTACTAAATTACCTAGATAGTGATGAGTTAAAGGGTTTAGTGACCATTCATGAGCTTGGGGAGGAAGAAGCTATAACAAAGGTAGAAGACGGTGATTTAGACGGTATTTTAATCATACCTGATGGGTTTACTGTTGAAAGTCTGTATGCTGCCTTTGTAGGAGAAGCCCCAACAAAATCATTAGAATTTAAAATGGAAAAAGAAACGAATAATACTAGTATTTTATTTGATATTGTTCAAGGCTTTACAGATCAACTAAATTATCAATTTGCGTTACAGGAAATGGACGCTTTAGAAAACGAGGTAACACTGCCAACAGGTGGGGTAGAGAAGGTAGGAGCAGGGGAGAGTTTTACATTGACCCAATATTTTACTACCGCAATGGGAGCATTATTCGCTTTATTCTTAGCTTCTACTGTTGGAACGAAAACAGGCTTAGAGATTAGGCAAAAGGTTTTTAATCGTATCCTATTAACAAATAGTAATCCAATCCTATTCTTAATTGGAAAAATGGTA
The DNA here is from genome assembly GCF_050433565.1 of Ornithinibacillus bavariensis. Classification (NCBI taxonomy): domain Bacteria; kingdom Bacillati; phylum Bacillota; class Bacilli; order Caryophanales; family Bacillaceae; genus Ornithinibacillus; species Ornithinibacillus bavariensis. The sequence continues at coordinate 16,292 of NZ_JBNPWZ010000002.1, forward strand.
TCGACATTTTGCTTAACTTGGTTACAGATTATGTTTATTTTTGTGTTCTCTCATTTTATCTTAGACGTATTTCCAGGTAGAACGGTGAGCTTCTGGTTTGGTGTCATAGGAATAGCTAGTTTACTTTCATTAGCAATTGCAGGATTAGCTGCTTTATTTACGAGCATCTCACTTCGAGTGAGAAATATAGATGCTGCGAATGGGATATTTATGTTAGTTATATTGCTCTTCGGTACGATAGGTGGAGGTTTTGTTCCTATTTATGTATTACCAGATTGGCTTCAACAAATTGGTGAATGGACTCCAAATGGAATATCTTTAGTTATGGTAACCAAATGGATTCAGTTTGAGGATTTATCAAATATCTTCACACCAGGTTTATTGTTGATTGGAATCTTTCTACTCTTTACATTGCTTAGTTTTGCACTGTATCCAAAAAGGGGGGAAGCATAATGAAGTCAGTTATGTGGGCACAATTAATGAAAGATAAGCGAAATCCGCTATTTATTCTATTATTTATCGCTGCAAGTATTGTCGCTACCATTTTATTTGCAGGAGGCATTCAAACTCCAACTATGGTTGCCGTGTTTAGTGAGGAGGAAAACGCCCCAGAAATTGAAGAAAAATGGCATGAGCTATTAAATGTAGATAGTTCATTTCAATTTGAAATCGTTACCCCAGAAAAAGCCCGCGAGGATGTCATGAATGGTGTGATAGATGTAGCAGTGAACGTAACGGAGACGGATTATCAAATAGTCATAGCTAGTGAACTTCCGACAGTCTCTTTCGTTCAGCAGCATGTAGAAAAAGTTTTTCAACGAGAAGCACAATTCCGTGCACTTGAAGAAGCGAAAGGGGACAAAAATGTCCGGAGTAAAATGAATAGTTATCTCAAAAACGCACCCATTCAGATTGAGGCGAAAGGACTAGACGGTGAAGGGCTTCCGAATTTTAATCTGGGAACTCAGCTGTTGTTTGCATTTGTTTTTTTAGTTGCCATGTTTATGCTCGGACTTAAGGTAAACAATGTAACTAATGATAAGGTCTCTGGTGTTTGGAATCGAATGATTCTTTCACCAATCCGTAAGACAGGGATGTATAGTGGGTATATTTTATACACCTTTCTCATTACAATGTTTCAAGTTATCGTGGTGCTTATTTTATTTAAATATGTCATGAACTATGAAGTGGGGGATAATCTTGGTCTAATCCTACTAATTGCATCGTTCTTTGTTTTTAGTATGATTAGTATCGCTATGTTGATAACTGGGTTTGTAAAGACACCAGAGCAATTTTATAGCATTTATCCCTCCGTTATTCCACTAATCCCACTTGTTAGTGGAGCATATATGATGCCAGGAACAATCAGCAATCCTGTGTTAATGTTCATAGCTGATCTCTTTCCAATGTCCCATGCAATGGATGCAATTATGTCTGTTGTCTTCTATGACGCTGGCTTGCGAGATGTAATGATGTCACTATTGTTGATGTTATTAATTGGTGTTATAGCGATGGGACTAGGCATTAATTTGATTGAGCGAAGAAACCAGTAGATTTTGCAAATTACTCCTTACAAGAGAAGAAACAAAAGTGAACCATATTGGAATAAAACTACACGACTTAAATAACGCTAATGGTAGGTAGCCGTCAACTATATTCATTGAGTAAAATGATAAAAAGGTATCAATTGCCAGTATAGAACGGAATTGGTACCTTTTTTCCTTCTAGGAATATGTTGTTACTTGAAAAGCGTTATAAAAGTAATTCAATATTGATAAGGTGTACGTGCTGTCTTAGGTGAGCCAGATTGAATTCTACTGTAACCTAAAATCATAAGAGTAAGCATTCCAATAAGAAATGCTACAAAGTACGGAGAAAGTACATCACGAATAATCCCTGTAATAAAGGAACTCGTAATCATCCCCAAAGAGTATACAGCAGACATTACTCCAAAAGCACGTCCATGTCCATCACTCGATACTGTATCAGTTAAAGCCGTTGCCATAGCTGGCATCATAATGCCAAAGAAGAATCCTAATAGAAATAACATCAATGGGAGTGTGAGTAACTGGGTAAAGACAGCGAATAAACTCATACACATTCCAAATAAACCGAACATAATACGTTTCATTGGATTGAAGCGGTTAATAAAAAATAATGACAAGGAAAAAAACGTTCCAACTCCAAAGAAACTAAATAGAACCCCAGTAATGGCAGTAGATAATCCCTGTTCAACAGCGAGATATGGGACCTCGTAAATGATAACCCCGTGAATATACATTAATGCAAAACCTGTAAGAAAAACCATCTGTAAGCTTTTTTTCTGTAACACCTGTATCAAACTAAATGCTTTTCTGTGAGAGCCTACCACAATAATACTTTCTTTTTCCCGTAAGCAAAGGGTAGTGTAAATACCGATAAGAAGGAGAGCGGTACCTATTGTATAATAGGTGTTTTCATACCCGAATGCTGATCCCATCATTCCACCAATTATTGGTGCAACAATACTTGCAATTGTGCCAAGTATTCCATTGATCGCCATATTTTTTCCTTGCTGGTGACTATTCTTTGCATAGCCAGATAATAACGCAAACGCAGAAGGAATTAGGAATGCTAGAGAAAAGCCATTTAACGCACGGAGTAGTAACAAGTTAGCTGAACTTGTAGCGAGTCCATGAGCAATAAATAATCCACCTGAAACGAATATGGGTAGTGTAATAAAAACTTTCTTCCCAAACCGATCGACTAATGGTCCGGCAATCAAATTTCCTGTCAAGTTTGTGAATGATGCTAAACTCAGCATAATCCCAATAACCAAGCTAGATGCGCCTAATTTTGCTGCATATGGTGCAAAGATTGGTGCTTGAACACTCATAACTAGACTCATAAAAAACATGACGATAAAAATGTGCATTTTTTCCATAGAAGTTTGTCTCATTTTTTTCACCTCGTAAAAATCTATGCTTGAAGTTTAAAAATAAGACGAGCAATTAGTTTCCTTAAAAGACTTTTGATTTAATTTTCATGTCCCAATAATATTAAGTCTTCAAACGTATACTAACACTGGAGGTGAACACCTATGTCAAAGAGAAAGGCTAATCCATTAACGAATGGTCTAAGCTCCCCAGAAGTGGAAGGGCAAGGAACAACAAATAGAGAAACTGGAAGAATGAAAGTAGATTCTTCACGAAAGAAAAAGAAGCGTACTTAGAGTTGGTAAACTGAAGCTTAGGGATCTATTATTTACGTTTTAAAATAATAGATCCCCCTTATTACATGGCTTTAGAGCTTCATAATATACAAAAAGGTAATTTTAATGATAAAATATTTGATATAGTTCTATTGCTTAATCTTTCAATAAGAGCGGGGGACCCAATTATTTTCGCGGAAATTTCTGTTTAATGTGAATACTTCCGCTATAGGTGAATTCTATGAAGAAGGGGCTTATTGTTTCCCGAAGTCCTAACCTGAAAGCTAACCTCGTAAGCGTTTTAGTGGAAACAGAATGATAGTATGTCACATTCGGCTTTGCCGGTTTTTTTGTTATTTTTAATTATTGTGTTTCGTTATATCATCTTGTTTCCCTTACCTGAGAAATTTATTTAATTTAAGTCATCAGAAGGTGGGGTAATCAATGAAGAAGTTTAAATTAAGTTTGGCTAGCCAAATTTTTATTGGTCTTATATTAGGTATAATTGTCGGTGGAATTTTTTATGGAAGTGAAACAGCGCAAAATATTTTACAGCCATTCGGAGATCTATTTATCCGGCTAATCAAAATGATAGTCGTACCAATTGTATTATCTAGTATTATTGTAGCGATAGCTGGTGTCGGTGATCTGAAATCAGTAGGTAAACTAGGAGCTAAATCGTTAACCTATTTTATCGGAATGACAATGGTTGCTGTTGCAGTCGGCTTAATTGCTGGTAATGTATTTCAGCCTGGTGCTGGTATAAATATGGACAAGCTTGAGCAGACAGATATCTCAAACTATGTTGAAACATCCAAGGAGCAAGAAGGAAAGTCGATAACAGACACACTTCTTCATATTGTTCCGACTAACCCAATTCAAGCTATGGTAGAAGGAGATATGTTAGCAATTATTTTCTTCGCAGTAGTATTTGGACTTGGGATTGCAGCTATTGGGGAAAAAGGAAAAACGATTCTACGGTTTTTCGAGGGAATGGCTAATGCCATGTTCTATGTAACCAATCTATTTATGAAATATGCACCAATTGGTGTTTTTGCATTAATTGGTGTTACCATCTCCAAATATGGATTTGCTTCCCTTATTCCACTTGGAAAACTGGCTCTCACAGTTTATGGAACAATGATTTTCTTTGTTATTGTCGTATTAGGTTTAATGGCTAAGTTTGTTGGGTTTAGTATTTTTAAATTGCTGAAAATGATTAAGGAAGAATTAATCTTAGCATTTTCAACGTCAAGCTCAGAAACGGTACTTCCCAAAATCATGGATAAAATGGAACAGGCGGGAAGTCCGAAGCATATTGCAACCTTTGTTATTCCTACAGGCTATTCCTTTAATCTGGATGGTTCCATTTTGTACCAGGCAATTGCATCGATGTTTATAGCACAAATGTATGGTATAGAATTAAGCATTGGACAACAAATTACACTAATGTTAGTCCTAATGGTAACTTCTAAAGGGATGGCGGGAGTACCTGGCGTTTCATTTGTAGTACTGCTAGCAACATTCAGTACCATTGGTTTACCTGCTTCTGGTTTAGCTTTTATTGCAGGTATTGATCGTATTCTTGATATGGGACGTACAGCGGTTAATGTGGTCGGAAATTCATTAGCAGCCATTGTTGTTGCTAAATGGGAAGGACAGTTTAATCCACCAATAGAGGATAAACTTGTCAATAAAACCTCGCATGAAGTCTTGTAATTCTTTAAGCACATTTCGATATAATGAAATGTGCTTTTATTGTATACCTTGTGACAAAACATAGGAAAATAAACTATTTGGATATGAAAAGGGAAATTCTATTAATTATGGAGGAAAGAAAGCATGATTTCATTCATTTTAACTGCTAAGCGACTATTGAAAGCATTGTGGAAGTCATTTCGACATAAAGTATTTAAATCGTTATTCTTTACGTTAGTGTTCATTATTTTATCAGGTACATTATTTTATACAAGGATTGAGGGATGGGCATTATTAGATTCTATTTATTTTTCAGTTGTTAGTCTGATTCCAAGTGGCTTTGACACGGGATTGAGCCCTGCTACTAACCTAGGGAAGCTTTTTACAATGATGTATTTGATTGTTGGGGTTGGAGTAATGATAGGATTAATCGTGATGATTGGCAAGGCGGTAATTGATTTTGATAAGACAGATGACGAGAAAAATTGATGGTTTATAGTTGTCTATATACTGCTTCACTAGAGGAGCAAAAATAAACGTGATATCACACCAATCATGATGGTGAGTATCACGTTTATTTTATACTAGGAAGTGAACATCTAAGTTTTCATGGACGTGTTACGTTCTATTCCAGAAGCGCTGTTGGGTGATGGCAGAGAGAAATTGTTCTCCGAAGTTTGGATTATTTGCTGAAAACACAACACCAGCTAAATTGTTTTTGTCAGATGCCTGAATAAAGGACTGTCCAGTTGAAGCGACACCAATTGGCTTATAATGCATATAGGCATCATGTACAAAATTAGTAACATCTGCATTAAACTTTTCTTGATTATTTGAGTTTCCTCCAACTACATACAGGGTGTCGACTAAATAAGGACTTGTTGTGATAAAGGTTTCATCAACCTTCAGTTTTGTACCATTTGCTCCAGTTACTGTACCAAGTGTATCACTAATGATTAGAAAGAATACGCCATTATCTTGCAGAAGGTTAAGCACACCTATTACTTCATTATCGTTAAAGTTATCACCAACAAGAATACCGACCTTTTGGGTTAATGCATATTTAGGTGTACGATACTGACTTAGCGAAGGATATACTGTAGAGACAGGTACATGGGAGCCCTCTGGTGGATTTACACCAATATTTCTAGCAACAATAGTAGCTAATTCCTTATCCACATTAACCAATAAATCGACATTTTGTTGGCGGACAGATGCACTTCTTACCTTCCCAAGCTGGTAACTAAATCCATCAATTGTGTGTTGCTTTTCAATAGGTGTCAGGCTATTCCAGAAGATTCGTGTTTGAGAGAAAAAGTCGTTAAACGATTCGCTTCTTCCTCTGATTACGACTCCCTCTACTTTTTTTGGGTAGTGTTCATATCCGCCCTCTTCTGGAGGGGTGGTGTATGGTGTGTTATTTGCTAATGAGTTTTGGTGATAGTTGACCTGATCAACATCAATTCTAAATCTCATAGGGCCACGTCGTTGGTTATTGTGAAATGGACAAATCGGTTTATTTATTGGTAATTCTTGGAAGTTTCTTCCGATTCGGTGTACTTGTGCATTATGATAAGCAATTAACCTACCTTGTAATACGGGGTCATTAGAAAAATCAATTCCCGGAACAACATTCGCAGGATTAAATGCTACTTGCTCTGATTCTGTATGGTAATTATCAATGTTTCGATTTAACGTCATTTTACCGACTAGCTGCACAGGGATAAGCTCCTCTGGCCAGAACTTTGCAGGATCGAGAATATCAAAATCATAGTTGAATTCATCTTCCATCGGAATCAATTGGACACCTAGTTCATATTCTGGATAAAATCCCTTAGCAATGGCTTCTCGTAAATCCTTTCGGTGAAAGTCCGGATCAAGCCCACCGATTTTCATTGCTTCATCCTGAAGTAGGGAATGTACACCAAGAACAGGCTTCCAGACAAATCGAACAAAGGTTGCGACTCCCTGTTCATTGACAAATAGATACGTATTAATCGACCACGATTCCATCATTCGATAACTTCGAATAATCCCACGGTCAGACATAATCCATGTCACCATATGAATGGATTCGGGATTATTGGCTACATAATCCCAAAACCTGTCATGTGCACCTGTAGCTGTTGGAATATCATCATCCGACTTTGCTTGGTATGCATGCATCGCATCTGGGAATTTCATTGGGTCTTGATTGATTAAGACAGGCATTGCAATTGTTGTTAGGTCATAATTTCCTTCTTCTGTATAGAATTTAACTCCCTGGCAGCGTAAGTCCCTTGCTGTATCATAGGATCCTCTTGGCCCTTGCACGGTAGAAAAGCGGATAGTCAATGGAGTCTTTTTCCCGGGTTCCTGTAAAAAACATGCTTTTGTCACATGCTTCATCGACTGATAGCATTCAAACTCCCCATGGGCACTGTAACCCCTTGCGTGTACCACTCTTTCTGGTTCTTCTTCCTGCACAAAATGTGTCATTTTTTCAAAGTAATGCCAGTCTTGATGTAATGAAGGCCCACGCACGCCAGCTTTTAAGGTTTCTGAATCATTTGCGAGTTTCTTTCCTTGGTTTGTTGTCATTGGATTTCCAGTGTTCTGTATACGGAATTGATCTAACTGTCTTTGTTTAGCATCACTGCTCATGGACTGATGGTTTCTTGATGACTCTTTATCCATATGATCACCTATTCCTTATTTACTAATATATTCCACTTATATCTTATGGTAGTTGTCACAATAATATTCATTCTGCAAGTAGTATTTAATTTTATAAGAAAAATTCAATTATTAACTAACAATAGAGGAAAGATTTTTGGTAATCATGTAAAATAAGTATGGAATTGTAAGGTCGTGGGTTGTCACTCTCCGGATTTGGTAATATGTTGTAAATTAGGCTGGCAGAAGATTTTTTAAGCGTCACTCTATCGAAAATATATTACTAATATTGGGAAGCGAAGGGCCCTTAAAAATTGGCATCAAGAAGGAGGAAGAAAATGGTATTACCTAATTTTGAAGAGAATTTGCGAAAGTATGCAAGGCTGTTAATTGTAAAAGGACTTAATGTTCAGGTAGGGGACTGGGTAAAAGTAAGTATTGCCGTTGATCAAGCTCCCTTAGCCCGTCTACTTACAAAAGAGGCATATGAAAGAGGGGCAGAAAAGGTAATTATTAAATGGTCTGATGATGAGATTACTAAATTAAACTACATGCATCAACCAAAAGAGGTATTGACGAATATACCAAAATACGAAATTGAGGAATCCGAGGATCATGTATTAAATCATCATGTATGCCGACTATCTATTTTATCTAATGATCCTGGATTATTGAATGAGGTAGATCCTAATAAGGTCGCTGCATATCAAAAGGTAGCTGGAAAAGCATTCAAGGCACAGCGAGTAGCGACACAAAATGATGATTTAAAATGGACTGTTGCAGCAGCGGCAGGCGAGGCATGGGCAAAACATGTTTTTCCAAATTTAAAAACCTCTGAAGAACAAGTGGATGCGTTGTGGGATCAAATTTTTAAAACATGTCGCATTTACCATGAGGACCCGATTGCCATCTGGGATCAGCATAAGGAAACACTAAAGGAGAAGGCAAGTAAGTTAAACGAATATCAATTTGATGCATTGCATTACACAGCGCCAGGTACGGATTTGATTCTAGGTTTACCGAAAAATCATATTTGGGCAAGTGCAGAAAGTTATGATCCAAATGGTGTAGAATTCATAGCCAATATGCCAACAGAAGAAGTTTTTACAGCTCCAGATACTCATCGTATGGAAGGAGTAGTTCGGAGTACGAAACCATTAAGTTATGCAGGGACTTTAATTGAGGGGATCGAGGTACATTTTAAAGACGGTAAAATTATTGATATTTCTGCTGACAAAGGTGATGAGGCAATCAAAAAGCTCGTTCAAGATAATGAGGGCGCAACAGGTTTAGGCGAGGTAGCTCTTGTTCCAGATCCGTCACCAATTTCTCAATCAGGAATAACCTTTTTTGAGACATTATTCGATGAAAATGCATCCAATCATCTTGCTATCGGAGCTGCATATCCGACAACCATCCAAGGTGGTACGAAAATGAGTGAAGAAGAACTATTAAAACATGGTATGAATGTCTCCACAACTCATGTAGACTTCATGATTGGCTCAGACAAGATGGATATTGATGGTATCAAGGAAGATGGAACGATTGTCCCGATATTCCGAAATGGAGACTGGGCAATTTAATGCATTGGATACTATTTTGCAATTAGGTACAAAAGTGAATATTTTATAATTTAAATCGCAATAACCCTTTTATATCAAAAGGGTTATTTTTTGATTAAAAGAAAAATTCAATTCTCATAGTCACGTGGTTTTTATAGACGTTATGATTGTTTTTGACTGATATTGATGGTAAAATACCGTTTTAGGAGTGGTGTTATGTTAACAGATGAACGACATGCAATTATTTTATCCCTTTTAAACGATGCTGGGATAGTAAAAACGCAAGAATTAATGCGGGTATTGGATTGCTCTGAGTCTACTATTAGAAGAGATCTTGACCAACTTGAAAAAGCAAATAAATTAAAGCGCGTTCATGGTGGTGCAAAAAGACTGTATCAGTTGAATCAAGAATTATCTACCCAAGAAAAATCACTCAAAAACATTCAAGAAAAAACGAATATAGGTAAGTTTGCAGCATCTTTGATAGAAAATGATGATGTCATTTTTATCGATGCAGGAACTACTACTTTGGCTCTTATAGATTCCTTGAAAAAAGGAAATATAACAGTAGTAACGAATGGAATACAACATGCGTCAATACTTGCTGAACATCATATTCAAACGATTTTATTAGGTGGTAAAATAAAAGCTTCTACAAAAGCGATAGTGGGGTCTACTAGTCTTAATGAACTAAAGAGCTATCAATTTGACAAAGCATTTATTGGTATTAATGGGATAGATATTGAATTTGGATGTACGACACCAGACCCTGAAGAAGCGGCCATTAAAAAATTAGCCATTCACCAATCTGCAGTTAGCTATTGTTTAGCGGATGAAACGAAGTGGAATAAAGTTAATTTTGTTAAGGTATGTGATTTACAAGATGTTACGATTCTGACGAACAAGAGTCGTGTGGACCTTACATCCTTTAAAGAAAAAACAACAATAATGGAGGCAACATCATGATATATACGGTAACACTGAATCCTTCCATTGACTATATCGTAAACGTCTCACAAGTGGATCTAGGGAAGTTAAACAAGATGGAAAATGATCTTAAATTACCTGGTGGTAAAGGAATTAATGTATCTAGAATACTACACGAACTAGGCATACCAACAAAGACGTTAGGTTTTTTAGGCGGATTCACAGGCGATTTTATTAAGGATTGGTTAATAAATGAGGGTGTAGAATCTGATTTTATAACAATCCAAGATGATACTCGGATAAATATAAAATTAAAGTCAAAAGAGGAAACCGAAATCAATGGTCGTGGTCCAGTCATTTCTCAGGAAGAGGCTAATCGATTGATTCAACAACTAGAACGATTAACAGAGAACGATTTAGTAATTCTCTCTGGCAGTAAACCTCCAGCACTACCGGAAGATTATTATCAGCAACTAGTCAAGGTGATCAAGGATTCTCATGCGAATTTTATCATTGATACAACCGGTGAGGATTTAATGGCATCTTTACCATTTCACCCATTATTAGTGAAACCGAATAAGGAAGAATTAGCGGAACTATTCCAAGCAGAGATAGCTAGTATGGATGATGTCCTCGGATATGGTAAGAAACTTCTTGAAATAGGTGCAGAGCATGTCATTGTTTCAATGGCTGGAGAAGGGGCAATATTATTTACACGGAATGGAATATTCAAGGGAGAAAGTCCTAAAGGAACAGTTAAGAATTCAGTGGGAGCAGGAGATTCGATGATTGCCGGATTTACTGGTGAATATATGCAGTCTAAAGATCCAATTAAAGCATTTAAATTGGGGATTGCATCTGGGAGTGCAACTGCATTCTCAGATGATCTAGCCAAGAATAATGATATTCTCTCTCTTTTGAATAAAGTTGAAGTTAGGCCAATATAAATCGATTTTAATAAAGGATGATTTGAATGAAGATAACAGATTTACTTAGAAAGGACATCATGATATTTGATTTGCAGGCAACGGAAAAAGAAGCTGCAATCGATGAAATGATTACAAGCCTTCATAAAAGTGGAATTTTGACAGATGTAGCTGAATTTAAGGATGCCATCTTAAAGCGTGAGGAACAATCTTCTACTGGACTTGGTGATGGGATTGCCATGCCTCATGCAAAAAATAAGTCTGTGAAAGAACCCACTGTTCTATTTGCTAAAAGTAATAAGGGTGTAGACTATGACTCACTTGATGGACAGCCAGCATATTTGTTTTTTATGATTGCTGTTCCTGAAGGTGGAAATAATACTCACTTAGAAACTTTAGCAGCATTATCTAGAAAATTAATTGATGGGGATTTTGTCAATCAGCTAAAAGATGCAGATACGCCTGAGCAAGTACTTTCTTTATTTTCGGAAGAGCAAGAGGAGGCACAGGAAACCACTTTAAATGAGCAAAATGATCAGAAGAAACCTTTTGTCGTTGCGATTACAGCATGTCCAACAGGGATTGCTCATACGTATATGGCGGAGGACGCACTGAAGAAAAAAGCGAAAGAGATGAATGTTGATATTCGTGTTGAAACACAAGGATCAGAAGGTGCAAAGAATAGATTGACAGATGAGGAAATTAAACGAGCTGATGCAGTTATTATTGCTGCTGGTAAGAAGGTGGATTTGAACCGTTTTAATGGAAAACATGTAATTCAACGCCCTGTTGCCGACGGAATAAAGAAATCGGAAGAGTTAATTTCGTTGGCAATCCATCAAGATGCCCCGATTTACAATGAGGGAGGCAGTGAGATAAAGGCAGATGATATGGAGGATAAGTCTAATTCTATTTGGGGAAGAATTTACAAGGATCTAATGAATGGAATATCCCATATGCTTCCATTTGTTGTTGGGGGAGGTATCTTACTTGCTATTTCGTTCTTATTAGAGAGTGTGTTGGGAAAGGATAGTACCGCTTTTACATTTTTGAATGAAATCGGTGGTAATGCGTTTAGTTTCTTGATTCCGATATTTGCTGGCTTTATCGCTTTAAGTATTGCTGATCGACCGGGTTTAATGCCAGGTATGGTAGGTGGTTTAATCGCAGTAAACAGTAATGCTGGATTTTTAGGTGGACTTGTTGCTGGATTTCTAGCAGGATATGTAGTTATCCTTCTAAAGCGAGTATTCCGAGGGTTGCCTAAAACCTTAGAGGGACTTAAACCTATTTTAATCTATCCAGTATTAAGTCTATTTTTAACAGGACTATTAATGTATTTTGTTTTTGGACCTATTTTTGCAACAATTAATAATGCTATGGTTAATTTTCTTGAGGGGCTTGGGACAGGTAATGCAACAATTCTCGGATTATTACTAGGTGGTATGATGGCGATTGATATGGGTGGCCCATTTAACAAAGCTGCATATGCTTTTTCAATCGGAATATTTACGGATACAGGCGATGGAAGTTTAATGGCTGCTGTTATGGCAGGTGGAATGGTTCCGCCTCTAGCAATTGCTTTAGCAAGTACATTCTTTAAAAATAAGTTTTCTGCTGAAGAACGTAAGTCTGGAGTGACGAACTATGTTATGGGCCTTTCATTTATAACTGAGGGTGCAATCCCATTTGCAGCGGCTGATCCATTGCGTATAATCGGGTCATCCATCGTTGGTTCAGCAATTGCAGGGGGATTGACACAATTTTTCAATACGGCTATTCCAGCACCACATGGAGGAATATTTGTTGTTCCACTTGCTGAGAATCCACTATTATTCTTATTATCATTAGTGATTGGTGCTATTATTGCTGCAGTTCTATTGGGACTATGGAGAAAGCCGGTAGAGGAATAACTAATTAATACTAGATGGTCCCTCGCTTTTTAGAAAAAACGAGGGATTTCTTTATTACTGCTATCTCTAGAGTAAAAAATAAATTCAATAAGAGGAAGAGAATACATTATTTGGTTCACTTAGATAATTAGCTCTTAGCCAACGACCACTATATACGGAAGGTGGACCCGTCAATAATTTCAATGTCTTTTCTTTCTTTGATTTCTTCCATTAATTTAAATAATGCTTTATCCTTACGCTTGGCTTCAATCATACAGTCAATTTGTGGAACGCTATCCTTTATCGCCATAAGAAACTTAAAGAACATATTTATATCGATATAATCCGAGTGGTGACGATACATTTCTGGACTTTTCGGACTTGAAATATGCATTTTTATTGGAAGTGAGGAATTCCGCCAGGTTTGGATGACTCTATCCCAATGGGCTACCCAATTGGAATCATGGTGATGAGCTAAATGGTGATGGTAATCAAACACTAATGGTATATCTAACTTTTCGCATAAGTACAAGGTGTCCTCTAATGTAAAGGATTTATCATCGTTTTCTAGCATGATCATGTTTTGAATGGCTGTAGGAACGTACATCCAATTATTGATAAAACGTTCAAGTGATTGTTTTGTGTCATTGTAGTGGCCACCTACATGGATTACACAACGATGAAGTGGATGAATCCCCATATATTTCAGTAATAAATAATGCATTTTTAAGGAGGAAATGGAATTTTTCAAGATATGTTTTTTTTCGGAGTTTAGAACAACGAAATGGTCTGGATGGAAATCCATTCGCATCTGATGTGTATTGGCTAATTCTCCTATTTCACGAAGTGCGCCTTTGATAGGCTTCATATAATCCCAATCCTGTAATTCTTCATGATTTGCTAAAGGAATTAAGCGAGAGGTTAATCGGTAAAAATGAATTTCTGATGCGATAGTATGTTTTAATATTCTTACTGTGTTATTTATGTTTTGTAATGCAATTCGTTCTAGCTTACGAATTGCGGCTTCTCGGTCTTGAATTTGTTGGAATTGATGAAAAGTCATTGTTTTGGATGGTGATGCATTGATAAGCTCCATACTCATTGCGACATAACCTAGACGGACTATTGTCAATTAAACCAACTCCTCTTCGTGGTTTACCATTCCACCGCCGAACTTGTTACTCGTTTCACTCCACGTATACTAGCTATTTCCTCTACCAACCTTCTCATTGCGAGATCCTTTTGCTTTGCTTCTACCATGATATCAAAATCCTGATTTAGATCTTTAGCCATTTTTAAGAAGGGAAGGATAAAATTAATAGAAACAAAATCACAGTGGGAACGATATGCTTGCTGAGACTTCGGTGAAGAAAGATGAACTTTTGGTATGGTATTAGAATTGCTCCAAGTATTATAGATACGAGGTAAAAAATCATTAAGGTCTGTATCAGTTGGATTTGCCATATGGTGATGAAAGTCAAGAATCATTGGGATGTTTTCTTTTTCACAGGCGATTAGCGTTTCTTCTACATTATAGGTTTTATCATCATTCTCAAGTGTAATTTGCTTCTTCATTTCTCTAGGTAACTTTTTGAGATTTTCGTGAAACCGCTCAATGGCACTTGTTTTATCTCCGTAAGCTCCTCCAATATGTATATTAATAATACTTGCTTTATGTAAATTCATCGCTTCAAGCATTCGATAATGATAGGTAATATCTTTTATTGCATTTACTGTTATCTTCTCTTTATCACTTGTAAATAAGGTGTACTGACCTGGGTGAAAACTTGCTCTGATCTTATGATTTTGAATTAATTGTCCAATTTCCTTCCAGTCCTTTTGGAAAGGTGTAATATAATCCCACATTACATCTGGATGAGTAGCTAGTGGTGCAAGCGAACTTGAAAACCGATATAGTTCTATCTCATGTGCAATGTTATAGTGCAAAATCCTCTTTGTATGATGTAGGTTCTGGGCTGTAATATGTTTCAGTTTATCGAGCCTCTCATTTTTTGGAAGAGTAGAATATTGCTTGAAGGTTATCGTTTTTGCCGGACTTGCATTCCATAAGTCTAATGCAGTTGCTACATAGCCAAATCGAATTTTCATTTGTTTCTCCTATTATTTGTGTACATTATCCTTATGATTTGTGTTCATGTACTTCTTTATACGAACTTACAATAGGGATATTGCATAGCATTATGTTTTGAGGAAAATCGATGAAGAATTATTGAACAATTGACTAATAAGTGAGCAGTTTTTTATAAAATGGTATAATTTTCTTTAAAGAACTGAAAGGAGGCGTTGTTTTATGAAAATAACGAGAATAATTAGCGGGGTACAATTTAATTAAAGGGTAAACGTATCAGACCCCTATAAACTACGTGATCCCTATTTACAAATAGGAGGATCATATTTTGGAAACCTTTAAACAAACGAATTCAATTACTATGACACTTAATAAAGTGGATTTCCAATTACAAGAAGAGCATAATTTCAATTGGTTAAAGCACATAGGTAATGTTTTTTGTGTTTTTGATCAACAAGATTCAGGAAATATAAGTTTCGGTGTTGAACAGGATGGACAAAAGTATTTTGTGAAATATGCTGGAGCAAAACCCATTGACTTTACTGGAAACTCTGAGGGTACTATTGAACGATTGAAAAAGGCTTTACCAGTTTATCAATCGTTAGAACATCCACACTTAATAAAGTTATTAGATTATTTTTCCACCGAAAATGGGAATGCTGTAGTATTTCAATGGTTCGAAGGTGAATGTTTACATTCTCATTGGTCGTTTGGTGGTGTAGCAAAATATACAAACCCCAAGTCACCTTATTACCGTTTTAAGAATTTAGAAGTGGAAAAACGTTTAAAGGCATTAGATGCAATCTTTTCTTTCCATACTTATGTAGAATCACAAAAATATGTCGCAGTAGATTTTTATGATGGAAGCATCTTATACGATTTTAAAAATGATGAAACTAAAATATGTGATATTGATTTTTATCGAAAGTCACCCTCTATAAATGATTTAGGTAAAGACTTCTGGGGGTCAAATCGTTCAAAATCACCAGAGGAGTATGAACTTGGCTCTCCAATTGATTCTATTACAAATGTCTTTAATCTTGGAGCAATTTCGTTTGGTTTACTGGGTGGTGAAATGGATCGTTCCTTCTCAAAATGGGATGCAAATCAGAGTCTATATGAAGTAGCAATAAGAGCTGTTGAAGAAGATCGGAATAAAAGATATTCAACGGTGAGAGACTTTTATGAGGATTGGAAGGTTGCTATAAAACAATAAATTTAAAGAACAAAGGGCGATCTTTTAAATGAGGTCGTCTTGTATATTTATGAAGAGGTGTCTTATGAGTTGAAAGATGATAAACTTGTGACTCAGTTTGAAAATGAAAATGAGTATTTAGAAATAGACTTCATACTTTAAGAAAGTGATAAAGATTATAGCGAGTATTCAGCAGAAATTAGTGACGCAAAATTTGAAATTGAAGATTCAAAACATGTGAGTAAATTAAGAGGACTCTACGAAAAATTACAGCATTCTCATTTTGAATTTATAGAAAGATAAAAAAGGTAACTCAGTAAAACTTCAGTTATGAACTATATGACGCAATAGTTAAACTAGCTGATTAAAATAGGTCATCTTGTTTTTGTCTAAAGTCTATGTTTTATTTTTTGAATACTATGTTAATGTTGAGATGTACACATAATGAATTAAAGATTGCTTTACTTCGAGATGAGGAGATGTTCCTGTTATTATCCTACGGGAGGTTAGATATTTCTCGGGGATATGCTTTAACTTTGTATTGTGACATATAATGTTATAAAAACCTCTAGTGCTACATTAAAATATAAAAAAGTGTTTTTATAAAATTGCCAATTAATTGTTTTTTAATGATAGTGTTAATTTTAGCTCACAGAGTTTATCTTAATTGTCTTCCCTTTAGAAGAAATGGAATTCTCATTTAATATAACGTGGTATATATGCCATAGCTTTTAAAGTAAATGCTTTTTTAGTAGGGGCATAATTCTAGGAAGTATTTTATAACAACTTGTAGGTCAGGTTTTTAAAAACGCTTAATAGAATAAGAGGTACAAGGAGGAAGTATTTTGTGAACTATAAAAAAATATATTATACAATGTTCAGTATATTATTGTTTTTTATACTTTGTATTATCTTTTTTTCGATTTTTGTTAAAAACGAACTTCTTAGGGATTTTTCTATTGCAGGATTACTTTACCCTTCAATTTGTCTTTTTTATTACTATAAAAAACAAAAAAATGCACCTTAATCATTGGTAAAAGTAGCTTTATATAGATTGAGTCTTCTTATCTTACTTAATAATATTTTAATTACTCCTATTTAAAATTGAAATTACATTTCCAAATGAATAATTAAATAATTACTTTAATTCATATGAGTCTGATAATAAATATGATAAAATAGAGTTAAACTATTTCTTTTAAACTAGCGATGTAAGTTTATATAGGGTCTTGTGAAAATAGATAGAGGTAGGTGAAATGTATGGAAGCAAAAAAACAAAATTTAATTTATGCTCTTTTATGGGCAGAAGAGTCAAACAGAGGAAATATTTTAAGCAAGATTATTTTTACATTTTTATATTCGGCATTATTTGCCTGTTTAATTTACCTTGCCGTTAGCGATATAGCATGTGCTCTCATTTTTTTTGTTGTATTCTTCATCCTTGGTTTACTATTACCAAAGAATTTACATAAAACAAAGTCTAGTATATCAAAGGCAGTTTCCTTAGTTTCCTTATTATTGCTAGTATTTTTTACAGTAATCTGGACTACCGATATTACTATTAAAGTTGGTGCTTGGCTGATTTTGTTCACTATTTTCCTTCTAGAAAAAGTTGAAAAAAGGTATTATATCTCGTCTAACAAAAGCAATCATAATTGATAATGTAATTATCGTAACTGGGCAGGCATCAGATAAGAGATCATCAAATTGATGGTCTTTATTTTTTGAGAAACATTTCGTATATTAAGTTAGTACTAAGTTAAAAATTGAGTTACTATATAAATTTTTTGGTAAATGATAGGTTAGTTAATAGAATCCAAGTATTGTGCTAACGAAACAGAATAGCTGAATAATCAAGGGGAGTTTTCAATGTCAAAAGGGTTGATTCATCATATTGAACTATATGTATCAGATATAAAAAGAACAGTGGACTTTTGGGGATGGTTTCTTGAGGAACTAGGCTACACTTCTTTTCAAGAATGGGAAAGTGGACAAAGTTGGAGATTAGATACTACATACATTGTTTTTGTACAAGCGGAGGACAGGTTTTTGGATATTCCGTACCATAGATGCCGAGTAGGTCTGAACCATCTAGCGTTCCATGCAAGCTCCCGTCAACACGTAGATGAAATGACAGACAAATTAAAGGAACGGGGAATAAGCATTCTTTATCCCCAAAAACATCCTTTTGCTGGGGGAAATAATCATTATGCTGTGTATTTTGAAGACCCAGATAGAATAAAAGTAGAACTAGTAGCTCCTGAATAGTTATCGAAGTAATGAGTATAATTGATTAACAAGATCAGTGAAACGATACAGTGCTGTAGCAAAAGGAATTTAAAGGGCAATTTTATAACATCTCCATTACCACCACCCTCTATTCGAAACGTAATAGGTATTCACCCATGTGCGCCTATTTGAATAGCTTATTATTAAAGACATTTTTTAGGGGGATTTGATGTGGGGTACTATGTTACGGTAGATTCAGGTGTGAAATTATATGTAGAGGATATATATCCTGAGGGCAGTAAGACGATCGTGTTTTTACATGGTTGGCCGTTAAGTCATAAGCAGTTTGAGTATCAATTTGATGTTCTTGCAGCAATGGGTTACCGCTGTATCGGAATTGACTGGAGAGGTTTCGGAAAGTCGGATAAGCCAATAAGCGGTTACAATTTTGACCGATTGGCAGATGATATCCGTACAGTAGTTGATGTAATTCAATTAGACAATTTCACTCTTGTTGGTCACTCTACAGGAGGGGCAATTGCGATTCGGTATATGTCTCGACATAATGGTTACGGAGTATCTAATCTTGTCCTTGTAGACGCTGCAGCTCCGATAGGATTTACTACAGAGACTGCGACTAGGTTCCTCACTCAGGCATTGAATGATCGTCCGAAGATGATGAGAGAAGTGAAAGATAGCTTTTTCTTTCAATATATAACAAGCTCATTCGCAGAGTGGTTCTTTCAATTGGGCTTACAAGCAGCAGGTTGGTCAACTGCAGCAATCATAGTTACATTAAGAGATGAAAAGCTGTATGCAGATTTGCAAAAAATACTTGTCCCTACTTTAATCGTTCATGGTGTTCACGACAAGGTAATTCCATTTGTACAAGCTCAAGAACTAAATCAAAAAATAAGTAATTCACAGCTTGTTCCATTCCATTATAGTGGCCATGGTGCTTTTTGGGAGGAACGTGACAAGTTTAACAGTGTATTAAGTCAATTTATTGGCTGAAGTCCCCACCAAAACCAGTCTTAATATGTTTCTCCTAATTAGATGTGAATGATTTAGTGAAAAAGTTCATTGTCTAGTGGTGATACATTCTACCCCGATAACACTGCTCATAATCGATATAAGAAATTCAACTTAATATCACCGACCAATTTGTAGAGTAATACAGGAAATTTTGAAAGGATATCAAAATAGTAGTTATTAATGGGAGGTTGATTATGGATACAAGTATTGAAAGCTTGCTAAATGAATTAGAGTCCTTTGGGCTAGAGAATGACATTACCGTAAAAGAAGATAGCCCAAAAATGAAAAATATCACTAAAGATACCGGGCAATTTTTATCCTTGCTTATTAAAAACAGTAAGGTAAAAAACGTTTTAGAGATCGGGACATCGAATGGATATTCGACTATTTGGATAGCAAAAAACTTTATAAATTCAGATGCCCATGTAACAACTGTGGAAATTGATGATAGAAAAATTGTTATGGCGAGAGCAAATTTTAGAAGGGCCAATTTGGAAAAGTATGTTACATCCCACCATGAGGATGCTGGGGCATTTTTAAAAAGGCAGGCTAATGAAACATTTGATTTTATCTTTTTAGATTCAGATCGTAGTCATTATATAGACTGGTGGGAGGATTTAAACCGAGTTCTCCAAAGAAATTCATTAATGATTGTGGATAATGCCAATTCACACAGAGAAGAAGTTGCGGATTTCATAAAATTAATTCAAAGCTCAGAAAGCCACGATTCATTAATTGTTTCTGTTGGAAAAGGGGTGTTTATCATACATAAAAATTAGTTAGGGGAACACAGCATTTCTTGAACAAGAATAGTGACCTTTCTATGAAGTGGGTTACAATTTATTTTAAATTGCTTCTTCAGTACTGATTGTCTGCTTATAGAGTGTTTAGGGTGATGGGGAAGGGAATTTTAATATTGAGAGTAAAAAAGTTGTATAGAGGTTCAATATTTAAATCGCAAGTACATTCTGATATTTAGATTCAAACCAAGGAGTGATTCATATGATGATTGACGATGATATGCGTCGCGTAATTGAAGAACAGCGCTTGGCTTTTGTGGCTACGGTATGTCCAGATGGTAGTCCGAATCTATCCCCAAAGGGGACAATCGCTGTTTGGGAAGAGGAGCATCTTGTTTTTTTACATTTATATTCACATGGAACAGTAAGTAACCTAGAACAAAATTCTTCAATAGAACTTAATGTTGTTGATCCAATTAGACGGAAAGGGTATCGCTTTAAAGGCAAAGCGCAAATTCTGAAATCAGGATCCACGTATAACAAAATTGTTGAACACTTTAAGCAAAGCAGGGGAACAGATCCAAGCCGTATAAAGGCTGTGGTCCTAGTTAAGGTTCTTCAATCTGCCTCGCTTATCTCACCTGCTTATGATGATATGTCATCTGAAGAGGAAATCGCCAGACGTTGGAAACAACATTATGATGAGCTGTTGGGATATTAATAATATTCGACAAGTTAATCCTTTAAGTATTGAAAGTGGACGGGGTCAATTTGTTGTTATCGTCTGGCAAAAATGAGTACTATTAGCTTCTCGCGGAATACTTAATTGAGGTGATAGAAATAGAGAGATTAAAATTAGAAAAATATGTTGATTATACCTCAAATTGTAATTTTGTGGCTGGTCAAATAACGAGAGATGGAACATTATTATTAATTGAAAGCAGTTTACAAGAGTTTGACTTTTTTCAACGTCCTGTATCGAAAAACAACTGGATAATTAAGATTATAAAGGGCAGAAGTATAGAAACGGTGATTTTAAGAAATGTTCCCCTTATCCCAACGGAAGTAGACTTATTTTCAGATGGTACCTTACTTATTGTACAAAGTCGTTGTTTAAAGGATGGTAATTACATCGAACGAAACGCCAGGAGATATAATACTAACGGGCAATTAATTGATGCATTTACGTTAGGAGACGGTATTAGTAATGTGCAAATTGACGAAACTGATACCATTTGGGTAAGCTATTTTGATGAAGGTATATTTGGAAATTTTGGATGGGAGCAACCGATGGGGAGTGCTGGTGTTGTCGCTTATACAATGAACGGTGATCGTTTATGGGGTGCAAGTGATTATGGAATTGTGGATTGTTATGCATTGAATGTTGTAAGTTCAAAGGAAGTGTTCTTCTACTACTATGATGAATTTTATCTCGTTCAACTGAATGAGATGAAGGAATCTATTCGATATCGTATAAATAGTCGCCATCATACATTACAACAATTTATGTTTGACGAAGAGGATTTAATTGGTCAAATAGATATGAATACAATGATGCGTTATCGAAGAAATAAACTAAGCTATGCTCCAAAGGAAAAACTACAAATAACTGATAAAAACGGAAAACGTATTATTGGTCCCGTGTTTATGCGAGGGTCGTTTCTTTATGTATATGGTAAAGATGGGATATATAAAAGAAATTTGTGAAAAAATAGGTGTTTTATTTTATATGGTTGTTATTGAATATTAAATAAAGTTTAGCTCATTATTATTTGACTACTAACAAGAGTTTATTTGTTGTGTAACTAGGCAAAAGGCTTATGAATTTATATAACTAGGAGATAAGAGGTCGTAATCTATACCTCGTTATCTCCTTTTTTGTTTGTATTCTTTCTATTATTAATACTTCTCTGGAGGAAAACCATTTCCTCGGCGAGATTTTGAATTCTACTGGCAATTTTTTGGTCAATGATTTCGTCTGTCTCTACATCAAATTTATCATTGTGGACAAACACATGTGTCGATGGAACTAGTCCTCTAAGATAGGATAGTATTGGTTTTAAATGATTTTCTGGTACGAGAAAATGCTTTTCCGAACCTCCTGTTGCAATGATTCCAGTTACTTTATTTTTAAATGCATATTCTGGAAAGAAATCTAAGAGATTTTTTAAAACTCCAGAAATTGATGCCTGATAGATCGGTGTACCGAACACAATAAAATCTGCGTCTACTATTTTTTTAACCACATTCCATGTGTCCTCATTATAATAGGTTAATGGTTCTCCACGACAAAATTCAACCTCATATTCCCTTAAATCAATCAGTTCTGTTTGTATATTTGAGTCTATGGCCGTAGCGGCTGTTAACACCTCATGAACCGCTTGTGAGGTCTTATTTCCTGCTAGAGTTCCCGATACGCCTACTAGTTTCATTTCATTACCTCCTAATTTTAGACAGAGAGTTGAAAGTTACAGGCATCTTACTCTAATTTGCCTAATTCAATTGATCGTTCTCTTGCGTTTTTGACACATTCCATCACTGCTTGCTGGAAGTTATAGTTATTTAAAGTTTGGATAGCAGCTTCAGTTGTTCCTCTTTTACTAGTAATCCTATCTCGTAGAACATGGGTTGAATCTGTGGATTTTTCAAGCATTTTTCCTGCCCCAATAACAGTTTGGGTAATTAATTTTCTTGCTAAGTCTTCATCAAGTCCAGCTTCTATTGCTGCGTTTTCCATTGCTTCAACGAGGTAGTATATATAAGCTGGTCCGCTTCCAGAAATACCTGTTACGGTGTGCATATCCTTCTCATCTACATGAACAGTTGAACCGATAGTGTTAAATAATTTTTGAGCCGTTTCTAGATGGATGAGTTTCGCATGTTTTCCCGCAGTAATAGCCGTTGCAGAACAGCCAACAGATGCAGAAGTATTTGGCATAGCACGGACTATTGGGATATCTTTTCCTAGCAGTGTGGTAATATAATCTGTTGACATACCAGCAATTACGGAAATGATTAATTGGTCTTTTCTAATATGGGATTTAATATCTTCAATTGCTTCTTTCATATCATATGGCTTTGTAGAAAGGACAATGATACTCGCTTGCCTGAGTGCTGCAGCTTTATCCGAGGTAGCTTGAATAGAATAAGTATGTTTAAGGTGCTGTAAACGTGCTTGGTTCGATTTATTCGTTACATACATATTATCGCCCTGTATCTTCCCAGTTTTTATAACGCCGGCTATAATCGCCTCAGCCATTGATCCCGCTCCGATAAACGCCATTTTCCCATTCATAATCTCAACCTCCTCCTTAAACATATAAAAAACCCGTATCATCCTAACGTATAGGACGAAACGGGTTCCGCGGTACCACCTAAATTGGCATGCATGATGCCCAGCTCCATTTGATAACACAGCATGACTGCGATTAGTTTTTGCTAATAACTCCCAGATAGGTTCACCATGCCTAGGTCTGGCGGAATCTTCCAGCCTATGGATTCCACTCTCTTTCAGTTAAGCATTGGTTACTGGTCTGTTCACCGTTTTTTATATATTGTTTTGTATCATATGATGTTTTTACAGGAATGTCAAGTAGTTTTGATAAACTACTTGGTATTTGTTCTGTATTGCATTGGATTGAATTGTTATTAAGAAGTATTAATTAGTTTACCACACGAAAATTATGGGAAAATATTCAATCCTCTTAGATGAATTGTTTATCTCAAAAAGTAAGCTTTCTATGATAAAATGATAGAATGCATATTGAAAAATGCATGCTGATTACCAACTTAGGAGTGTAACAATATTGAACAAAAAAGATATAGCGAACTTTAAGAGACAATTTAAAGTAAACAATGACCTACTTCGGATACATGAAATTTTCTATGTATACATTATGAAAGAATCTAGTGAAATCTATCATCATCAAAGCTTTCCTTTTGAAATGCTAGAAAAGGAACAACAAGAGCTATTTATCGATAACTTTAAAAAGGTGTTATCAGGCCAGCTGGATGAGAAGCTTTTTGAATTGAAGTTTAAGCGAGATGTAGAAAATAATAGTCAGTTAATACTTCACCAAGGTTTATTAAGTAGTGAAACAGAGGAATGGAAAGGGCATATGCTTCGGTTGGTGGAGAAGATGCTTACGGATAAGCAATATGAAATGGATATTGTCGTTACTTTTATTCGTGGGGAATATATGAAGCCTGTTAAACGCAAGAGTGAAGAAACAGAAGAAAGTGAAAGGGACACGGTTTATGCTAATCCATTTATATTATGTAGCATGAATCGTACACAAGATCCTAAAAAAGAATTGCTCTTTGACTACGTGGAAAAACAATTTAAATATAATATTGTTGTTGATCCTATTATTAATCTGAAAGCCCCATTATCCGGATTTCTTTTTCCTTGCTTCACGGATAATGCAGCGGATGTCAATCATGTTTTATACTCCGCAGGAAAGAAGTATGAGTTAAGCTACCATTTTATTGAAGAGGTTTTAAATGCAGAAGAAGCAATGACAGCAGAAGATGATAAGGTAGTTTTTGAGGAAATTGTAAAGCATGTCGCAGGTGAACAGATGAATACATCTACTCTTTCCAATGTATATGATGAGATACATCGTGTCATAGAAGAGAATGAAGAGGAGGAAGAAGTACCGAAATTAGACTATAAGGATGTAGAAAAAGTATTAAGGACTAGTGGTGTAAAAGATATTAATACGGAAAAGGTTGAATCGGCTTTTAAGACAGTATTGGATGATGAAGCGTATGAGATTAAGGCAAGCAATATTTTGCCGAAGTACACATCAAAGTCCATTAAAATAAAAACAAAGGTTGCAGACCTCTCTGTAAGTCCACAGGAACTAAGACATGTACGTCAAGTCCATTTGAATGGGAAGCTATACCTTATGATAGAATTAGAGGAAACTACGATGATTGAAGGTTTTGAAATGATTCCAGAGGCTTTATTTACGAAAGCTAATGAAGATTAGTTTGTCACTTTCCGATTTTTACCATTGCTGATCAATCTACTATAAATAAAAACACTAGGATTATTGAATTACCGTAAATTACATGGCAACATCTTTTATACTTTGCCACGAAATTTTCCCATTGCTTTCTTGGTATAACCTATACTAGCTCAGGCTCGAAAAGCAATCAATTAGAAGCTATAAATTTTTATAATTGTAAAGAAAGCCAATTGATATTGTAACATAAAATCAATTGGCTCTCTTATTTTATCCAAGTGAATATAGCAATAGAGATTTCAAATCTAGTATAATATGAATGTAACGATGAGGGGAAATGGTGGTTTAGATGTTTAAAATCCTTCTAATAGAAGATGATGTAACATTATTTTATGAAATAAAAGAACGTTTGGCACAGTGGTCCTATGAGGTATATGGAGTGATGGATTTTAGTAATGTCGTAAAGGAATTTTCTGAACTGAAGCCAGACCTTGTAATTATAGATATACAGCTTCCTAAGTTTGATGGATTCCATTGGTGTCGAATGATTCGCACACATTCAACAGTACCAATTATTTTCCTATCCTCACGAGATCACCCAACAGATATGGTAATGTCGATGCAGCTTGGTGCGGATGATTTTATACAGAAACCATTTCATTTTGATGTTTTAATAGCAAAAATTCAGGCTGTCTTAAGACGCGTCTATAATTATAGTGTGGAACAACCATTGCAATTAAGAGTTTGGAATGGTGCTAACGTTGATTTTTTAAAGAGCACTGTGCAAAATGGAGCTGGAATAATCGAACTATCGAAAAATGAAATATATATCTTAAAAATCTTACTAGAAAATAGTAATCAGATTGTAAGTCGTGAAGAACTGATGAAGGAACTTTGGAATGATGACCGGTTTATTAGTGATAATACGTTAACTGTAAATGTGAATCGATTGAGAAAAAGATTGGAAGAGATTGATTTAGGACAATTTATTGAAACAAAGGTTGGTCTTGGGTACATGGCTAAAGAACAGGAAAGTACCGAATGATGAAGAAGTATTTAATCGAGCGACTTAGCTGGGTACTATTTTTTTGCTGTCTTCAAGGACTATTACTCTTAATCGGTTATTTAGATCCCTCTATTAATCTCAACACGATTATTTATATTGTCTTTTTATCAATGATTATTTTTATATTATTTTTCATCATTCGATACAAAAAGGAAACAACCTTCTATAAAATGATTGAAGAAACGGATCCTTTTGCCGATGCGAATAACATACAAGAGGGTAGAACGCCATTTGAGAAAATAGTAGAGAGCGCATGGAAGGAACAACTTGATATACATAGATGGGAATTAAATGACCTAGGAACAAGTGTAGAACGAGAGAAAGAGGAGTTACTGTCGTGGCTTCATGAAGTGAAAACACCTTTGACAACAATGAAGCTAATGCTGGAGAGGGTCGAGGATAGAACATTAAAAAGGCAGCTCATGTATGAATGGCTTCGGATTCATTTACTCCTTGACCAGCAATTACATAGCCGGCGTATTTCATTTATGGAAAATGATATTTATATCGAAAAGGTAAATTTGGAAAAGATAATAGTAGAAGAGATACGAATGTTACAGTCATGGTGTATGCAAAAAGGGATAGGCTTTGATGTCTCCTTAGAAATTCAACTGGTTCTATCTGACGGAAAATGGCTACAGTTTATTCTTCGTCAATTGTTAACGAACGCTGTAAAATATAGCGAAGGAGCGGATATCGTTATTCGCAGCATGGAAAAGGATGGCAGGGTACTAATGGAAGTCCAAGATTATGGTAGGGGAATAAAGTCAAAGGATATTCCACGCATTTTTGATAGAGGATTTACATCGACAATGGATCATATGGACCATGCAGCAACTGGAATGGGACTCTTTTTAGCAAAAAAGGCAGCAGAATCCTTAAAAATCCATATAGATGTTGAATCTGTCTATAGGGAAGGAACTATCTTTACTTTAACATTTCCAAGGAAGAATGAATTTAATGAGCTATCAAGCATGTGACAAGATTGTCACATGCTTTCGTATTTTGTTCGTAGATTCGAAGGAAAAAAGAAGAATATCCTTTTATGATTAAGGTAGACAAAGGAGTTGAATAAGATGAGCATATTAGAAGCGAAAAAAATTGTAAAGAAATACGGAAATAAATGGAATAGACAAGAGGTTTTAAAGGGTATTGATATTACAGTGGAAAAAGGGGAATTCGTTGGTATTATGGGGCCATCTGGGTCAGGGAAGACAACTTTACTTAATGTACTTTCCTCCATTGATAGTGTTACCCAAGGCTCTATACGTGTTGATGGTAAGGATTTTACCAGAATGAAAGAAAGACAATTAGCGGAATTTCGTAAGCTTCATTTAGGTTTTATCTTTCAAGAGTATCATTTACTAGATACGTTGACCGTAAAAGAGAATATTATGTTACCTCTAACTGTTAATAAGGTACCAAATAAAGAAGCACAAGTTTTATTTGAACAAGTGGCAAAGGAATTAGGCATCTATGATGTTAAGGACAAGTATCCAAATGAAATATCTGGTGGACAGAAACAGCGGACTTCTGCAGCGCGTGCCTTTGTGCATAATCCTAGCATTATATTTGCTGATGAACCAACAGGAGCACTAGATTCCAAATCTGCTTCTGACTTACTAAATAAGCTAAGTGATTTAAATAACAAACTTAATTCCACAATCATCATGGTGACACATGATCCACTAGCGGCTAGCTATTGCAGTCGATTAATTTTTATTAAAGATGGACAAATATTTACGAAACTAAATCGTGGGGATGAAAGTAGGCAGGAATTTTTTAATGACATCATTAAAACACAGGGCGTGTTAGGTGGGGTGCAAAATGAGCTTTAAACAACTCATCTTTCGTAATCTGTTAAAAAATATGAGAAATTATTATCTTTATGTTTTTGCCCTTATATTTAGTGTCGCATTGTACTTTGCATTTGTGACTTTACAATATGACCCAGCGATGGATAGTGTTTCTGGATCTGTAAAGGGAGAAGCAGCAATGAAGACGGGTTCCATTTTATTAATTGCCATCGTTACGGTGTTTCTCGTGTACGCAAATAACCTATTTATTAAAAGAAGAGGTAAAGAGATCGGCCTATTTCAGTTAGTGGGATTATCTAAAGGGAAAATATTTCGAATTATTGGCTTGGAAAACATTATTTTATACTTTAGCTCAATGGTGATTGGGATTTTCCTTGGATTTATTTCTTCCAAGCTAATTATGATGGTATTACTAAAAATTATTGCGATGGATGAGGTTGCGGCATTACGATTTTCTTCTCGTGCGTTAGTGCTAACGGTTATTGTTTTTGCTGCTATATATATCATTATAATGTTGATTAATGCTTTATATATTAAGCGGCAACGCATCTTGTCATTATTTCATACTACCTCCACATCCGAAGACAAGAAACGGAAGGTATCAATTATTGAAATATTCATTGGTGTACTAGGTCTGGGATTAATCATTTTTGGATATTATTTATCTACAAAACTTTTTGATGGACAATTTGTAATGATGGAGCAAATGTTTATGGCGATGCTTGTTATTCTTGCTTCCGTTATCATAGGAACTTATTTCTTTTATAAGGGGTCTATTCGGTTTATTTTTAATCTTATTCGAAAAAAGAATAATGGCTATCTTTCTATCCATAAAGTATTGTCACTATCATCGATAATGTTCCGGATGAAGTCTAATTCTTTGTTACTTACTGTGGTAACAACTGTTTCTGCATTGGCAATAGGCTTATTGTCATTAACGTATATTGCTTATTATTCTGCTGAAAAATCTTCTAAGGAATCAATAATATATGATTTTTCCATTCCTAATAAGAGTCATGCAGAAGAGTTCATCGCAATGCTTGATGAGCAGCAAATAGACTATACGAAAACAGAAATGGAAATAGTAACAGTTAAAGCTGATGGAACAAACATACTAACCGATAAAAATGATTCAGAACGAAATGATGAAGATTTGATATTACCACTGACAATTATTTCAGATCGTTATTTAGAAGATATTGACGTAGATAAAGATAAGTCCATTTTTATTAATAGTAATCGAGCAACAGAGACATTTATGGCATTTAAAGAGGGAAGTTTCTCACTAAAAGGAAAGAGTCAAGCGTATGAGCTAGAGTTTGTTGGTATGAAGGATAATAATGTGCTTCCACTTAGATTAACGAATGGCGGGCTTCCTGTCGCTGTCATAGATGAAGCATTATATCAACAAATTTCTGCGGATATTGACCCAGAGGAGTATAGTGAATTCACTCATTTAATTGGGGTTGATATAACTGACAGGGGAGACTTAAACAAGACAAATGAAATTTTCAATGAGCTAGAATTAGGAAAATGGCCAGGTCATGAGTCGCAGCTAGAAGATTTTAAAAGACAGAAGCAGATCATGGGTATTGCTATGTTTGTCGTCGGGTTCCTAGGACTAACCTTCTTAATTACTTCAGGATGTATCCTTTATTTTAAACAGATGGATGAAGGAGAGGAAGAGAAGTCAAGCTATACTATTTTGAGAAAGCTAGGATTCACTCGTACTGATATTTTAAATGGGATAAAGGTGAAGCAACTATTTAACTTCGGAATCCCATTAATACTAGGATTAAGCCATAGCTATTTTGCAGTTAAATCAGGCTGGTTTTGGTTTGGTACAGAACTATGGACACCAATGATCATCGTAATGTCACTTTACACAATACTCTATTCCATATTTGGTGTACTATCAGTAGCCTATTACCGAAAGCTAATAAAAGAATCATTGTAGAGAGACAGGTATATACATCCCCTGTCTCTCCTTTTTCTGTTCTGTTATACTCGAATGAATTGCATGAAAGATAAAAATAGATTTTCCCTCTCCCCATAAAATGGAAACTCAATGGGCATACTAATTTAAAATTACAATCTGGGGAGGTTTTACTTTTGGGAAAACTATTATCAGTTTTTGCGCTTGGCGGATTAAATGAAATTGGGAAAAATATGTATGCTATCGAATATGGGAATGATATTGTACTCATTGATTGTGGAAACAAGTTTCCAGATGAGGAGTTATTAGGAATAGATTTAATAATCCCGGATTTTTCTTATCTGGAAGAGAACAAGGAAAAGATACGAGGATTAATAGTTACACATGGTCATGAGGACCATATTGGTGGGGTTCCATATTTCTTAAAGAAGATTAATGTTCCTGTTTATGCTACGCGTTTTACACTAGGAGTCATCGAGATTAAGCTAAAAGAACATCGGATATTAAGGGAAAGCACGCTTTATGAAATTAATTCTGAATCAGAGGTCCAGATTGGAGAACTAACCATTAGCTTTTTTAAAGTGAATCATAGTATCCCAGATTGCCTCGGAATTGTTTTTAATACTCCAGAGGGTACTATTGTACACACCGGTGATTTTAAATTTGATCTGACTCCTGCGAATCAGGAACGGCCTGATATCCACAAAATGGCTGCTATTGGCAATAAAGGGGTACTACTGCTGCTGTCGGAGAGTACAAATGCAGAAAGACAAGGTTTTACCCCGTCAGAGCAGATGGTTGGTGAAAACTTAGTAGGGCTATTCATGAAAGCAAAACGGAAAATTATTGTATCAACATTTGCATCTAATATAAGTCGTGTTCAGCAGATAGTTCAGGCTTCGGAAAAAACGGATCGAAAATTAGCACTTATCGGCAGATCAATGGTAAATGTAGTTAATGTGGCCATAGAACGAGGGTATTTGACGGTTCCTAAGGGGATGCTAATTGAACCGAAGGAAACGATGGAATTACCTCCAGAGAATGTAACGATATTATGTACGGGAAGCCAAGGAGAACCAGGTGCTGCACTTAGTCGTCTTTCCACTGGAAATTTTCGTGATGTAGAAATTCTTCCGGAGGATACGGTTATTCTTGCAGCTGGACCAATTCCCGGGAATGAAAAGAATATATCTACGATAATAGATAATCTTTATCAACTGGGTGCACATGTTATTTACGGTTCTGGGAGTAGCTTTGGGTTACATGTTTCTGGTCATGGTTACCAGGAGGATCTGAAGCTAATGCTTACACTTATGAAGCCAACTTATTTTGTTCCAATACATGGTGAATATCGGATGCTACATCATCATCGGCTGCTCGCAGAGGCTATTGGTGTAAAGAGAGAAAATATATTTTTGATTAATAATGGTGATGTTATTGAGGTTGAAAACAAAATTGCCCGTTCTACCAGAACTATTCCGGTAGGTAGTACCTATGTGGATGGAATCGATGTTGGGAATATGGAATTTGTTTTACGAGATCGAAAGCACATTTCTGAAGATGGGTTGCTCATGATTATTTTACCAATGAGTAAACCAGATGCAAAAATGCTCGCCGAGCCGGAGATAATTTCTCGTGGTTTTGTTGATAATCATTTCTCAGAACTTCGTAAAGGGATGATAGGTATTATAACTGAAACGATAGAGGAGCTTCATGCAGAGAATCGATATTCTTGGAACACTAAGAAAAAGCAAATCAAAAAGTTAATCAGCCAGTATATAAGAGAAAATACACGAAAACGACCAATGATTGTACCTATATTAATTGAGATTTGACGTAGGGAGTAGTAAGAGTCACTCCTTGGAATATGTCATTTGCTGCCGAAATACATGTATGGCAATTAATAGAATGAATACGTTCAAATGTTAATTAGAGGGAAGAATTAGTCGCCTCATCGTAGAAGTGAATTCATCCCTCTTTATTTTCCTATACAGAAGTTGTTTGTTGAACAAGAAATAGAAGGGTATAATAAAATTAGTGGTAAAATTTTAAATCTTTTGTAATAAATAGTGATTTATAATGTTGGATGATTCTGTATTAAAGGAGTAAATGATATGGTTAATTTAAAACATAAACCAATAATCGAAGGGGAGACAGTTATTTTAAGACCATTTAAAATGAAAGAGGATTTTCCATTTTTAGAAGAGTGTTTACAGGATTCAGAAGTTATAAAGCTAACCGGATCTACAGATGACTTTGATAAACAAGAAGTCTGGGATTGGTATAATACTAGAAATGAGCAATTAGACCGTTTGGATCTGGCTATTATTGATAAAACAACTGAAAACCTAGTTGGTGAGGTGGTAGCTAATCTGTATGATGAAGCGGAAAATAGTATGAATTTCAGAATTATGATTGGGCCAAGAGGTAGGAATCGTGGTCTTGGGACAGAAGCAACACAACTAATGGTTAATTACCTATTTCAGCATACAGATATAAATTTTATAACATTGAGTGTATTTGCTTTTAACCCTAGGGCGAAAGCAGTCTATGAAAAAGTTGGCTTTGTATTTCATAGTATTGATGAGAAGGATTTAGAATATGAAGGAGAATGGATTGATTCCATCAATATGAAGTTAACTAGGGATAATTGGATGAAGAAAATATGCTGAAATTCGGGGAGTGACAGGCACTCCCCTTTTAGCTGTTTACAAATTCTCGTACTCTTTCAATTGCGTTTTCTACACTCTCTGTGGCTTGGAATTGTTCTAGATTGAGCGTGTTAGAGAATTTTTTCACATCGTTATCTGACTTTCTTAACGTGATATGCTTTAGATTAAATTTTGTAGGTGAGTCTATACCACACGATGCTCCGAGCATGAATAAACCTTCTCGCATAGTAGTTAAATAATTGGCCGTGCGGAATCTTTTTTCCTCAACTGCTAATCCTGCTTCAAGATGTGGTAAATGTGAGGTAATCCCAACTGGACAAAGATTCGTGTGGCATTTTCCAGCATTAATACATCCCACCGTATTCATTGCAGCTCTTGCAACATAGATTAAATCTGCTCCGAGAGATAGTGCGGTAGCCATTTTATTTGCGGTAGCTAACATTCCAGAAGCGATTATTTTGATATTGTCCCGTATCCCATATCTACGTAATGTTTGATCCAATATTAGAATACCAGAGAAAATCGGTAAACCAAGTCCATCTGCCATTTCCTGATAGGTAGCCCCAGTACCACCTTCTGCACCATCAATTGATATAAAGTCTGGTGTGTCACCAGTCTCTTTTATATGAATTGCTAGTTCATCGAAGGAGTGATCATCACCGGCAACTACCTTGATTCCTACAGGTTTTCCAGTAATCTTCTGCCAGTGGGTGATTAATTTAAACAAACCTTCCATATCTGAAAACAATGGGAATCGATTCGGACTTTCTACATCTTTCCCCATCTCTACTCCTCTTATCTCGGCAATTTCTTTTGTGATCTTTTCTTTAGGCAATTTTCCACCACGAACCTTTGCTCCTTGCGCAAGTTTAATTTCAATTGCCTTAACCTCTGGACGGAGTGCATTTTTTAGGAAAGTTTCTTCACAGTATTTTCCATCCTTCCGTGCGCCGAATAAGCCAGAACCTACTTGGAAGATTAGGTCTGCTCCTTTTTCTTCTAGAACCCCTTTTTCAAGTAGATCTTGAACGGTTACTTTAGCATGATCGCCAAATTTTTTTTCAAGCTCAAAATTAGAAGCGTGCGGATATTCTTTTATATACGAAAAAATCTTCCTACTTAATCGCTCTGAAGGCACCATAGCTCCTTCGACAATGCGGTATACCTTTGAAAGATGATAAGGGGAAATACCACCTTCCCCAGTATTCATAAAGCTTCCCCCACTAATGGCTACCCCTTGAGATAACGCTTTCACTGCACTTTTGGAAAGAGCCCCATAGCTCATAGCAGAGATTCCGATTAGACCTTTTACTTTAAACGGATGTTCACGTTCTCTTCCAATAACAACACTATCGTCTTGGGTTAAGTGCCATGGCTTGATTATCTTTTGGTTTCTTTTTTCTTTTCTACTAGTAATGGACTCATTTATTATTTGATACGTGTATGTAGTGATAGGTGAAGAATTATCAACCTGTAACTCATCAACATTTAACGGAAACATGGAATTAGATAAATAGAAGTCTGTTTTACTAAAATCCTTCTTCGAACCGAACCCAATTACTGTGTTAGCATATTTACCAGCTTTTGCAATTGTTTCCTGTGTATCCCGGTCAATAGGTCTACCTTCCTTATCATTTAAGAACCAATATTGCCTGAACTCGGGACCAATCATTTCAAAAATGTACCTCAGTCTGCCTAACAGTGGATGTGTTTTTAAAATTGAATGCTGATTTTGATACTTGTCTTTAAGATATAAATAGATAAGAAGTAATATTAGACCGTAAAATAAAATAAAAGGCAAAACCTTTAAAAAGGAAATAATGACTGACAGACAAAACACCCCATCTCGGAAAATTTTAAGATAATTACCAACTCTCATTGTATCAAAATTATTTAAAAAAGGAAGAGGTGCCAAGCACTTCTATCTTTTTGTCATTTATTGTCGAAACGGGGATGTGTAACAGTTCCCTATGAAAGAATAGAAACCGCCTGAAATAATGAATGGTACTAACCTCCGAGGTAGAGTAGTATATCTAACTTTCGGTGGTTAGTACCATTTCATATGCTTCTATTGTTTTGTGAAATAATTCCTACTATTAATTCGTATTGAGAATTAAAAATAAAGAATTCAACTCGACAACGTTCAAACTACTTCAGGAATTTTTCAGTTCCAAAACAAATCTGTTCTAGATCCTGTTGTGCATCACTTGCAATTGCTTCATCAGTAAAAATATAGAAGCTTGGTGTAGTGAATTGTGTTTTGCCCGATGGGATTGTTAGTTTTTCTTCATTAGCATACAGTAATACTTCTTTATTTATATATGCTTCTCGATTAGATTTTTTCGAATTAGAAATGACGTGTAACTGTTCGTTACGATTTTTACAGCCAATTAGGATATTGCGTTCTACAGTGAAGTCATTTTCATCCTTACCGGCGACTAA
Source organism: Ornithinibacillus bavariensis (assembly GCF_050433565.1). Classification (NCBI taxonomy): domain Bacteria; kingdom Bacillati; phylum Bacillota; class Bacilli; order Caryophanales; family Bacillaceae; genus Ornithinibacillus; species Ornithinibacillus bavariensis. Next base: position 51,333 of record NZ_JBNPWZ010000002.1, read on the forward strand.
CTTAGTCCAATTACCAGCTTGATTTTGGAATTTTGCCCAATTATCCTCTATGGTAGCTCCTGGCATAAAGAATCCATCTGTTATCCATGCTTTGTTGTTTAAGAGCTTCCCAGTCTCTTGCTGAACTTCAGATACATGGCATAAGACCGGAGTACCTGGTAACGTGAGAAAGTACTGATGAAACTTCAGCCCTTTGTAATCGTCATTCTCTACAATGGAAGTAGACAATTTAATGCCTTGCCAATGATTCCCTTTGTTATCTATTAAGCTAGTAAAGCTTGCTATTGTTTTCTCCTTTGCAAGGGAATAGGGCCTGATAGCAGCTAATCCACTTGTTATTCCTCCAGACCAAGGATTCCACCATAATTTTGGTCCGGGATTAGGAAATGATGTATTTAACCATTCATGACCTTGGTAGCTTAAGGAATGTAGTGCTGGGAAAAAATTAGGTGAGGCTTTGAACTGAATAACCCCATTATCTATTTTCCATGTTTCTAAACCATTTTCTTGAACAATAGCTTCTTTCAGCTTACTATTCAATGAGCGAATAACTACTGTTTCCCTTTCAACATTAGCAGCATCTAGATTTGCTTTAAGCTTTAGTGTTGAAATGGATGGCGATTTACTTAAGTCTATTTCTGTAACCCATTTTGTATGTTGTTCTTCACGATTAAACTTGGCAGTTGCTATATCATTTTCAGAACGAAATAGGGAAATTGCCAATTCACCATGTAAAAAATTGGATTTATAGTCAGTAACCTGAATAACTGCTTTTTCCCCTTGAACAAATGGATTAGAATTCTGTAATGAAATATTTAAATGGTCTATTGTTTTTTCTATAGGGTTATTATTAGATTGCCTTGCAAAAGCTCGAAAGCTCTCTAAATCATGGAATGCCCCAATTGAAAAATAATGCGAATTTGTTCTAGCAATGCTTCTTTCATTAATGTGTCCGAGATTATGCTCAAAATAGCTAAACCAGTTACCAAAGTGTATGCTATCATTTTCGTGCCAGCACATTCCAAGCGGATTACTATCCTTTTTAACAAAAATCCAATTCTCGCTAACCTGTTTTTCATTCCAATAGTGATACGAGTTACCAATTGAATCATCCAATTCAATAATCTTCCCACGATAAGGGATTAATGCTTTTTCTAAATCAAAAATAATGGATTGGCTGAACCATATCGGTTGTTCGATTGGAACATCTAATGAATTCTCTACCTCATAGTAGTTTTCAACAAGACCTTCACCGAATAGCTTTATTACATAATGTAATTGGAGACCTGGAAAAGCTGTCAGTTCGTACGAGATTTTCGCTCCGATATAGCCCATTCCCTCAAAAAATTCTTTTGCAACTGGTTTTGCCTTTGAAATTTCTTCTGAATATGGCTTACCGACTTTAGGTGTCATTAGAACAATTGCTTCATCATTTTTCTTTCGGCCTATTTGAATAGTGTTCCCATCTTTTATGAGAGAGGCAAAATATTGACCATTGAACAATTGAATTCTATCCTGGTCTTCTCCATGAAACCGTGCACCAATGCCTCTTAATGGAATCCCAATTTGTTTGTTAAAATGAATTTCTTCACCGTTTTCTTTTATTGCTTTAAGCTCCAGCTTCGCATCATAGTAGCCATGAGACTTCGTTACAAATTCAAATGGGATTGATATTCTTTCCTTTGCTTCTAATTTAGTAGCAAATTGCTGTGATTTTAGATGGATAAGTGGCGATTCAGGAAACACCATCTCGAATTGAACTTTTTCTGGAAAGTTATTTTTTAGGTCTAAATAAAAGACGTTTTGTTGATCAATGAATGATAAATCTTCAAGCACATGAGCTTCTAGCTGGGCAGGATATTTCGGTAATATACCCACCTTAAAGATTGCCTCTTTTCCATTGATATGAACAGTAGCTTGCACAGCTGGATGTGTGTGAAAGGTATTTTGCTCTTCATCAATTGCACCAACATAGAAGGTACCAATAACTTCTTCCATACCCGTAACATCCATTGATTTTTCAAGTTTAAAATCTATATTCTTGTCGTTTACACCATTTAATGATACATGAAGAGGTTTACCTGTTTTGTTTTCTATTTTATAACGAATAGAATAGTGTTCGCCAAATACGAGCTGATGTTGATCGACATGCGCAGAAATTAAATAATCATCTGTTTCAATCAGACGAATTCCCCTTCCAGTGCGTTCAAATTCAATCCGAAGTTGTGTTTTTTCTTTTTCCCATAAGTATTCATAGTAATGAAAGTCGTTTTCTACCCTACCATCTGGCTTCACTTCAATTTTTCTAGTACTAATATCATACCAATTAACATCATGGAAGAAATCTTTCACTGCCTCTGTATGTAATACCGTTGGCATGAAATTCATTAAATGTGTCGTATCGTCTCTATCCTCCCAGAAGAATCCGCATTTTTTATAGAGAGGAACAGCTTTTGTATTCCCAGACCATGTATATAAATCAAGTCTTGGCCATTTTAAGTCGATTGTTTCCTGTAATGCGGTTAAGAGTAATTTCTTCCCAATTTTCTTTCCATGGTAATCATCTCGAACGTTTAAAAGTGGAATATATAATGCGCCTTCATCATCGCGATATTCACTAAATCCACAATATCCAACAACCCTTTCTCCTTCTAGAGCAAGGAATGTGTGAATATTAGTTGAGTTCCTTTCACGGTGTAGAATCGTTTCCTCTGTATCTACGGTGTTTGCTCCACCCCAGCCATCTCTACTATGGTTCCACATATCCGCAACCTTTGCAGCGTAACTGTCATCGTATTTGATAATCTTGATGTCCATTGTTTCATCTCCCTTTACCTTCAGAATTTCAAATCTGATCGATTCTTCAATCATACTAACTATTGGAAAGCATGGCAGAGAATAAGAGTACTATGTTACTAAAATACCTTTCTCTTTCTACCAATACATGGTTAATTTTCTACCAAAAAAAGAACCATTCGTAATTGGAATGGTCCTTTAAATGAAAATACATATTTCTACTAAAATAGCCACCTAAAGTAGAGTAGAAAATAAAAAACCATAGAATATATCATACATTCTATGGTCTATAGTCAGTAAAATTTAAATAAACTAAACAGGTTTAACATGACACATAGGTTGTATGAAGCAAATAATTAAATTTAGCCATTTTGATCACATTATTAAACTTAACCATAGCATACAACCTCCCGTTAAATTCTGAATATTTTATCCTCTATTATTATATAGAATGTTTTTACTTTTGTAAACCCTAATATTTTTGTATGTAGCTTGGGTTTGACGTATCATATAAGAAATTAAGTAAGCTAGAGAGGAGATCTACACTTCGGGTTATTACATAAAATATATTGATCTAATCAGATATTTCAACAGCTTTTTGAAGATAAGGTCAGGCTTCTTCATCATTTGTTAAAGTGATTATTTCCTAATACGTTAGAAAATGGCACATGTTAATAGGATGAATAGAGCCCTCCTTAAAAAAGTGAAGTAAAATATAAAATTAGAAAAGTGGGGTAAATATGTTACTTGAAGTTATTGTTCAAACAGTAGAAGAAGCAATAGAAGCTGAGAGGTTAGGAGCTGACAGGCTTGAATTAGTTTCTGGTATAGGAGAAGGAGGACTAACCCCTAGTTACGGAACAATTAAACAGGTACTAAAAAGTGTATCCATACCAGTACAAATTATGATTCGGCCACATAGCTATCATTTTCATTATAGTTCTAGTGACTTAGATACGATGTATGAAGATGTTAATAACATAATTTCGCTTGGAGGTACTGGTATTGTATTCGGTGCACTCCACAAAGATAACACAATCAATGAGGAAGCATTGAAAAATATTATTCAACTCTCTCCAGAGTTAGACATCACATTTCACCGTGCATTTGATGAGGTGTCTTCCCAAGAGGCTGCTTATCTTATCCTAAATCGATTCAAACAAAATGTTCGTCGTATTTTAACTTCAGGTGGGAAAGCAAATTGTGAAGACGGGAAGAACAGCTTAAAAAGATTAGTTGACTTATCAGATAGACTTCAAGGTCCTAAGATTCTGCCAGGATCAGGACTAACGAGTACTAATATCGAATGGATTCATCAAGCTGTAGGTGCAGAGCAATATCATTTTGGAAAGTCATTGCGAACGGATCAATCCTTCGCAAAGGGTTTTGATAAACTAGCATTTGATAAAATAATTAAATTTAAATCCTCACAGTAATTGCCTAAATCTAAACTAGATTTGGGCTTTTCTATTTTGCGTACAATTAGTACTTAATTCATTTATGGTAAAATAGATAACAGTTATAAGAAAATTCATGCATTTAAAAGTGTAGGGGTTAGAGATGTTAGGGGGAAGATATTGTGTTTGAATATAAAAATTATGATGCTCTTGGACTAGCAGAACTAGTAAAAAATAAAGAGATAAAGCATGAGGAGGTCCAAGAAGCTGCTATTCAGGAAATTGAGCAAAAAAATCCTAAGCTAAATGCAGTTATTTACAAAATTTATGAACATCAGGAGGAAGTCGAAGCATTCGAAACTGGAATCTTCTCCGGAGTTCCAGTCCTAACGAAAAATATCTCTCAGGAATCAAAAGGTCATCCAATGTCAGAGGGTTCGAAGGTACTAGCTAATTTCATTGCTAATGAGGATAGTGAGTTTGTTCGTCAGTTGAAGGGCACTGGTGTGACCATCCTCGGTCAGACAAATGTTCCAGAATTTGCACTGATGGGGACTACAGAGCCTAAACATGATGGACCTACAAGGAATCCTTGGAACATTAACTATACACCAGGCGGATCAAGTGGTGGTTCAGCAGCTGCTGTAGCTTCAGGTATGGTTCCTATTGCTGGTGCTAATGATGGAGGGGGATCAATTCGGATTCCTGCAGCCTATTGTGGAATCTTTGGATTAAAACCAACTCGTGGTCGTACGCCGGTTGGACCAAAAAGGGGGCGTTCGTGGCAAGGTGCTTCTGTTGACCATATTCTAAGTCGTACGGTCCGTGATAGTGCTGCAATGCTGGATCAGTATCTATATGACCGAACTAATGCCTTTTATGCGCGAAAATATACCGAATCCTATTTACTTGCTTCCGAGACACCAATTAGACAGCCATTAAAAATTGCCTTTACCACCTTATCACCATTAGGCTCTGCTGTTGATGCAGCATGCAAGGAAGCAGTACTTAAGACGGTTAAGCTCCTAGAAACAATGGGGCATATAGTCGAGGAAAAAGTAGCCCCAATTGATGGCAAGCGATTAGCAAATAGCTATATGATGATGTACTTTGCAGAGGTTGGATCTACTTTTCGTGCCATTGAAAGTATAATCGGTAGGAAAGTTACATATAACGATGTAGAACCAGCAACATGGATATTAGGTTTACTAGGTAAGGCTGTATCCTCAGAGGAGTTTTTAACAAGCTTAAAGTTTTGGGATGAAGTAGCCATAAAAATGGAATATTTTCATGATGAGTACGACTTCTATCTTACACCGACAACTGCATTTCCCCCTTCTCGATTAGGGGAGTTAGACCAGACTAAATTAGAAAAAATGCTCATCCGAATCGTTGGAGGTCTAGGGTTAGGTGGAATATTGAAAAAGTCAGGATTTGTGGACCAAGTGGCACATAAAAGTCTTATGCGAACCCCTTTTACGCAACTAGCTAATTTAACAGGGCAGCCAGCTATGAGTCTTCCACTGCATCAAACAGAGGACGGTCTTCCTTGTGGCGTACAAGTGATGGCTAGGAGAGGACGAGAGGATTTGTTATTGCAATTAGCAGGAGAATTAGAAACAAGTGATTACTGGATTAATGTACAGGAAAATCCATTCTACTAACTATTGTACAGTTTTGTTTTTTTTTATAGCAAATGGACACCTTAAAAAGAAACAGAAGGATGAAGAGGTGGGGTTATGTATGATATCTAGAAAACATTTGCTATTTAATGTTTTACTGCTTGTTGTTCCGTGGCTATCAATTTTATTTCTTGGTAAATACCATATTAAACGTTTTTCAGTTTCAGCGATTTTTATTGTTATATTTGAGATAATAAATCATATTTATGGTCATAAAAGAAAGTGGTGGAAGTTTTACGATAAACCTAGATTCTTTTTAAGGGACGAGTTACCCTTTAGTATTGGTCCTTACATGCCCATTTCGTTATGGATACTAAAATATTCATTTGGTAACTTCAAGAAATTTGTACTGTTTAATGTAATAGCTGACGGAGTCTTTGCTTTTTTAATTATGAATTTTTTAAAGAGGCTTAAAATCGTAAGACTGAAACGTTTAAGTAATATTCAGTTTTTTATTTATTTACATTATAAATGTTATCTATTATACGGAATTCAATACTTGTATGAGAAATTTAAAAGACTGCGTTATACAATGCCAACATCCTAGAAAGGACTGTTTGATGACGGAGAGCATTAAATTACTTTGCTAATGCTCACGTCTTATTTTTTTATTTAAAGTAATGCTTTTTGTTTCTAACTAGAATACCTGTCTTCTTAAAAATCTATCTTCGTTAATCTGTTATTTTTTTATTACTAGGTTTACAATGGACTTGCAAGCATATACAAGGGTGGAATTATCTTGAAGTTGAATAAAGTACTACCTATTTTATTTTTAATTATGTTCCTAGTTATGGTTGGTTTTGGAATCATTATTCCCGTTCTTCCATTTTACGCTGAGGACATGGGTGCTACACCTACTGAGCTTGGCTTGTTAATGGCAGTCTATTCACTGATGCAGTTTTTATTTGCCCCTATGTGGGGACGTATTTCCGATCGTGTTGGCCGTAAGCCAGTAATGATAATTGGTATTTTTGGGTTATCTTTATCCTTTTTCTTATTGGCGATTTCCACAAGTTTGTGGATGCTATTTGCTGCTCGCATAATAGGTGGAATCCTGTCTGCAGCAAATATGCCAACCGTACAGGCTTATGTCGCTGATATTACAACAGAGAAAGATCGTGGAAAAGGTATGGGAATAATTGGTGCAGCTACAGGACTTGGTTTTATTTTTGGGCCAGCAATTGGTGGTACGTTTACAAATATTAATTTACATACACCGTTCTATATTGCTGGGACAGTTTCCTTTGTTACTCTAATATTTGTATTATTTAGCCTAAGGGAATCATTAAATCTTTCAACAAGAGCAGTAGTCCAAAAAAGAAAAAAGTCATGGAATAAGGTTTCAAATGAACCATTAGCCATGCTGTATTTTCTACAATTTTTTATATCTTTATCATTATCTGGCTTAGAAGCAACCTTTGCTTATTTTGCGGCAAAGACAGCAGGTATGGACTCTGTATCATTAGGCTATGCTTTCATGATTATGGGATTTGCTAGTGCTACCGTTCAAGGCTCTATGGGTATTTTATCTAAAAAATATGGAGAAGCGCTAGTCATTCAAGTGGGAATTTCCATTTCGGTAATTGGGTTTGGTTTAATTCTATTCACACATAATTTTGTAACGGCGGCTATTTTTCTAGCTGTTTTTGGTATAGGAAATGGTGTTATTCGACCAAGCGTATCTTCTTTATTAACAAAGAAATCAAAAATTGGCCATGGTGCCACGACTGGATATTTATCGTCATTTGATTCGTTAGGAAGAATTATTGGGCCTGTATTAGGGGGCTATTTATACTCAGTAAGTATTGGGCTACCGTACATTTCTGGAATGTTCTTATCTATAATGGCTTATATTCTTTTTCGGGCTTACCTATCAAAAGTAAATAAAGTAATGGACTTTCAAGCACGAGGCTAAAGCAGAAAATGCACCTAGAATTATCTGGGTGCATATTTAAAATTAAAGTAACTGCATCGTTGTAATACATGTATTGTCGTTTTCAAAGGTGGAAATAGTGGACTCGGCAGTTTTTCCATTATATCCAATTTTTACTTCAAATGTCTTATCTCTTGGTAACCATAGGTCAATGAAGCCATTTTGAAGTGATGCCATTTTTTGATCAACAATAACATTTCCATCATCATCCTCAATAAAAACCTCAAATTCCTTTCCAGCTAATTCTCCTTGACAACCTGTCAAGCTATGAATGGCACAAGGGTGTGTTTCATTTTCAAATGGTGCAATGGATACGAAAAATTCATTTTCTGGTAGGGCATAGGTAGTCTTTTTCTCTTCTTTGTCTGTTACAATAAGCTCAGTAGAAGTAATGGAAGCATCCACATCTTCATAGTTACCAACACTGTAGTCATTCACTAACTTTTTAATATCGTTCTGTGATCTATCCTCGTTTGATGTGCTGTCACTGCAAGCTGCTAAGATGGCGAAAAGTAAAATGCTCGTAATTGCCAGTAAACTCTTTTTCACTTATAGTTCAACTCCTATAAAATTATTTCATTTATACATGTAATCTTTGTATATTTTATCATAAACATATATCCAAAACGAATCTTCACAGAAATGTCATGAATCAAAATAAATGCATAAATCCATTTAAGGAAAAATGACTTTTGTCTTTAGGTTGTAGCCCAAGCAAACCCATGATTTTAGCATATTTTAAAAACGACTAGGTTAGTTGTCTATTGACAATTAGTCAATTGATTACTTGAAATATGGGGAGGAGAGAAAGTATGTATAATGATGGTAATTATCCTCAGGTTTGGGGAAGTGATGGAAGCTACCCACAGGTTTGGGAAAATGATGAGAGATTATTTGGGAGACGTCCGTTCGGATTTGGTTTTAGGCCGTTTGGATTTGGGAGGCCATTTGGGTTTGGATTTGGCAGACCATTTGGATTCGGCTTTGGCGCACCGTTTCTCGGAGGAGTTCTAGGTGGATTAGTGGGTAGTTCTTTAATTGGACCGTATGGGTATGGGTATGGCTACGGGTACCCATATTATCCTTATTGGTAAGCTAAAGTCCTTGCTATTTCAGCTTTAGACTAAGCGGAAAATAAGTAAATTTTTAAGTCTATCAACCATTTCAAAAGTTAACAAGGATGAATTGAAGTGAAGACCAGTTCAAAACGTCAATCCAATAGCTCTCCTATACTAGTATGAATAATAGGATTGTTCCACCAGCTGATTCATAATCAACAAACTAATACTGCACCCTGTCCAGCTTAAAAGGGTGCAGTATCTTTTTTACTCTTGCTTTCTAAAGTATGAGTAGGTAAGTATTAGACCGATTAAAAATAAAACGAATGCAATATAAGCAGGTAGTAGATGGATGAATGTTGTGTAGCCGATTGCAAAATGTATATATAATCCTGCATAAAATGCTGGTAAGCCGCCAATTAAATAGGTCAACCAAACCCATCGATTTCCTTGTTGAACTCCCCATAGCGACATAGTCAAAACTAATATGCCAACACTGAGTAAAGCACTACCAAATCCCGCTCGATCATGTGCTAATACCGGAAGTAAATTCTCGTTAAATTCTTGTAGCATTTCTTTTGGCATACAGATATAAGCTAAATCTGTAGACACGAAGATGCTGGTGACACCAATAAATGATATGATTACTCCACCCAAAACAAAGGAAAAACCTAAAAGTACAAATGCCAATTGACCATAGATGCCTCTCTTAAAAATTCTGTCATTTCTTCTATTCTTAGATGCGGGGGTACCTCGGATTCCTCGTGTTTTATACAAACCATAAAGGTAAAAAGGGAGTAATATAAGCCAGAATAGTAAATGCAGCCAATCAAAATAACCAAATCCAATGAAGGCAAATATACCAAGGAATCCAATAATAGCTGCTATATCAATGGCTTGCTTTGCCCACTTCAATCCCCATTTTACACCGTGCTTGGCGAGCTGCATATAGACTACTCCACCAGAAATCATGGTTCCAGCTAGAGTCATTCTGTCATGTGCCATAAATAGCATAATTCTGTCATTAAAAGCCCATATTGTTTGACGTTTCATATTAAGAAATATTTCATCATATGGGAGAATTATCGTTGTAATACTTAAGATAAAGGCAATGATTCCGCCAATTAAAATGGACAAGCCAAATAACCAATAAGCAAACCAGCCGGCTTGAGGAGAGGGGCGAATCGAAGAACGATCAACGAGTGCTTCATTAATCCTCTTTGGTAATCCAGGCCCTGCAAATATATAGCCATCTGTTAGCATTAACAAATTAGCCCCCGAATCTAAAGCTTGTAAGGCTTGTTCTGGTTCATAGATTCCTCCCGATGCTATAATGGTGCCATGATACCCCATTTTTCGTAACGATTTGATTTTCTCAACTAAACTACCTTCTTCAAATCTGTGCTCTAATAGTAATCCAGAAAAAGGACTATCTATAATCTCTTCATTTACTAGAGAGGTAACTAAAAATAGTGGTTTATTTGTTTGTTTTATAGTCTCTTTGAAATTTGCCTCTAAAATAAACCCATCTGCATAGCTATCAAGCTTCTTTAGCATATATACCACTTCATGATAATTGCCAGAAAGCCTAAAAAAAATTGGTTGTTTCTTTTTTAATTTCCTTATTTTTTTAACAGTCTCTTCGATTCCAATAGATTCTATTTTAGGAGGAAAGGATATTTTTTGGTTCGCTTGATCCACAATTGGACTAGTAAATTTTTCTGTCATTTCCATGGATATTGGCCCAATCTCAATAAAACCAAAGCCTAAATTAGTAAACGCCCTAGTTCCTGAAAGTAGTGGATCAATTTTACCAGATAAACCCACAGGATTTGGAAAGTCAATCCCATGTATTTCTTGTCGAATTAAAATAGAGCTTTCTTCTCTACCTAAAAAATTTATAATCCTAGGTCCAATCCCAAATGGGAGTGAAGCGATGCTATTCATTCCTTTGTGAATGAACTCCCTTGATATAGTTGGTGGTAATTTAAATAACAACGGTTTAAAAATTCCATGATAAGACCAATCCGGCATAAACATCCCCCTAGTTCAACCAGTTATCCTTATAGTAGCATGTTCATCCTTGGGTGTCAGTTCATGTTAAAAAGTGAAGGCTAAAACCGAAAAATCGTAGGACTTTTGGTTTTAGCCTTCAGCTAATCATCTTTAATTTGTATTAAAATGCAGCTGTCCAACCACCATCAGCTGTAATAACAGATCCATTTACAAAGCTTGATTCATCAGATGCTAAGAACAGTGCAACCTGGGCAATTTCTTCTGGTTGTCCAATTCGAGGAATGACTCCTTGTACAGGCTTTGTACGTTCCATACCAAATGGATTAACATTTTTCATCGAAGCGGAAATATTGGTTGCAACTGCACCAGGTGCTATAGCATTGCAGCGAATACCTTTTTGTGCATACATATAACCGGTATTTTTCGTTAAGCCAATAACAGCATGCTTAGATGCTCCGTAAGTCGCACCTGCATGGGCACCATTTAAGCCACCGGTTGATGCTGTGTTAATAATAACACCTGATTCTTTTTCGAGGAAAATCGGTATTGCTTTGCGCATCGCACGCATAACACCCTTCGTATTGATTTCAAAAATTAGATCCCAGCGCTCATCCATAATATCTGCAACTGGTTCGAATCCATCCATAATACCGGCATTATTAACTAAAATATCTAGTGTGCCAAATTTTTTTACTGCTGTATCAATCATATTGTCAACATCTTCTTGTTTGGCAACATTTACTTGAACAGCTATTGCTTCTCCATTATTCTCAGTAATTCCTTTAACTACCTCTTCTGCTCCCTCTAGGTTAAGGTCTGCTACAATAACTTTTGCGCCTTCCTTGGCATAAAGTTCTGCAATAGCCTTCCCCATCCCTGAAGCTGCACCAGTAACCACCGCTACTTTGTTTTTTAATTTCAACGTAATCTCCTCCTCTTAATTGAAGAAAATATTGAACACTTGTACAATAAAATTATACGTCATTACCACTAGTAGTACAAACAACAGAAAATGTAATAACCGTTAATTAATCAACGGTTTTTAAAAGAAGTGTATACTAATGGAGGAAAAAAATATGAAAAAGGATTTGCGAATTGTAAAAACACAGGCAAGTTTACGGCATGCACTACTAGCATTACTAAAAACGAAGCCTCTCGAAGCTATTACCATAGCAGAGCTGTGTCGCTTAGCTAATATAAATAGAGGAACATTTTATCTGCATTATAAGGATGTTCATGATGTATTTAAGCACTATCTAGAGGTTATCGTAAATGATTTAAAGCAGTCCTATGAGGAGCCGATTTTTAAGACAAATTATAATATAGAAAATATCCAAGCAGATATGATTAAAATATTTCATCATGTAAAGAAATACCAAGACTTTTACCAAATCATCTTTGATGAACGAATTCCAATGATGTATTACTATTTGTTTTTTGATACGGTCCGGTCATTCATGAAGGATTCTCTTACTAATGAAATCTTTATAAAGGAACAAGCGATAGATATAGATTATTTAATTAGCTATCAAACGAATGCAATTATAGGCATCATCATTGAATGGCATAAAGAAGGCTACAAGACATCTTTTCAGGAACTAAACCAACAGCTTATTGCGATTTTATCAATTCATAGCCCGTTTAGGGAAAGGATGAAGGAGGATGAAATATGGAAAAAATCATGATTGTGGAAGATGACTTGAAAATTGCCGAATATCTGCAAAACTATATTACGAAATATGGATATGATGTGACGCTAACAGAGAACTTTGAAAACTTGATGGAAGAGTTTCGAAAAGAACTTCCTGACCTTGTCTTATTAGATATTAATTTACCTAGCTATGATGGCTACTATTGGTGTAGACAAATCCGTAATGAATCGATTTGCCCAGTAATTTTCATTTCCGCTCGGACAGGAGAGATGGATCAGGTAATGGCACTAGAAAATGGTGGTGATGATTTCATTACGAAGCCATTTCATCCCGATATCGTCATGGCTAAGATTAGAAGTCAACTTCGACGTGCGTATGGTGAGTATGCCTCCAAACATGAAGAAAGAGTTTTAGTACAGGATGGTCTTCAATTATTTCCAGAGCGGTTAGAACTGCGATATGGAAAGGCTGTCGTAACATTAACAAAAAAGGAAACGGATATTATGGAAAGCCTGATGGATCGTTTCCCACGTGTTGCGGGAAGAGAGGATTTGCTTATTAAGTTATGGGACGACCAAGCATATATTGATGAAAATACACTGAATGTTAATATCACGCGTGTCCGAAAGAAGCTACAAGATTTGGGTGTCGAGGATGCTATTGAAACAGTTAGAGGAGCAGGTTATCGACTACGAATAACGTGGAAAGAGGCAAAGGGATGAAACTATTTTTGCGAGATCATGTTCTTCTTATCATGCTACAATGTGTTCAGTGTACCATTCTACCATTACTATTTTGGTTGGATGGGTATCGGAACATTAAATTAATTGGATATGCGGTATTTCTATCCTTCTTTTTATTTAGCTGTTTTCTAGTATATCGATGGTTTAGTCGAATGTATTATTATAAGCGATTGTCTAATCCAATCGATAGCTTAGATGGTTCCTTAGAGCGGACAGATCAAACGTCTATAGCAGAGGCACTTGATCAATTATTACGTTCACAATACCACCTATACCAAGAGGAGCTTCAGAGAGCAAAGGAGAGTCAAGAGGAGCATATTCTTTTTATGGACCGCTGGGTGCATCAAATGAAGACGCCTCTTTCTGTTATCGAGTTAACGGCACAAAGCATTGATGAGCCAGAATCGTCTAGCATAAGGGAAGAAACAGAGAGGATGCGGAATGGGTTGAATACCGTGTTATATATGGCTAGGCTTCGAACTATAGAGGAAGATTTTCAAATAAAGCCCGTTGTTTTATCGAAGCTTGTACATGAAGTGAACCAAGAAAACAAACGGTTTTTCATCCGAAGTGAGGTATACCCGCACCTTCAAGAAGATAAATTAGGGATTACGGTAGAGACGGATGAAAAGTGGCTTTTCTTTATGTTGTCCCAGCTCATTCATAATGCTGTTAAATATTCCTCTGGGAAGAGCAAGAGTATTATCATTTCACTATATGAACGAGCTGGAAAGGCAATACTAGAAGTGAAGGATTTTGGGGTAGGGATTCCTGTCGTAGACCAAAAGCGTGTATTTAAGAAGTTTTTTACCGGAGAAAATGGGCGGAGCTTTCGTGAATCAACAGGAATGGGACTTTATTTAGTGAAGGAGGTAAGTGAAAGGCTAGAGCATCGTATTGAGCTTGAATCTGAGGAAAATCGCGGTACTACAATCCGGATTGTTTTTTCTAAGTCACAAAACCTTACACCAATGTAAGGTTAATGAAAGCATAATCGATAGTTAGCCACTGTTGAGAAGGGCTATACTACATATAACGAGATAGAAAGGAGTACGATTATGCTTAAAATAAAGAAAGTAGGTAAGGTATACGAAGGAAAGGTTGCATATAGAGCATTAACAGATATTGATTTAGAGGTTGAAAAAGGTGAATTCGTGGCAATAATGGGGCCGTCTGGTAGTGGGAAAACTACACTGCTTAATATTATTTCAACCATTGATGAGCCAACGGCAGGAGTGGTTGAAATCGATGGCAAAAGTCCACATCAGCTTAAAAAGAATGAGCTTGCAAAGTTTCGTAGACAGGAGCTTGGGTTTATTTTTCAGGACTTTAATTTATTACACACATTAACAGTTGAAGAAAATATCGTTCTACCATTAACTCTAGATGGCGCAAGAATAAAGGAAATGAAAGAAAAAGCGAGTACGATTGCTGAGAAGCTAGGGATTGGTGCAATTATGAATAAACGTACCTATGAGATATCTGGTGGTCAAGCACAGCGTGTGGCTATTGCTCGCGCCATGATTCATGAACCGAAGCTTCTTCTTGCTGATGAGCCAACAGGAAATCTAGACTCCAAAGCGTCGAAGGATGTAATGGAAATGCTTGTTTCTATTAATGAAAAAGAACAAACTAGTCTATTGATGGTAACCCATGATCCACAGGCAGCTAGCTATTCGGATCGCGTTATCTTTATCAGAGACGGGAAGCTACATTCGGAAATACACCATGGAGAGTCAAGACAAGCATTTTTCCAAAAGATTATAGACATGCTCTCCTTGATGGGAGGCGATGGTAATGACCTTTCGTCAGTTCGCGTTTAATAATGTTCTCCGCAATAAGCGCCTATATGTAGCATATTTTTTAAGTAGTTTATTTACAGTAATGGTTTTTTTCACGTTTGCTAACTTTGCTTTTCACCCTGTTTTTACAGGTGGTACTGTAGATTCCAAGGCCCTCTTTAGTATGGCAGTAGCTGGTGGAATCATCTATATCTTTTCTTTCTTCTTTGTATTGTACTCGATGAGCTCATTTTTACAGTCAAGAAAGAAAGAGTTTGGTCTATTGATGCTACAAGGAGCATCCACGACCCAGATCCGGCTAATGGCGTTTATGGAAAATATACTAGTAGGGTTTCTAGCGACAGTTGGTGGAATTCTTCTTGGTTTAGTATTTTCCAAGGCTGTTCTCCTCATTGCTGAAAATGTGTTAATTGTTAATGAATCTCTAAATTTCTATTTTCCATCACTTGCTATTGGAGTTACATTCATTAGCTTTATGGTATTATTCTTGTTTATTTCTATGTTCGTAGCGTTTATTCTACGTACGAAAAAATTGATAGATTTAATTAAAGGAGATAAACAGTCAAAAGGGGAACCAAAAGCAAATATATTCTTAGCTATTTTTGCTGCACTCTTACTAATTATCGGCTATGGAGTTGCCTTAACTGTAAAGGGCGCACTAGTCGTTTACGCTATGATTCCAGTTATTGTAGTGGTAATACTCGGTACGTATCTTTTATTTACACAGCTTAGTGTATACATCATAAGAAAACTAAAAGGGAATCGTACAATTTTTTGGCGAAAGACGAATATGCTTTTATTTTCAGATTTGTCATTTCGAATGAAGGATAATGCTAGGACATTTTTTATGGTAGCGATTATTTCGACTGTTGCTTTTAGTGCTATAGGTACTTTATTTGGATTTCAATCTTATCTTACAAAAGGCATGGTACAGGCAAATCCATTTTCCATCACGTATTTTTCATATGCAGATGATACGGATAAGGATATTAATAACGAATTAAATCAAATCCAAGCCATCCTAAATGAAAAAGATATTCATTCTGAGATGAAGCAGATAGCGCTAAATTATTATTCATCTCCATACAGAGATGAAGGTGTATTATTTGTAAAGGCATCCGATTATAACAACTTTGCCAGACTCGTTGGTGAAAAAGAGATTCATCCGGGGGAAAAAGAAGCTATTGTAGTGGACCAGAGTTCGAAAATTTTATCGTATTCCAATCCTAGTGATCAACTAATGGAATCTACTATTAAATTGGAAAATGGTGCAGAACTAACCCCAACGGCTAAAATAGAAACTGAAATTTTACCGGAGTTTAATGGTTACTATATTATTACAGATAATAATTATGAACAATTAGGTTCTCCACTAAGAAGTAGTATGTATTATGTATGGCAAGTGGATAAAGGACAAACAGACAAAGTAGTTGAAGCTGGGGAAAAGATATCTGAAAAGGTCCCGTATAAAGCACAGTCCGTTGATTATAATGTTTATCAAATCAATAAGACCTTTGGACCAATCTTATTTATTGGCTTATTCATTGGTATAGTATTCTTTGTTTCAGCAGGAAGCTTTCTGTACTTTAGGTTATACTCAGATTTGGAAGATGATAAGCGTAAGTTTGGTTCAGTTGCTAAAATGGGCTTAACACAAAATGAATTGAAAAAAATAGTAAATCGACAGACTGCCTTGTTATTTTTTGCTCCAATTATTGTTGCGTTAATTCACGGAGCAGTTGCATTAACTGCTTTATCTCACATGTTTGACTTTAATTTAATGAAGGAAGCAACATTTGTATTAGGTAGTTTTGCCTTGATTCAAATCATTTATTTTTTAATTGTTCGGTTATTCTATGTTAAACAGTTAAAGCATGCTATTTATTAAAAACGAGGGATTCCAATTTTTGATAAAATTGAACACCTTTAATACGAATAGAAATAGTGATTTCATTGCTATAAAGTCAAACAATGACTATAATTGATATTAGAGCATATATTAATTTATTATAGGCTATTGTAGCATGAAATCAGTCCAAATTTTCTAGGACTTGTGCAATCTCTTTTTTACTTGCGCACGTCCTTTTTTTCATAAATCGCTATATAGACAGAATAACGAATAGTAGGTGGTAATCATGAAGAATATGAAACGGATTTTGTATATTCTACTTGGATTCATATCTTTTGGAATAGGTGTAGCGGGTACTGTGCTTCCAGTATTGCCTGGTGGACCATTTTTTCTATTTGCATCCTATTGTTTTGCAAAAAGCTCAGAACGTCTTGAAAAATGGTTCAAGCGGACCTCCTTCTATAAAAGGTATGTCGATCGATACTTCTTAAGAAAAGCGATGACAAGGATGGAAAAAATCCGGATTAATTTAATAGCTGATTTTTTTATTTTGCTATCAATTATTTTTGTGAAGATTCTTTTGGTAAGGATTATCATGGTTCTACTTGCTGTTATTAAGCATTACTATTTCATCAAGAAAATAAAGACCATCAAGCCAGATGAGATAGATTTATATGAGCTAGCTTAAAGAAATACTAAAGCCTGTCCTAACTATAGGGCAGGCTTTTTGTTTTGGAAGAAATAGTAGATGAGGGTTACTAATCATCACGCACTGAAAATCTTGTTTATTATTAAATTATTTTTCTATTGACATATATACTGAGTAAATATATACTCAGTATATATTTACTCAGTATATAAAAAGTGAGGGAGATTGATGCAGTTTTTACTCGATTATCAATGGGAAATTTTTATTTTATTAGAAGTACTTTCTCTTGTTTCAATCTTATTATTTGGGATAGTACGGTATTTATTAAGTAAGAAGAAAAGTAGTGTACTATTTTTATTTTTATTTCTTGTATTGCTCTTAATGGAGGCTGCTTTAGCAGTTGTTCTATACAGAGAGACTGGAGAAATTTCCACTTTTCAAATTGTTATTACTATCTTTGTCATCTATGCATGTACATTTGGAATCGGCGATTTTAAAAAACTGGATCGTTATATGAGATTGAAAATAGGAAATTGGCGTGGAATCGATTTACTAACTGAAGAAGATAAATTATTAATGAGGAAACAGAAGGATCCCAGATATATTGCACAAAAATATCGATACAGTTCCATGATACATTTCGTTATCTTTGTATGTGCTCAGGCTATCTTTTGGTATATCGGATTGGGTAGTATCGAGAAAGTAATTTCTTATCTTACAGATTTATCTTGGATAGGAACATCCAATGTAGAAAACACTCCTTATCCGAACGAGGTATTATATGGGATATCACAGGTTTGGGGATTAGTATTTATTATTGATTTTATATATTCGTGGTCCTATACCATATTTCCATCAAAACAAGGAGGTGAATAGTGATGATACAAGTGAAAGGTTTGCAGAAAAACTATAAAACTGCAACAGAAGAGATATCTATTTTAAAGGGCGTCGATTTTTCAGTTGAAGAAGGGGAGTTTGTTTGTATTATTGGGCCAAGTGGATCTGGCAAAACAACTTTACTCCATTTATTAGCTGGTCTTGACACCATATCGACTGGAACAATCGAATTGGATGGAGTTGATATTACTACAAAATCAGAAAAAGAACGAACGATTCTACGACGTAAAAAAATTGGCTTGATTTTTCAAAACTATCAATTGCTACCTACATTAACCGTCTATGAAAATATTATTTTCCCTTTACATGCGGATGGTAAAAAAGTTACACCGGATAAGGTTTTACAACTGCTACAGGATGTTGATTTAGTCGGATATGAAAAACGATTTCCTAGTGAACTAAGCGGCGGTCAGCAGCAACGGGTCGCCATTGCAAGAGCGCTAATTCATGAGCCTTCAATCCTCTTGGCAGATGAGCCTACTGGTAACTTGGATAGACAACGGGCAAGTGACATTCTTGATTTACTAGCTAGGCTTCATCAAGAGAGAAAGCAAACTATAGTCATGGTAACACACGACATGTTTGCAGCAGGGTATGCAGATCGAATTGTATTATTTAAAGATGGCGTAATGGAAGCGGAAGTGAAAAGGGAGGATGAGGACTATGCTAAGTTCCTTTCGCGTTTCATGGCGTAATGTGACTAGACATAAAAAGCGATTCTTTTTCACTCTTGTTGCTGTAGTACTAGGTATAGCTGTAATGACTAGTATGTTAATAGCTAAGGAAACCTTTTTTAATCTAATGGATGAGCAGGAGCAATTAACTGCTGGAAATGCAGATTTTCGGATTAAAGGAAATGAACGATTTTTCTCGGAAAGTGAATTGGATGGAGTCCTGGAAAAAGATGAATTAGCTGGTGAGGTTAGAATCTTAACGAAGCGTGGATTTGTAGACATGGACACTGAATATCCAGAACAGACTACAGTGAGATTTATCGGCATCTCAAACCTTCAAAATGGACTAATTGAATTACCAGTTAAAGAGGGAGACATTACGGAGGAAGGACTCATTATAACGGAAAATGCTGCTGACCTTTGGAACAAAAATCTTGGAGATAAAGTAATGTTTCAGGGCATGGGTAGTTTGACAATAACAGCAATTGTTAACGAGGGAGGGATAATCAATAGCCCTGAATCAATGGATGAAGCATTATTCCGTGATTTTGGAGTGATTGTACCTTTGAAAGTACTCCAAGGATGGACTGGAATGAACAACCAAATTTCAGAGTACCGGTTTAATGTGAAGAATGCTCTGGATAAGAGTCAATTATTATCATCCTATCAATTAAAATTAGAAGATACTAACTTATTTGTTCAGCCCATTGTTCTAGATACACAGCAATATAATGATATTGAGGGTATGTATTTTGTCTTTGATCTTATCGCTATTCTATCTATCTTTATCAGTGCATTTATTGCATTTAATATGATTAATACAAGTATTGTTGAGCGTAAAAGAGAGATTTCTATTATGAAAAGCTTAGGATATACAAAGGGAAATGTGTTTAAATTAGTTTTAAAGGAAGTTGGTTTTCTTGCAGTACTCGGAACTCTGTTTGGATTGGGCATAGGAATATGGCTTGGATTTGTTGTTCAGGATATGTTAATCACTGCAATTGTCACACAGGATATAGTCCATCATGTGGAAATCATTACTCCTTTAATCACAGCATCTCTTGTTGGCTTGATTTTCCCATTTATTGCTGCAGCATTACCATTATATAAAGCGGCAAATACCCCAATTCTAGAGGCAATGTTTAATAAGAATGTTTCATTCAGTACCTTAAATAAGCTACATATACCGCGAATAATTCTAGGGGCAATTTGTACTGGAATCGGATTAATTGATAATGTATGGGCATTTCTATTCTTATTCGTTGGGCTTGTTCTTCTATTTCCATTATGGATGAAAATAGTTCAATTTGTACTAAGTCCTATTTTAGAGAGGATTTTTGGTTTTTCAGGGAAACAGGCAGTACGTTCGATACACCAATTTGTTAATCGTAATGCGAATACAGCAGCCATGCTTGCTATCGGTGTAAGCTTAGCCCTCTTTATGAGTGCAGCATTAAAATCATTACCAGAAGGCATGGAAGATGATATAAGAGAGACATTCGGTGGGGATATAATTATAGAGAAAGAAACACCATGGACCGATACGGATATACAAAGGGTAAACGGTTTGGCTGATATATCCGAGGTTTATTCTTACGCAGAGATACCGAATGTGACATGGCATACTCAACGTAATGCTATACGGGAGTTTTCGATTATCTCCTTTTCAGATTTAGACGGGGAAAATATGTTTAATGTAATAGAAAAAACGGATAAGAATAGTGAATACCCCTCTATCTATGTTGGTGAACGTGCACTTCAAGAATGGGGCGGATATATTGGCGACCTTATCACATTGAATACACCTGCTAGTGAAGGTAGATTTTTCGTAAAAGGTACTGTTGAGACCTCTCACTACACAAGCTATGTTGGATTTGTTGAGGAAGCAGTTGTCAGAGATATCCTAAATTGGCCATGGAACTATCATCTTGTAGTTGATGTAGCAGAAGAGGACTCAATTCCTATCATATTGTCAGGACTAGATAATATCTTTGGAGAAACTATCGTTTATGTGGACGTAATGAGCTCAACCATTGAGCAGGCAAAAAGTGGCATAACGGGAATGAATGATTTGATGCAGGGTCTACTATTGCTAGTTATTGCGATATCTGCAATTGGTATCAGTAATACATTATTTATGAATACGCTAGAACGTACGAGAGAGCTTGGAACTATGAGAGCACTTGGATTTACAAAGTGGCAAGTCAGATTTATGATTATGGCAGAAGGTTTATTCATTGGTATTACAGGTGTTATTGTTGGAACATTATATGGAATTTTGGTTGTTTATTTAAATGCAATTTCAAAGCAAGCACCAATGTTTCTTAGTTTTTCGATTCCGTGGACTAGTTTAGCTTTGGCTATGGCGGGAGGAATTGCCTTCACGCTTATTGCCTCATGGCTACCTAGTAATTCAGCATCACGAATACCAATAAAGGCAGCGATAAATTATGAATAAGTGGGGATCATCATCATGTCAGTAAAACATTCATTACTTGCCCTATTGTATGAAAAACCGCGACATGGCTATGAATTAAAGACGGGTTTTGAAGAAATGGTGCAAGGGATGTGGCCTTTAAATGCTGGTCAAGTCTATACCACCCTTGATCGTTTGGAACGAGATCGATTAGTTGAAACTCCTGGCCATGATAAAAAGGATCGAAAACTATATACAATTACCGATGCTGGTAAAGAGGAACTTTGGGACTGGTTAGAGCAGCCTGTTGGAAGGTCTTTATTTAAAGACGAATTTTATTTTAAGTTTCTTTGTGCGAATCATGTTTCCTATGAAAATAAGCAGGTCATGATTAGAAATCAAAAGGAAACCATCATTAAGGATATTCTTCATCTGACACATTTGAAAAAACAAATGACTAGTTCTCATAATTTCACGATGAAGATGCTAATAGAAGGTGCACTACTGCATTTAGAAGCAGATGTAAAATGGTTGGATATGATAGCAGAAATGAATAATTAACGAAAGAACGGCGTCCGTTACAGAGGGATAGCCGTTTTTTTATGAATATAAGTGGTCATATGCCTATTGCTGGAATTTTTTTAAAATACGTTCTTCTCTGCTTGACAGATTTAATTCTTTAATTAAATATAAGGCTAATACGCACCGTGCAAGTTCAAACATACAAGTTATGCGATATAAAGAAATTCAATAGAAGTTAGGGAGGAATCTGCAGTGAGAAAGCTTTGGTATGGTGGAACAATCTATACAATGGAAAGAGAAAATGAGACAGTTGAGGCAGTTCTTGTAGAGGCAGACAGAATTAGTGCGGTAGGATCTTATGAAGAACTAGTTAAACAGGCTGATGAATTATATAATTTAAACGGTGCAACGATGTATCCTGGTTTCGTGGACAGTCATCTACATATTATTTATCAAGGACAGAAATTAACTCGTCTTAATTTATCAATGGCTACTACAACTGATGAAATGCTAGGGATGATAAGAGAGGCAGCAAAGAATACACCGAAGAACCAATGGTTATTCGGTGAAGGGTGGAATGAAAATAATTTTCCAGATAATCGCATTCCGACGATACAAGAACTTGATGCTATTCGAAAAGAGCCTATTTTATTGACCAGAATTTGTCATCATGTAGTTCTAGGAAATACAGCAGCACTTTCGGCTGGAGGGTATGACGAATCAAGTGCTTCTCCTTTCGGTGGCGAGATTGGTAGAGATGCAGATGGAAAGTTAAATGGACTATTATATGAGCAAGCTGCCAATCCTGTAACAGAGGCAATTCTAAAGGAAGGCGAGGCATATGTGGATGAACTCACAAATACCCTTGACCTTGCAATTAAGGATATGCTTTCATATGGTTTAACCGGTGGACATACGGAGGATATGAGTTATTTTGGTAATTATAAAAACCCATTAACTGCTTATCAACGAGTGGTGGGGATGAAACAGCATTTTCGGGTAAATCTATTACGACATCAGTCAGTTTTTGAAGAAATGATGGAAGATAATATTATATATAATGACTCATTTATCCAACTTGGAGCGATGAAGATTTTTGTTGATGGGGCCTTAGGTTGCTCAACTGCTGCATTATCAAACCCATATGCTGATCAGCCTAATAATAAAGGGCTATTAATCCAGTCAGATGATGAATTGGAAAGGCTGGTAAAACTTGCGCGAACCCACAATGAATCGGTTGCAGTTCATATTATCGGTGATGCGGGGGCAGAACAACTATTAACTATTTTGGAAAAATATCCGTTAACTAATGGAAAAAGGGACCGATTAATTCATGCTTGTCTGTTAAGAGAAGACTTAGTAGAAAGAATGAAGAAACTGCGGGTAGTAATTGATATACAGCCAGCATTTGTACCATCTGACTTTCCTTGGGTGATTGATAGGCTAGGAGAAAATCGGCTTGAATGGGCCTATGCTTGGAAAAAATTGTTGGAACATGGATTCATGTGTGCTGCAGGTACGGATGCACCGGTAGAGGATATTAATCCTATCGCAACTATCTATGCAGCCGTTGAACGTAAGAAGCCTTATGAATCACATGATGGCTATTTGCCAGGTGAGAAATTAACACGTTTTCAAGCGGTTCAGTTATATACGCTTGGTAGCGCACAAGCAATCTGCAAGGAACATGAACAGGGCTTGATTAAGCCAGGTTATTTGGCTGATTTCTCAATTTTTGACCGGGATCTTTTCGAAGGAACTTCAGAGGAAATGCTTGCAGCTAAAGCAGTTAAAACAGTTGTTGCTGGAAGGATTGTGTATGAACTAGCTACTGATCTAGATTTGTGATTCAGATTTTAATATTTTTATTATATGAAAAGCATTGCCAAAAAAGGGTCGATGCTTTTTCATTTGTCATAAATTATGCAGATTATTTGCTTGATATAAGTATAAGATTTATGATGACAATGTCATTAATATCAATTTATTTCACTTATTAGAAGAAGAGAGGCACTACATTTGACGCAGCTTATGAAAGACTTGAAGAAAATAATGATTACTGCTCTTGCTGCACTTGTTGGCGGAGCTTTGTTTAGCTTATTGCATATTCCTGTCCCATGGCTACTGGGGCCAATGCTTGTAATGGTGATTTGTAAAAATGTAATGAAATGGAACTTAACATGGCCGAGTGAACTCCGAGATAGTGGAATGATAATAGTAGGCTATACAATTGGACTATCGATGACTTCTGCAGCTCTTAAAGAAATGGCTGAGCAGTTGCCTTCTATGCTTTTGCTAACAATTCTATTGATGCTATGGTGTTCGGGAATTGCCTTTTTAGTATCAAAGGTATCAAAGATAGATTTTCAATCGGCATTACTTGGAAGTATTCCTGGAGGGCTCACGCAGGTTATTATGCTTGCTGAGGAGACGAAGGGTATTAACCTCGCAGTTGTCACCATCACTCAAGTTCTAAGACTCATGATTATTGTCATTTCTATGCCACTGTTAGTTATGTTACCGATATTTAGCAATGTATCAGGGGACCAAGTATCGACTACCACTGTGGATTCAGTCGGAATGTTTCCGAATATAGTATTCTTTGCACTGGTGTGTATTGTGTTCGCAATAGGTGGAAACAAAATACATTTTCCTACCGCCTATTTATTAGGTCCAATTATCGGAACAGCATTATTGCAGCTCACTGGTGTGGCAGGCCCCCATTTACCGGCAGCCGTTGTCGATTTAGCACAGCTTATGATTGGGAGCCATGTTGGCCTTATGCTACAAACAGATCAAATTGTCAAAAAAGGATGGACGTTTACACTTGCAATTGGAAGTGGAATTCTGCTTATGGTAGGATCCATTTTACTTAGTATATTATTAACAGTTCTTCACGATGTCTCACATGCTACCGCATTATTGAGCCTCGCGCCTGGGGGAATGGATCAAATGGGAATTATTGCTCATGAAATTAATGCGGATTTATCGATGGTATCGGGATATCAGCTATTTCGAACCTTTTTTATCTTTTTTGCTATACCTCCATTATTAAAAGTGTTGTTTAAAGCAATGGAACGGAAAAATCATCAGGTGAGTAAGGATACTAAATAAGGGTCTGAAACATGAGGATAGAAGTACTTTTCTGGTTACCTTAAAAGCCTAATTCCATGAAAAAAGAGTAACTATGTCTAATAGAGATGTTCTAATAGACTAAATCAATGAAAAAAGAGTAACTATGTCTAATAGAGATGTTCTAATAGACTAAATCAATGAAAAGAGAGTAAGTATGTCTAATAGAGACGTTCTAATAGACTAAATCAATGAAAAAAGAGTAACTATGTCTAATAGAGATGTTCTAATAGACTAAATCAATGAAAAAAGAGTAAGTATGTCTAATAGAGACGTTCTAATAGACAAACTCAATGGTAAAAAGAGTAAATATGTCTAATAGAAACGTTCCAAAAGCCGAACTCAATGAAAACCCATTGAAAAGAGTTTAATCGATGCGTGATAATAGCCAACCTTTTGTCTAAACCATGGGGGAATGGATTATATAAGCACTGTCATAATAGCAAAACCGCTTCACGAGGGGAAGCGGTTAACTGTTAATTATCTAAAAAGCCAGGATCCTTAAACATTGGATTAGGATACTTATAAAATCCTTCTCCTGTTTCAATTCCAAGTTTTCCTTTATCGATATACTCTGTTTTAAGAAAATCTGCCATACGTTGAAACTCTTCATCCCCGGTTGCTTTCACTTTAGCTACTGTAATATTATAAGCTGTTCTAATTCCAACAACATCCAGAATTGCAAACGGACCTTGTGGTGCTCCAGTTGCAATCATCCATGTCTTATCAATGGTATCTACATCGGCAATCCCATTCACTAATAGTTTTTGACCTGCCTCCAAAAAGGGAACTAACAGGGAATTCAGGATATATCCTGGTTGTTCTTTGTACAAAGGAAGGGCAACCATCCCAATTGCCTTGGCAAATTCAATAATATCTTGAAAAACTTTTTCATCGGTACCTGGATGTTTCATGATTTCTGCAGTATTGTTATTCCAAATTTCATTGGCAAAGTGAAGAGCAAGGAACTTATCTGGTCTTCCTGTTGCTTCTGCAAATTGACTTGGTAAAAGGGTAGAAGAATTGGTTGCAAATATCGTATGATTTGGAGCAACTTGTGCTAGCTTTTTATAAAAATCCATCTTAATGTCAACAACTTCTGGAACGGCTTCGATCAAGAGATCTGCTGAAGAAACAGCCTTAGACAAATCACTGTAAAAATTCATGCGGTTGTAAGCATTGTCTACTTCTTCTTGTGTAGCTCCTAGATCTTCTTGATAGCGTGCTTTCAGCTTTTGTATTCTATCCTTTGCTATTTCAATTGCCTCGTCGTTAATATCAAAAACAGAAACATTAAATCCTTTATATGCGGTTTGGTAGGCAATTTGACTTCCTAAAACTCCACTTCCAGCTACAGTGATATTTTTGTAATCCATGTTAGATCTCCTTTATATTATCATCACGGTTATAGCTTTTCTTTCCGAACACAAATTATTCTAATAAATTATCTTGACAAAAATTAACCTCTAGTTTAATCTAATTTTTAATATTAAGTCGGTTAAATTCGTTGACGAGAATGAGTAGGCATGAGAACTGAACCACAGAGAGTTGACATTTTGGTGAAAGTCAATGTTCCGTTCATGTTGAATATCCTCTCTGAGAAGGAAAGCTGAAACTTGTAAGCTAAGCTTTTCCGGGTATCCGCCGTTAAAAGGATCGCGTATGTTTGTACGTTGAAGGAGTGCTAGATAATCGTAATTTTTTGGCGGAATCTAGAATCAGGGTGGTAACACGGGTAAAACTCGTCCCTATATAGGGACGGGTTTTTTTTATTGCTTAAACAGACTAAGGGCTTTTTACCGACTAGATTTAAATATGAAAAAAGGAGTGGGAAATGAATGGGAAATGAGAGGGAAAGTGAATCTGCAGTACAACGAGAAAAGCGATTAAGTAACCTGTGGAAAAGAGAGGAAACCTTTAAGAAGTCAATTGAAAATCGTAAGGGGAGAGAAAAATTTGTGCTTTATGAGGGACCTCCGACAGCAAATGGAATGCCTCATGCTGGTCACGTATTGGGAAGAGTCATTAAGGACTTTATCGGTAGGTACAAAACGATGCAAGGATATCAAGTGATTCGTAAAGCAGGGTGGGATACACATGGATTGCCTGTAGAACTAGGAGTAGAAAAGAAGATTGGTATATCAGGTAAAAAGGATATTGAGGCTTATGGAGTAGAAAAGTTTATCGCAGAATGCAAGAAAAGTGTATTTGATTATGAACGAGAATGGCGCATGTTTACTGAAGCTATCGGTTATTGGGTTGATATGGATAACCCATATATTACCTTGGAAAATAATTATATTGAAAGTGTTTGGTATATCTTAGCTACCATCCATGAAAAAGGATTACTTACAAAGGGACATCGAGTAACACCGTACTGTCCTAGCTGTCAAACCTCACTTAGCTCCCATGAGGTTGCTCAAGGATATAAAGATGTAAAAGATTTATCAGCGACAGTAAAATTTAAAGTAAAGGGCACTAATCAAGAATATTTCCTTGGCTGGACGACAACACCATGGACACTTCCAGCCAATGTTGGCTTAGCAGTTCATAATGATTTGGAATATGTAAAGGTTAAGCAGAATGATAACGTATATATTGTTGCAGAAAATCTAGTAGAAAAGGTTTTTAAAAATGATTATGAGGTTCTAAGTAATCATAAAGGAAGTGAGTTTATCGGACTCCATTACGAGGCACCTTTCGATTATTTAAAATTAAATAAAGGTCATGTCGTGGTCGCAGCAGATTTTGTTACCGTAACTAGCGGAACTGGTATCGTTCATCTTGCGCCTGCTTATGGGGAAGATGATTATCGTACTGTTCAAGAAAATGGGTTAGATTTTGTTAATATAGTTGACCAAGTAGGATGTTATACAGAGGAAACTGGGATACTTGCAGGTAAATTTGCCAAAGATAGTGATGTAGCAATCATCAAAATGCTTTCAGAAAAAGGATTATTATTCTCTAAGGAAAAATATGAACATAGCTATCCCCATTGCTGGCGCTGTGACGCACCTCTCCTCTATTATGCTATGGAAGGATGGTTTATCAAGACAACTGAAATAAAAGAGGAAATCATTCAAAATAATGAACAGATTCATTGGCACCCGGAACATATGAAACACGGCCGGTTTGGTGATTTCTTGGAAAATATAGTCGATTGGAATATAGGTAGAAATCGTTACTGGGGAACCCCACTGAATGTGTGGATTTGTGATAGCTGCAACTATGAGTACACACCAAAAAGTATTCAAGATTTAAAACAAAATGCTAAGGGTAAGGTTTCTGAAAACCTGGAACTCCATAAGCCATATGTTGATCAAGTATTACTTTTTTGTCCAGCCTGTAACGGGGAAATGAAGCGAACAAAAGAGGTAGTTGATGTATGGTTTGATAGTGGATCCATGCCATTTGCACAGTACCATTACCCATTTGAAAATAAGGAACTATTTGAAAATCAATTTCCTGCTGATGTTGTCGTTGAAGGGGTCGATCAAACACGTGGGTGGTTTTATAGTCTATTGACCGTATCAACCCTATTCTCTGGAAAGCCATCTTATAAACGAGTCCTATCTCTAGGCCATATTTTAGATGAGGATGGTCAGAAAATGTCAAAGAGCAAGGGAAATGTAATCAATCCAATGGAGTTAGTAGAAAAATACGGTGCAGATGCATTACGGTGGTCATTACTAGTGGACAGTGCGCCATGGACTAATAAACGTTTTTCAGCAAATATTGTGGGCCAGGCAAAGTCGAAATTAGTAGATACAATCGCTAATATTTATTCATTTTACTCCTTGTATGCCGAAATTGATCACTTCATTCCTAAAAAACATGGTCAAGGTAAGAAGACATTACTTGATAAATGGGTTTTAACAAGATTAAATACAGTTATTAAAAGCGTTATTAGCCATCTTGATGATTATGCATTTAACCCTGCGGCAAGAGAGATAGCCTCTTTTGTGGATGAGGTTAGTAACTGGTATATTCGCCGTTCGAGACACCGCTTTTGGAGTGAGGAAATGAATGATGATAAGCTAGCTGCTTACCATACCTTATATGAAGTATTGGTTTCGTTAAGTAGATTACTTGCACCATTTACTCCGTTTATTACTGATGATATTCATCGTGTATTGACAGGAAACAGTGTCCATCTAGAAGATTTTCCTGTCATCAGAGAAGATTACATCGATTTAGAGCTAGAAAGGGAGATGGGAGGAGTCCTTCAAGTGATTGAGCTTGCCCGTAGTGCTCGCAATACAGCAAATCTAAAAACGAAACAGCCGCTTTATGAATTAATTATTGTTGGGAAAAAACAACATATCAGCTTTTTATTAAAGTATAGTGAAATTATCCGAGATGAGATAAACGTAAAGAAGGTTATTGTTAAAGAAATCAGTGATGCTGAGGACCTATTTGAATATGAAGTCAAGCCAAATTATTCAACTGCTGGTCCTAGGCTAGGAAAAGATATTAGAATAGTGCAAATGCTATTAAAAGAACTGTCAGAAGAAGAATGTAAAAGGATTATTAAAAAAGGCTATTTCGATTATTTATCAGAGGCTGGAAATGCGCTGAGATTGGGAATAGAGGATTTGTTAATTAGGCAAAAAACAAAAAATGGGTTAGAGATGACTAAGAATGATACCTATACTGTATTCCTAAACACAGAGGTGGATGAAGAACTACGAAAGGAGGGGCTTGCTCGTGAGTTGATTAGAGCAGTTCAACTTTACAGAAAGGAGTTAAATTTACCTGTCGATAGTAGGATTAATATTACGTTTAACGTAAATGAAGTAATGAGAAAAGTAATTGAAGAACATAGGCTATTATTAGAAAGAAACCTATTATTAAAAGAAATGTTTTTCGCTATGGATCCTGAGATGAAAAAAATTACTTTAGATGGCGAAAAAGTTGGCATTAAAATAGATATATAATATAAGCTTTTTCTTAAATTCGGTTTAATAGAATACTCTCCTCGGACTAAGGAAAATAGTGCGAGGAGAGTCTTTTTTAAAAATCAATTGCATGATAAATTTCACCAATAATTCCTTCCATTTGGTGAACACCAAGTTCTGAATTTGTCATTATAACGACACCTTTTCCTATATAAGGATATGCTGCCAACATACATTGAAAACCAATACCCCAACCAAGTGATGAAATCTCTAACCCATTTTCTGTTTCACTTAAAAAGCAGCCTAATCCAGTCCAGCTTTTACCACCCTGTGGGCTAATGAATTCTTTTGCCGTTCTTTTAGAGATTCCAAGTTTACTTTTCCCATTTATTGCATTCATTAGTTCTATCAATAATTTTGCCAAGTCTGAAGCAGTTGCCCATAATCCTGAAGCAGCAGGGTATGGATAGATAGGGATTTTTCCATTAACTAAGCTACCATATTTGTTATGACCACTAGATATGGTTTCTTTTGGAATTTTGGTAGTGTTAAAGGTACTATGGTTCATTTTCAATGGGGTAAAGATGAATTCGTTGACGATTTCCCCATAAGGTCTTCCAGTAACATCCTCAATTAGCAGTTGAATGACACAATAACCGGCATCCGAATAAGAAAACTCACTACCAGGAACTTGTTTTACTTCAATAGGGACTTTACAATATGGTGTTTTTCCTTCTAATAGTTCGACGATAGAGGGTACTCCAAAGGAAGAATTAAATTCTGTGAAACTACCTTTAGGATCGATGATACCAGATTGATGACTAAGTAGGTGTCGTAATGTAACCTTTTTGTTTTTTGTAAACTCATTGCAAGGAACCTTCCAGGATATCAATTGTTGATTTACATCCTCGTCTAAATTAAGAATGTCTTGTTCTGTTAGTTTCATTACTAGTAACCCGGTTAGAAATTTACTTATGGAACATGCACTAAAAATAGAGTTGTTATCGGCTTTTCTTTCAGAATTTGCCTCAAGTACACCAAAGTTCTTTGTAAAACTGATCTCATAATTGTTTAGTAAAGCAATGCTAAGACCTATTACATTATAATGTTTCATTCGGTTCTCCACATTAATATTAGTTTGTTCCATGCACATTCTCCTTATTAAGTTATCCTACTAGCAGAATAACACGAATGTACGTTCTTGTATATGGTTAAGCTAGTATTTTTATGTTTTGCCATCTCCAAAAGTGATTTGATAATTTTAATAATCATAATGACATATATATATTGCAAAATGACAAAAATAAATGTATTATAAGTATAACAATAAAAACGATGGGGGGAATCCTTTATGGAATGGTTTAAGAAAAAGAAGATAAGTGATGAGCGCATTATTAATATTCAGAATAAAATTTTTAAGGAAATATATTATTTAATTCTCGTGATTTGCAGTGTATCCATCTTATTAAAAATCTATTATTTTAACTTCGATATTAACCACATCCTAACAGAATTAGTTATTTTAATTCTTGGTGGACTATACTACACCTTCCGAACAGTTCAGCTTGGAATATTCTCAGATGAGGTTGAGATCCACGATAGAACAAGTAAATGGACAATGACTAAGAAAAATATTATGTTCATCCTAGCTCTCGTTATTATCTTAGCTATTATTACGGGGCTGAACAGTGCTATTAATTATAGGGAAGGTACATCCCAGTCCATATACTATTTTATTTTAGTTTTTTTCGTAACAATATTGATCAATGTACCTGTCTTTATGCTAGTCTTTGTAGTTGGCCATGAAATAGCAAGAAGTAGGAGTAAAAAAGTAATTGAAAAGCAGTTAGAAGAGCTTGACGGTGATGACAATGAAAAATATTAAAATGAAAATAGCGCGTGTAGAGCATGACTTGTCTCAAGAGGAATTAGCTAAACGAGTGGGTGTTTCTAGACAAACAATTGGTCTAATAGAATTAGGGAAATATAATCCCACACTTAGCCTGTGCAAAGCCATTTGTAGAGCTTTAGATAAAACGTTAGACGAATTATTCTGGGAAGAAGAATAAAGGGAGGATTGTATAAAAGCAGAAACCCATTCCCTACTATTTTTTACGGATTGGGTGAAATATTCTCTCTTTGTCAACACCCTACTAGAGGTAAATTTTACTGGTGGACCAATGGTTGAAGGAATGACAATACAGTTTTCTATATTCGTATAGCTAGTATATTCGTTCTAACGCTTGCGTTTGTCTTCATTAAAAAGCGAGATGTGAATATCTAACGTAATAAAGGTAAGTTCTTTTGCTTTTGTTTAAAGTAATAGAGCCTACCTTTATTTTTGCTTCAAAATAACCTAAACCGTAGATAAAAGTGATATTATTGTAATGAAAAGTCATAATATTTAAAAACGGATGCAATCATGAGGTAGTTTAATACAAATATTACTGAAAGGAGTTCCTGTAATGGTGTTAATAAGGATAGCTGAAATTCTCCTTGGTCTTATTTTTCTTGGAGCGGGCTTGAATGGTTATGTTGTCTTATTCGGCTTCGAGCCATTTGCACCAACTAGTCCTGCTGCAACAGAGTTCTTGGGGGATGGCTATTTATTGGCAATGGAAAAAGGTGTGGAGATAATAGCGGGAGTCTTACTACTAATTCGCCGATTTGTTCCACTAGTATTAATCGTTCTGGCTAGCCTAATCGTCAATATAATAGCGTTCCACCTGTTTGTTGATATAGACTTACTTTGGTTAGCGATAGTGGTAGCTGTATTAGAAGGGGTATTGTTATGGTGCTACCGCAGAAGTTACAAGGGTCTATTGGTTAGTAAGACAAAATTAGAATAAATTTGAAAAGTAGAGGGGAGCTTTATGAGTAACTTAATTCGTAATAGCTTGGAACAAACTCGTGAGGAGCTTTTGCAGGAGATTACATCATTAACCTTTGAGGAGTTAAACAGAAAACCGAATATGGAGACATGGAGTGTTGCTCAAAATTGTCACCACCTATATTTAACAGAAATCGCCACTGTAAGAGCAATTAAATGGGGATTAAAGGAGGGGAAGGAGTCTGATGACAGAAGGAAAAATATTCAGCTTATACTAGACAGAACAGTAAAATATCCTGCCCCCAGTGTGGTAGAGCCCTCCGAGGAATCTTTAGAGCTGGAGCAATTAAAAGAAATGTTAGCTGATTCAAGGAAGCAATTACTTGAAACAGTTAATAGCTTGGAAGACTTATCTGAATTAACGAGGAAGGTGGTTAAACATCCTGCTTTTGGTACAATGGCATTAGACCAATGGGTAGAATTATTACCCTTGCACGAACAACGTCATCTTTCTCAAATAAGAGAAACCTTGAAAGAATAGTTGCATGCTAGGCGACACATTGACTGATTGCTCTCAATCAATGTAGCGTCTAGCATTACTATTTTTATTGATTTTTTTTCTTGTTTCGCTTTCTTTTATAGGCAAGCCAGGTGGTCTTTAAGGAAGAATATACACCAATTGCAGCAGTACCGTAAAACCCTCCCATAAACAGCCCGGCAATTAGATCATGACGGTGGCTAATAAATATGGAAATAAGGAATCCAATAATAGTCGCAATGGTTGGAAAATACTTGCGTGGAATTGGGAATAGTTTAAAAAATTGTGTTAGGATAACGGTTAAGGGAACCGCAATAACAGCATCCCAAAAATTAGTATGGATGTCTGGGAAATTCATATTTTGTATTCCTTTCGTGATTTAATTAGGTTACTTTGCTTTAGTTTGTGGATAATAGATTGTTCTATTCGACGGAAATAAATAAGGGTTGTCCAAATGCAAAAAATAGTACCAAGATGAAACACAATAGTAAGAGCAACAACTAGGATATGGTTATTCTAAAAATAGTGTAAGGAGGTAATATATGAGGTCTCCCTATCCA
Organism: Ornithinibacillus bavariensis; assembly: GCF_050433565.1. NCBI lineage: Bacteria > Bacillati > Bacillota > Bacilli > Caryophanales > Bacillaceae > Ornithinibacillus > Ornithinibacillus bavariensis. Next base: position 85,377 of record NZ_JBNPWZ010000002.1, read on the forward strand.
AAAAAATTTAAAAGGAAAATGTGGTTATTTCTCGGCACACTATTAATTCTTGGAACATCGGCAAAAGCCTATTTTGACACGAATGTATTCAAGATCAATAAAGTCCAATTTCAAACAAATAAAATTGCTGCAGGGTCTAAAATAACGGTTTTACAGATAAGTGATGTACATAATAAGATTTCCCGTAGCCAGCATGAAAAACTGATTGAGGCAGTAATAAGAGTGAATCCGGATGTAATTGTATTAACAGGTGACTTAGTTGATCGAACTACAGCAGATTTAACCAATGTATTCTTATTCATTGAACAGCTGGTAAAAGTTAATCAAAATACCTTTTTCGTGACTGGTAATCATGAAAGGGATAATAGCAATGTTGATGAATTATTAGCTGGATTGGCGGATCGTGGTGTCACAGTACTTAGCAATAGTAATACAGAAATCATGATTGGGGATTCAACGATTAATCTTGTAGGAATAGATAATGAATCGACCAATCATGAAAATATGAATCTAGCATTTTCTGGTATAAAGCACGAAAAATATACCATTTTACTTTCTCATTCACCTGGTGTAGTAATAAACTATCAGGATATCCCAGCTGACTTAATATTAAATGGTCATACACATGGGGGACAGATAAGGTTACCATTGGTTGGTGCAATTGTAGCTCCAAATCAAGGATATTTTCCTAAATACGATAAAGGTACCTTTGAAATAGGATCTGAACAGTATATATATATTGACAGTGGTCTTGGGACGAGTGTTGCACCAGTGAGATTTTGGAATCAGAGCCAGATAAGTTTGATTGAGATTAATGGATCTAACTAAAACTGGCCCCAAAAATGTAGTTTAGTAGATCGAGAGAGTGATGTAGCGGATCCATTCTACTAGGAAAGAGAAATATTTATCTCAGTCTATAAAAAGAAATAACATTCTACTATTATACGGCTTATGGAACTTCGATTATAATGAAAGAGTAATGATTTAAATGCGACAGTGAGGGAGAGAAATCATGATACATATTGGTATAGTTGGACTAGGTGCTATTGGACAGCGTTTATTAAATAGATTTAAGGGTCATCCAGAAGTTCAAGTGGTTGCAATATGTGACCAGATAGATTCATTAGTCACAGAAACTGCAGCAGAACTTGGTAATGTAGGGACCTATAAGAAGCATCAGGAATTAATTGCTGATCCTAGAGTGGAATTGGTATATGTGGCGGTACCACCTAAATTCCATCATCAGGTTGCCATGGACGTATTACAGGCAAAAAAACATGTTCTGTGTGAAAAGCCGTTAGCAAACTCATTAGAAGAGGCAGATGAATTGCGGAAAGCTGCTAAGGAAGCAAATGTAATACATGCGATGAATTTCCCGTTAAATTATGAAGAGGCTGCAATTAAGTTTGCTGAGCTAATCGATCAAAATTATATTGGTAAGTTACGACGGTTGCAGCTTACTATGCATTTTCCAGAATGGCCACGCCCATGGCAGAGAAATGCATGGGTAGCTGGCCGTGAGCAAGGTGGCTTTGTACTTGAAGTGGGAGTGCATTTTATTCAGCAAACCTTAAAGATATTTGGTGATATTACAAACATTACTGCTAAACTAGAATTACCCACTGATCCAAATAAATGTGAGACAGGAATTATCGCATCAGCAGAGCTTCTTGATGGTACACCAGTCCTAATTGAAGGATTAAGCCAATTTGTTGGGAAGGAATTTATTGGTTTCACCGCATATGGTACGGAAGGAATCCTTTCACTGGATAATTGGGGAGAGCTTCGAGGTGGGAAGAACGGTGAGGAATTGCAGGTTATTTCATATGAAACTGTTCAATCAAAGAACTTAATTGATGAATTGATTAAGGCTATCAGTGGTCAGCAAGCAGAAATCTATGACTTTGAAGTGGGCTATAAATCCCAAGAGATATTAGAAAAGCTACGCAAACTTTAATCATAAAAAACCTCTTCAATAAAAAGTGAAGAGGTTTTTTGCTACGTGAAATAGAGTAAAAGTAATAAGATATCTGTTTATAAATTTTATTTATGCTATGATAGATTCAATATGCCTAGAGGATAGGGATGAATCTATGAATATACCAATACTATTTGAGGATAATCATCTCCTTTTTATTCAAAAACCGGTAAATATCCCAGTTCAGGAGGATAGTAGCCGAGACTTGGATGTATTAACAATCCTTAAAGATGATATTAAAAGACGTTATCAAAAGCCAGGCAATGTATATTTAGGATTAGTTCATCGGCTAGATCGACCTGTTGGTGGTGTGATGGTTTTTGCAAAAACTTCCAAGGCTGCTTCGAGATTATCGGATATGATGAGAAGACATGTTATAGAGCGAAATTATTTGGCAGTTGTAAGAGGGATTCCAGAAAAGAAAAAGGGGCAATTGGTCCATTACTTATATAAAGACAGACGGAAAAATCAGGTATTTGCAGTTTCTCCCAATCATAAAGATGCCAAAAAGGCCGTTCTAGAGTATGAAGTAATTGGTTCGAAAAAAGGATTGAGTCTCCTTGCTGTTAATCTAATTACTGGCCGACCTCACCAAATTCGGGTACAGCTATCCACTAGTGGAAATCCAATTTATGGGGATCAAAAATATGGTCATGGTGTAAATCAAACTGGAGAGCAAATTGCCCTTTGGTCCTATTCGATATATATGGAACATCCTGTTAAAAAGGAGCCATTGGGAGTAAACGCTTTTCCTTCCGATACTTACCCATGGAATTTGTGGGAGGAGATAGATCTGAAACAAATTAATAAGACGCATTCCTCTTTTAAAGACCTTTTGATTTAAAAGAGGAATGCGTCTATTTGTGTTGTTTTATTTGAACTAAAGAGTGTACTTATTCAGATTTGATTTCGGCATTCCATTCTTTATCAGAGAGTAGTTTCTGCTTAAGGTACTCTCTCAAATTTCAGATAAGATAAATTATCAATCTTTAATTTCTGTCCTTCTTTTAACTGGATATTAACAGCTGTTTCGGGGTTGCTATTTAAGAATTCGAAAACTCTAGGAGACTTTCCTTTTTCAAATAGTTGTAGATCTCCAAGTGCAAATCCAGATTCAGTAGTAATCGAATAGTCTCCAGGTTCTATATCTTTTCCAACCTCCCAAATACCGGCAGTTAGTTCATTTGTGATCCCAGTAGGAACAGGGGTAATAATAGCTTGATCTATCCCATCAAAATGGACAGTATGGGAACCGTTTAAATCAACGGTTACAGTATCTACACCGAACCCCATGTCCAAGAGAGTTTCATATAAAAGAACTCCATCAGTATCATATATGAGAACTCTTCCTGACTGTGGTTTACCAGTTAAATTCTCTTCGGCTGTAATTATGTATCGTCCTTCGGGAGGAGTGATATCCTCGCCCTGTGCTGTTATTGGACCAACGATAAGTTCTGTTGCTTTAGAATTACTTCTGTCAATTGTATCATAAATGGTACTACTGACTTCACCTATTATTTCATCTTTTTCCGTTCCAATTATTTCATGATTCTCTTCATATGCCAATAATTTCTCTGAGGGCTGTTGTCCGCAACCGGTTAGAACGAATAAACTTGTAATAGCTGCGAGTAAAAGTATTCGATTCATAATAGTCCCTCCAATGGTCAATCCTCATGATAGTATTTTTCATAGTATTCGGCGGTTCCTAGGGGTCCAATGGTTAGTTCTTTTCCTTTATAGGTGGATAATCTCACAATCCACTCCTTTTGTTCATCCATATCCATATTTCCGGTTGGAATGCAGCACAGATGATTAGCAATAAAGTGATGGTTATCCGGTAATGTCAATCGTAATTGTTCGTATTGTTCAGGTGTTAATTCTATCTTCAAATATTCTTCCGTAGACTCATTTAATGCTTGCTGATGAATGATGTCACCGTTCTTTAAATAAAGCACGCGATCAGCGTATAAATCTAAATTTGAAAGTAAATGGGATGCAACAAAAATAAGCTTTCCTTCTTTTTTCATTTGCATTAATCGCTTAGAGATAAGCGAAACATTGGCTACATCGAGTCCATTCATTACTTCATCCATTAGCATGATAGGCGTATCAGCTGCTACAATCATGGCGAAGCATAAGCGCTGCCTCATCCCTAAGGAATAAGTTTTAACCTTCTTTTTAACATAGCCTTCCATTTGTAGCTGCTCATAAATTTCTTTTACATGCTTCGTAGTGCCTTTCCACATATTAGCATACAGCTTCATATGGTCGACACCTGTTAATTCCTCAAATAGATCCCCTTGGTCAGGAAAAGTAGCAAGTTGTTTATGAATGGAAATTTCCTTTCTTTCGGTTTTATACTGCAGATTTTCATTAAACGTAACATTACCTTTATTCGGTTTCATAAAGTTTGAAATGACATTAAATAGTGTTGTTTTACCGGTTCCGTTTGGAGCTACTAGACCAATGATTTCCCCGCTGTTTGCTGTTAATGAAAGATTATCCAACACTACTTTATCCTTATACTTTACGGAGACGTTTTCTAGTTTTAGCATGACAATCCTCTTTTCTACTTATTAAATTTAAGTACCATTTTCACGCAATCAAAATGCTTTTACCAATGGCGCATGTTTCGGTACACGATGATAGGTGATTTTATTGATTGCATAAATTACCCCCAACAAGACTACTGCAATAATTCCTAATGTAATCATTACATGCCAGTAATCAATACGACTATTTCCAAGTTCTAATGCAAGATCACCGGAGAGAACCTTGTATATATCGATGTATTTAATTGGATGTAAAAAGGTCGCCTTAAATCCTGCAGCCATTGCAATATCAGGGATTAGATAGATACCTAGTCCAATAAGTATATTGGCAAATGCATTCTTGAAAAGCATATTAAGCAAGATGGAAAGTGCCAATAGCACAATTATTGCAAGACCTAGTCCTAGGAACATATAGAGTAGGAACTTCCCGGTAGAAATAGCAATATAATTTTCATTCTTATAAACTAGTATAGGAAAAGAAAATTCACCGGCATTAAATTTTGTAGCAACATAGATGCCCCCAATAGTAAATCCAAGTAGTAGAAACGTATAAGTGTGAACAAAGTGAACCATCAATTTACTTATTACTTTATTCATAAAGGATAAAGGGAAGCCCCTCATAACTGATTGGTGTCTTTGTTCATAGATAAGCATTTCATTCCCACTTATTAAGACAATTACTAAGAATAATAGTCCGGATAACATCGTAAGTACATTTGTAAAATAGTGATTTGTTGAGAAAGAATCTGATTCAATCGGCAAATTTTTATCTTTTATATAATGTAGTAGTGCGTCCTCTTTTAAAATCTCTTCCTTTGGGGTGATTAAGTGATCAGGAATACCATTATTTCCTAGCTCATGAACCTTCAGACGCAATCGATTTATTTCCAAGCCATTTTCAATATACTGCTCACTGTCATTTCCATTACCGATAAACCAAAGCTGCATACCTAGTAAGGACTGAATTTGAGTATGATAATCATACACCTCCGCAACCTCTGGCAGGTCGTGACGTTGCAAATCAAGGTATTCAAAGACTGCATAGGACATTTGCGTTTCTGTTCTCTTTTTATCAGTTAACGGTATGGGAGTCTCCTGACTATAGTAAATAAAAAACAAGACGAAGAAGAGTAGAAGGAATGCAGCAATGAACCAATTTTTTCGGTTTTTTAAAATTAATTTCGTCTCAAATTGCGTAAACTTCCAAAACATAATAACTATCCTCTCTATTCTTATGACCTTACGCTGCTAATCGATAAAAACGCTGTTTTTTAACGACTCGTGAAACAACAAAAAGGGTAATTTCTAATACTAAAATTGTACTTAGTAAAACGATGATCCCTTTTTCAAATGTAATCGATTCAAGGTGGACCAAATATTGCTTTTCACCTGAAATAATTCTTCCAAAATCAAAATAAGTCTGTGGTAAATTGCTAAGCTCAATGCCAAAAAGTTTTGTTAATGTTCTAGAATAGTAGATTCGCTCTGAAAATAGTATAACCGAGCCAACCATAAGCACTAACCAAGAATTTTTAAGTAATAGGCTTAGAATAGCATTTAAGCGAATAAATAAGTAAACAAGAATCGGTATCATTCCAAATGTCATTAACAAGAATTTTGCTAAAGATATAGTTTCAAATTCCGCAAACCGGTACCCAAAATAATCATCTGGCAGTGAGCTAGGAATTGTAATTGGCACAGAAAGTTTAAAGGACCCAAAACCATTTTGGATGGACAAGATTATTACTACTAATAGTAATAATGCAGCTAATACGAGTAGCGTGTAAAAAAATGCAACAACTGATTTAATGTTAATTAATCGATACCATCCGATAGGCATACCTTGTAATAGAGAGCGATGCTGTCGATCTTTTGTCATCATGTCACTACTAAAATAGATGGCACAAAATAGAACCATAAAGGCTGTCGTACCTAAAATGAAATTCACGATTGTTTGTAATGCTGTTTTTTGCTCAATCACTTCATATGTAATGGGAATACCTGCATCTAGATAGCCTTGATAGCGAAGATTTACTAAACTACTATTACGTGCTTGATCAATACCAGGGTATGGTGCATTTGCAATCAACATCCAGTCTCGCTGCTCATTCATTGCGTTGAAACCGAAACCTTTCATACGAAGCTGAATAAAGCGATTATAATCTTTGTCCTCAAAGGCATGTATCATTCTAGATTGAACTTTTATTGCATATATATTGCTTGCAAATGGTGCACCAGTCATCTCACCATATCCAGTACCGCCCCTAGCAATCATTCCTTGTGTGACTGCCTCTAAGTCCTTTAATTCCAACCTCATCGCTTCAGGATCAAAGGAATCCGAAGTTTCTTTAGTTGGCAAAACTAAAAGCAAATAACTCAGAATTAAACTAACTAAGGCAATAATAAATAATACGTTCTTTTTGTTTTTGAGTATCATTTTGAATTCATGAACCATCATTGATCTAATCATTAGTTGAATTCCCCTTTTTGGAATCTTGTATTACAGAACAACAAAGATGGATAGTTGTTATATTGTAATACAACTGTAACGTAATTTTAATAATCTATTGCGAATAGTTTAACAATATATTAACTGGATGACAAGAGGATATTTTTTTCTGTTATAATAGATAACTAATATAGTCCATTCTATTTTGGAGAAGTGGGATAAACGAATAATGGAGGATCATTATGGAATTTATTAACAACTGGATTTCTGGATATGATATCAATCCACCATTAGATAAGTATCTTTCGGTTACATTAACGATTATTTTCGTTACTGTAGTCTGTGTAATCGCGAATTTTATTACTAAACAGATTGTCATTCGGATTATTACACGTATCTTAAAACGGCATAATTACAAATGGGGTAATATTTTATTAGAGAGAAAAGTATTTCGTAAATTATCCCATATTGTTCCTGCAATTATTATTTTTCGTTTTGCTGACACCTATCCGTCGTATCAGGATCTAATTGAGAAGGCAGCTATTACGTATGTGATCATAGTGAGTTTATCCGTTATCAATAGCTTATTAAATGTTATTAATGATATTTATCAAACCTATGAAATCTCTAAGAGCAGACCAATAAAAGGATATATCCAGGTAGCTAAAATAGTGATATTAACTCTTGGGGTAATTTTGGTCATTGCAACTTTAATAGGGGAGAGTCCACTTATTTTACTCAGTGGCTTTGGTGCACTTTCTGCTGTATTTATGTTAGTTTTCAAGGATTCAATTTTGGGACTGGTTGCAGGTGTTCAATTGTCTTCCAATGATATGGTTCGCGTAGGCGACTGGATTGAAATGCCAAAATACGGAGCGGATGGCGATATTATTGATATTTCATTAAATACTGTAAAAGTGCAGAACTGGGATAAGACCATTACAACTATTCCAAGCTATGCACTTATATCCGATTCATTTAAAAACTGGAGAGGGATGCAAACCTCTGGTGGAAGACGAATTAAACGTGCTTTATTTTTTGATACAACAAGTATTCAGTTCTGTTCAGAAGAGATGATAGAGAGATTTAAACATATTCAGCTATTGACGGATTATATAAACGAAAGAGGAAAAGAAATAGAAGTGTTTAACAAGAGGATGCATATAAATAGAGAAATCCCAGTTAATGGTCGAGCATTAACAAATATTGGCGTTTTTCGAGCGTATGTAACCAATTATCTAAAGCATCATTCTGGAATCAATCAGGATATGACCTTAATGGTTCGTCAGCTAGCTCCAACAGAAAATGGCATACCTCTAGAGGTTTATGCATTTACTAATGATGTAAACTGGTCATTTTATGAGTCTGTTCAGTCAGACATCTTTGATCATCTATTTGCTGTAGCTCCAGAATTTGGGCTTCGAATATTCCAAAATCCGACTGGAAATGATTTAAAAGGTGTAGTCGAGAGAATAACTCACAAAAATGAATTACGTAAACAAGAGGACTAGCATACAGAAAATTACCGAATTGATTTGTATCCAAAAAGCCAATGCTTTTGACTATCCGACTTTTTGGAATAAATCGACTCGGTAGTTTTTCTTATTCATTCTCTTTTTTAATGTTATGAGCAGTAAAATAATCCTTCAATTCATCCTCAGCACTAGTCTTTGCTAATGGTACATTAGCTCGATAGGCTCCTCGACATATAACATGGGCCGCAACTGGTGCGGTCAAGAATACAAAGATAATTCCAAGGATTAGACGAATACTAAAATATCCCTCGGAAATTAAAAAATAAAGTAAAGTTCCTATTAGAATAAATAATACTCCTACTGTTGAACTCTTGGATGCAGCATGTGAACGTGTATAGACATCTGGTAAGCGAACCAAGCCAATCGAACTGATTAAACTAACTACGGTTCCTATTAAAATAAAAACCCCTGCAACAATCTCAGCGCTTTCGTTCAATGACTACACCCCTTTCAAGAAATCTGGCAAACGCAATAGTGCCGATAAAGGACAGAATGCCAATTAATAATATTAATTCAAAAAATGCATGAGAGTCTAGGTAAACAGAGAAAATGGCAATCCCTGCAATGAGATTTATTCCAATTGCATCTAATGCTTGGATTCGATCAGCACTAGATGGTCCTTTTACAACACGATATATATTTAAAAGAATAGAAATTGTTAATACGATTAGTGATGAAATCATTAACAGATTAAACATATTTTCTCGTCACATCCTTAATAGCGCGTTCAAATACTACCTGTGATTTTAATACGGAATTTTTTGATTCTGGTATATCCATGGCATGAACATATAGGCTCTTTCCATCAGGAGTAACCTCCATCACAACGGATCCAGGTGTTAAACAAATCAATAAGGAAAGCAGGGTAATCTCCACATCGCCTTCTAAATCAGTATCAATTCGAAATATTCCGGGAGTCACATTGATCTTTGGACGTAGTATTTGTTTTATCACAACAACAGCAGAACTTAATAGTTCTCGCCCAAATACATAAAATAATTTAAGTGCAGCCCAAACAAAGAATAAGTAAAAGGGCTTTTGATAAAAACGTCGCATAAAAAATAAAATGATAATACCGATAATGTATCCACTTAAAAAAGCAAGAAAATTCCACTCATCCTGAAGAAACATCCATAAAAAAGCAATAAATAGATTTACTAAAATTTGAAATGGCAAAAATCATTACCCCTTTCCACATCATGGGATATCATTTCCAGCGAAAACTGCCTCTATATATACTTCAGGATCCATTAATCCATCTACAGCAATTTCCACATAGGAATGAATCCATTCTGGCCCAATACCTAGTGCTATTGTCAAGGCTGTCAATAATACAAGTGGTAAAATAACACCCTTTGTTGATCCCTTTTCCTCATCCTCACTTAAAATAGTTTCTCCCCAAAAGACGTTCATAAAAATCTTCATTAAAGAATACAAAATCATTAGACTAGTAATTAAACCAATTGCACCTAGCCAATAGTATTCAGCTTCAAAAGAACCTCTCGTAATAAAGACCTTTCCGATGAATCCACTTAATGGGGGGATTCCAATCAATGCAAGAGCAGCGATGAAGAACATCCACCCCAAATAAGGATGGTGGCGAATTAAACCACTCATTTCCTTTATGTTTCTAGTCCCAGTTAAATAAATGATAACTCCTGCAATAAGAAAGATTAACGCCTTAGCAATCATGTCATGCACTAAATAATAGACAGTACCTAACAGTCCAAAGCTTGAAAAAATCGCAAGCCCAGCTAGAATAAAACCAGATCCAATAATGACATTATAGGTTAAGATTCTACTAATATCCCAATAACCAATAGCCCCGATACCACCTAGAATCATGGTTAAGGCAGCTAATACCCCAATCATGGTGTGTGTTATTTCAGGTTCATGATAGAATACAAGCGTAAAGATGCGAATGATTGCATATATCCCAACCTTCGTTAATAATGCTGCAAATAGAGCCGATATGGCTGCAGGTGGAACCTGGTAGGAGCCAGGAAGCCAATAAAATAAAAATAAGCCAGCCTTAATACCAAATACGAGCAGGAATAATAACGCAACAGTTGTTATAAATCCATCCTGCCCAGCCTCTGCAATACGTACAGATATATGTGCCAGATTAAGTGTACCCGTTAAGGAATATATATACGCAATTCCGATTAGGAAAAATGCGGAGGACAAGACATTAATAATTACATATTTCATTGTCTCCCTCAGCTGTAACTTTCCACCACCTAATGAAACCAATACATACGAGGCAAGGAGAAGAATTTCAAAAAAGACGTATAGATTGAATAAGTCCCCAGTTAAAAATGAACCATTTACACCAGTAATCAAAAATAAAAATAAAGAATAAAAATAATGCTTTTCTCTACCTTGACCAATTGTTTTAAAGGAAAAAAGTAAACAACATAGTGAAACAATACTACTTGTAAGAACTAATAACATAGAGAACATATCGCCCACAAGTCCAATTCCATATGGTGCCTGCCATCCACCCAATTGCAGGGTTTGGATTCCATTATTCTTTATTTGACCAATGATAATTATGGAGATTCCAGAGACTAAGACCATGACAATTAAACTGATTATTCGCTGCAGTCGAATGTGATTCCGAAATAGAATGAAGATTAGTCCAGCGATTAACGGCATAATGACTGGCCATATTAATAAGTTATTCATGTTCATTACCTCTCAATTTGTTCATGTCGGCTGTACCATGTTTTTTATAGGTCCGATAACTTAGCACTAGTAGAAATGCGGTCACTGCAAAATTAATGACGATTGCCGTTAAGATTAATGCCTGTGGAATTGCATCGGTAAAGGTATGCAATTTTTCCGTAAGTAGTGGTGGACCTCCTTGTTTCAGTCCACCCATTACCATAATCATTAAATTGATGGCATGACTGATGAGAGAAAGTCCAAGTATGATTCGAAGCATTTGATTGGTTAAAATTAAATAGGTTCCAATTGTAAAAAGGATTCCGATAACGATTGCCATTAATGTTTCCATTACAGTTCATCCTCACTTATGCTTGTAATGATGGTCACGGCAGTACCGATGACAGCAAGTGCTACGCCAATATCGAATAACACTGCAGTAGCGAGTTCAGTCTTGCCGAAAACAGGGAGGTTAAAATAGCCAAATGCTTGTTCTAAAAAATTGTCTCCATATATCATGCCAACTAGTCCTGTAAATACGGAGATCAATACCCCCAGTGCAGCCATTTTTTTATAATCTATCGGTAGATTTTTTCTTATTTTCTCAATGTCGAAGGACAAATAAAGTAGGACGATACCAGCTGCTGTTGTTAAACCTCCTATAAAGCCACCACCAGGATAATGATGACCCGCCCAAAATAAATCAATGGAAAAGGTAAAAATGATAATGGAGGCAATCTTCGTTACAGTGTGCAATATCACGTCATTTGGTTCAGGTTTCATCATATTCACTTCCTTTTGGGCGAAGCTTAATTAGGGTATACACGCCGATACCGGCAATCAGTAATACAGCTATTTCTAGCATCGTGTCAAATCCTCTGAAATCAACTAAAATCGCATTAACAATATTATTTGCCCCTGCTAATTCGTAGGCATTTTCAAAGAACTCTGAGATGGGTGTAAATAATTTATGACCAGAAGCACTTAAAGTCATAAGCGTAACAGTAATTCCAACACAAATAGATATCAAGAGATTGACGAGTTTGAATTTCATCTTTTCAAGCTTTTTTCCAAGCTTTGGTAGATGGTAAAAGCATAGTAAAAACAATACAGTTGTCGCTGTTTCAACTACCATTTGTGTGAGTGCTAAATCTGGTGCGCGGAAAATAACAAAGAGCATCATGACTAAATATCCAACTGCACCTAACGCTACAATCGCTGTAATTCGATTCGTTGTAAATAAAGTGGTGAGGGCAGCGATAACCATTGCAACTAAAATCCCTACATCATAAATGGAGTAATCTGCATTACTAGAAAGGTCTAGTTTTAACCCATCGAAAATAATAAGAGAACTTATCTGCACTAACGTTATAAAAATTAAGATATATAGTAGATAGTGGCGAATAGACCCAGTCATGTAACGATTAGTAAAGGAAGCAAATCTCTGTTCCATTCCTTCCATACCTGCATTGTATAGATAGTTCAAGCTTAGTTTTTCCGGATAAATCCGGAAAGCAATATTCCATTTTTTTATTGAATAGAAAAGCAACAATCCAAAAATAATTACTCCAATTGTCATAAGGAGCTCTGTATTTACCCCATGCCAAGCTTTGATTTCAAATAATTTATGAGTAGCTGACACGGAAGGTACTACAGCAACTAGGGCTGGTTTTATAATATAGGTAGCTAAAAGATTCGGAACAAAGAAAATCAAAACAACAAGTATTCCTAATATGGTAGGAGGCAAAAGCATACCAATTGGTGCTTCATGAGTCTTTTCCTTAGGAAGTCGTTCAGGATGAAAGGTCCCGAAAAATGGTCGAACGAATAGCATAAAGCAGTAGATAAAGGTAAAGACACTAGCAATCCAAGCTATGAATGGAAATAGTTTAGTTAAACCATTAAAACCAAATATGGGATTATCAGAAGCTGTGAGCATTCCTGTAAAGAACATTTCCTTACTTAAAAAACCATTGAAAGGTGGTAAACCAGCCATAGAAAGACTACCTATTAATGCAATGGTAAAAGTAATGGGCATGATTGCCATTAGTCCTCCTAGCCTTCGGATATCTCGAGTCCCTGTTTCATGGTCAATTATTCCAACAACCATAAATAATAATCCCTTGAAGGTTGAATGGTTGAATAAATGGAATAGCGCAGCGAAAATTGCAAAGGCAAATATTTCTTTAGAATCTCCAATACCACTTGTTAATGCTGCAGATCCTACTCCAAGTAAACTCATAATCAAACCTAGTTGGCTGATCGTAGAAAATGCTAAAAGTGCCTTAAGGTCTGTTTGTCTTACTGCCCGAATAGAGCCATAAATCAAAGTGATTATTCCAATTCCTGCAACTAGCCAGAACCAAATAGAACTACCACCAAAAATGGGTGACATCCGTGCTACTAAATATAATCCGGCCTTTACCATGGTTGCGGAGTGCAGATATGCACTAACTGGTGTTGGTGCTTCCATCGCATCAGGTAGCCAAATACTAAAAGGAAATTGAGCGGATTTTGTAAATGCTCCAAGAAGAATTAAAGCCATAGCTGGAATAAAGAGAGAATGGCTATGTATGTTTTCGACATTTGCCATTATTTCTTGAAGGCTGTACGTATCATTTATTATGGCTAGCATAATGACACCAGCTAACATAGCTAGTCCACCAAATACTGTAATGAGCATTGCCTTTAAAGCACCAGTACGGGACCTTTTTCGTTCATACCAATAGGCAATTAATAGGAATGAAGATACACTGGTGAGCTCCCACAATGTATATAGGACTAGAACATTATCCGAACACACGAGGCCAAGCATTGCCCCCATAAACATTAATAAATAAATATAAAAGTTATGAAGTGCTTCACGTTCTTTTGCCATATAAAATATCGAATACATTACAACTAAAGTTCCCACTCCACTAATAATGAGGCCAAACATAAGGGAAAGCCCGTCTAAATAGACATCGAAGTTAATATCTAAGGAAGGGATCCAGGACATAGATAAAAATATAGTCTCGCCATTAGCAATAGCAGGAATATGTTTGAGAAAGTATACAAAAATGATGAATGGTACTAGGATGACATACCATCCAGTATGAAAAGTAGAGTTCAATTTTTTGTAGATGATTGGAACGAATATTGCGGCTATAAATGGTAATAAGAGAATCATGTGAAACAAACTCAAAACTTTCACTCCTTGTATTAAAAATAACCCATTTTCAAAATGTATAAAGGAAAAAGGTATGAAATTCACTTATGGCATTGACTCTTTATGAAGCATAATGATATAGTCATACTTAGTTTACGAATAAGTTAACTTTTTATATATAATCCATGGGGTGAATATAGTTATGGAAACTATGCAAGGCCGTTGTGATGAAAGTATACTCGTATGTGTTCATTACGGTCCAAATGGTGAACGACTTATAAAGCGTGGTTGTAACATTGCCAAAATGCTAGGGTGTCCGTTATATATTCTTACTGTTGATGCAAAGCCATTTGATGAAATGGATGCTGAAAGAAGCTTTTATATAGAAAGCTGGAAACAGTTGGCAGAAGAACATAACGCAGCCGATTTTATTATTATGGACAATGAGAAACGACCTGTTTCAAGGGTAATTGCTGAAGTTGCCCGTGAAAAACATATAACTCAAATTATTCTTGGTCAAACAGCGCAAAGCAGATGGGAACAAATCACGAAAGGATCTTTGATTAATGCCTTACTTCACGAGATTCCTTTTGTTGATTTGCACATTATTTCTGTCACGCGGTATATCCGTGATGAGAATGGACAATTTCAACGAGGGGTAAGAGCTTATCTTATAAAGGAAGATGAGCATTACCAATTAACGTTTAAGCATTCGAATTCCATTATTTATGAAGGAATCTTCTTTAAAGAGCAGGGCACTGACTTTGATAATGGAATATTTAAATTTATGAAAGATAAAGAACTGTTTAAGGTACAAGTGACTGAAGGACTAGTAAAGGAACTTAAAAAAGTTGAAATGCATGTTGACTATGAACAGGAAAGTAAATCATAATTTTTACATGACTCTCCACATATGGAGAGTTATTTTTTTTTAGAGATTCACGTCAACCTTTACCAACTTTTTTTCTTCCTCGGAAATGCCGATATATTTCAAGGTTTCCTTTCTAGAGTTATGGTGGAAGATCGACATTAAAATAGAAATGGCAACCCCTTTTTGGTAAGCATGGTACCCAAAAGTTTTACGCATGGTATGTGTGCCAATTTTTTCTTCAATTCCTGCCGCTTTGGCAGCATGATTAATAATTCGATATGCCTGCTGACGAGTTATTGGTTTATCATTTTTCTTTGATTTAAATAAATAATCCCCAGCTTTTAACTGACTATAAGGTAAATAGTTCTGTAATGCTTCCTGAACCCTATTATTTAAATAGTGTCCCTTTAAGCCCTTTGACTTTTCATCCCGTAAGAAAAGAAATTCCTTTGGTTGGTTTCCATCCCAAACTTCTTCTACTTTTAGAGATAATAAATCCTGTGCATTTATCCCAGTGTTAATACCTATCACAAAAAGGGTATAATCCCTTCTTGAAGATCTTTCCAGTATTTCTTTCATCTTATTAATCTTTTCTAATTCTTTAATTGGGACAACAAATTCCATCGTTTTACTCTCTCCAATTATGTTACATAATGTAATACTAACATAGGTTATGTAACATTATCAACGATAAAATCAGTGGCTAAAGGATGAATTTCTATGATTTTTTATGAGAATCATCAGCTAGAAGCTTGCAAATTTATTATGGATTATCAAATGAAGAATATTGTGCTACTATTGAGAAAATAATGGGACGGAAGGGGAGAGTTAAATGGAAAACTTAGGTGAAGCAAGAGAATGTCCAAATCGTGGCTCACAGGAACTAGGGAAGGGAAGACATAGTGGATATGCAGTAATGACCCCGGTGAATAAGTTTTCTAGCTCGGGTATTGAATATATTGTTTGTACGGATTGTGGATATATTCTAGAGGGTTACGTAACAAAGCCAAGTAAGTTTAAATCACGTAATTAAAATTTTTATGCATTTAAATTTTTTTCATAAGTGTCTTCTTCGGTTGAGAAAATGGAAGCAGAGGGAAGGGATGAAATGACACGGGTAATCCGCTGGCTATTTTATTTCTCTGGGCTTTTTATGTTTAGCTATGGAATAGCCATTGCATTAAAAATGCAATATTTAGGCATTCACCCTTGGGATGTCCTAAATGTTGCACTGTATGAAAAGTTAGGATTAACGATTGGAACTTGGGCAATTATTATTTCCATTCTATTAATCATTGTTTCCTGGGTATTGGATAAAAGCTATATTAAAATTGGAACCTTTTTAAATGCTATATTAGTAGGAGTATTTGTGGACTTTTTCTTATGGTTAGATTTTCTCCCCACTGCAGGTCATAACTGGTTCGATATAGTAATGATGGTTATTGGCATTATTACAATGGGAATCGGGGGTGGCTTGTATAACTCGGCTGAAATGGGGGCAGGTCCAAGAGATGGATTTATGCTTTCCATTGCAGAGAAGCTAGGTAAGTCTGTTGGTTTAATTAGAATCATTGTGGAGTTATTAGTATTACTACTTGGATTGTGTTTAGGCGGACCTGTATTTTTATTTACTTTTATTTTTACATTTATTCAAAGCCCAGTATTTGCTTTTTCATTGGATAAATTTAAAGGGATTATTATATTAATGGAAAGGCGCAATATGAAAAAGAAATCCACAAGAACTAGTGCATAAAAAAGAACAGAAGCTGGACGATTTATAAAAAAAGCCTCTGTTCTTATAAAATAATGTACCAAAAACATGATTACAGGATTACTTGAAAACTAGTTTCCATCCAACGATATTAATAATACATAATACAAGTAAATATCCGTAGATTCCAAATGGGATTGCTAGCACGATAAAATGTACCAATACAAAAAAGGCAACAGCTACCATTAATAAAATCATTTTCCCAGTATTTCCACCGCTTTGATTGGCGGATTCTAATGGCTCTGTAAATGGGTATTTTCCATTATTAAATACACGATAGGCAATGAGAACTAGCAAAATAGCTGACAAGAAAACAATGATTAAATCTGGTATTATTCGAAATGAGAATATCCAAATATACACAATGGACAATACTGATAGGATAGGTAGATACAGTTTAACTAAAAAAGCTTTTAAGGTTGCACGATATACTGCTGAATGCTTATGAATTGGAGTTGTTTGGAAAATCCATGCACCTTTATATTTTCCAGAAAATTGGAGCATATATACAACCGTGCCAATTATGATATTGCAAAAATAAATCGTTAAGTAAGATTTCCCCTGGCTTATAACAGAAAGTGATTGATACCCTAAATTATTAAAAAGAAAAATGAATGGAAACACTAACGCCATTCCAAGTGACGGATACACCTTTAATTTAAAATCTCTTTCTCGACTCATCATGATAGAGGAAAAACGATAGAAGGCTCTTTCCTCTTTACTAATACAAATGAACCTCCCAATCGATTCACTGAGGTTCCAGCTTCTCTTTTTTCTTGTCCCTGATTCTTCCATTAGTTTCTGTAAATTTCGTTCAAACGAAGGCATGAGAAGAGAATAGATATAAATAGAAACAATTGGACCAATCACAGCAAGTATGGATAAAAGAATGATTCCAGTTGAATATTCCTGGTTTTATAAGAGCTCGAATGGTGCTCCAAACCAAATTGGCGGAATAAGAACATGCCACCAGCTGAAATCATAAATGAATTCCTGATCAACGAAATCAAATAGCCTGATGACGATTTGATATCCAACTACTACTCCAATAGCAAGCAGTATTTGTACGTAATTAATAATATCTTTTAGTTTTTCTCCATCAAATAAACGCAATATAAACATATATACGAGCACTGTAAATGCCATAATAAAGAGGCCTAATAAGATAATTTCCACTAGAAATAGAAGAAAATATACGATACCTTTCGTGAAAATCATCACTACGGATGGTATAGCTATAAATGCACCTGTAATTAGGCCCAAATAAATTGCTATATGAACAATTTTTGCAGCACTTAGGGTTCGCGGATGAATTGGTTTTGTATTTAGTATCGCTTTATCGCGGATGTTCAATAGAACAGAGGAGAAGTCCGAAATCAAGGATGTCATTAATATAAACATGGATATACCAATCATGATGCTAATCTGGAACATATAGCTATCCCCAAGAAAAATAAAAGGAACTAACATTAGACCATAAAATGCGTATATCAATAGTGACAAGAGAAAGTTGTTTTTTCCTTCTTTTTTCTTTTTAGACATATCATTAAGTATGGTCGGTACTCGTCGCTGATCCATGGTTAGTTTGACTTCTAGAATTTTCCTCATTGTTGGGTAGTCTATTTTCATCGTACGAAAAAGTGGCTGGAAAAAGTCTAGAATCTTGAGTGAAGTGAAATTATGCATTGTCATCATCCTCCATTACAATGGAGACAACTTTTTTTGCTGTATGCTTATGTTGATCAAATCCAGTAAGCTGATTAAATATCCCTTCTAGCGAACCTTCTTTACTCTTTTCTTTTAATTCATCAAATGTGCCATCTGCAGCTATTTGACCGTTTACCAATAAGACAATGCGAGTGCTTATCTTTTCTACTACGTCCATAATATGAGAAGAGTAAAATATCGTCTTGCCTTGGTTAGCAAGCTCCTCGAGCAAGTCTTTTATAATCATTACACTATTAGCATCTAATCCACTAAGTGGCTCATCAAGAAATAGTAAATCTGGATTATGTAGCAAACTTGATAGGATAAGAACTTTCTGCCTCATTCCTTTTGAAAAGGAAGATATTCGTGAATGCATTACCTCATGTAAACCAAATTCTTCTAACAGTCTTTCTGCTTTTACTTCTACTTTTTCTCGATTCAAACCATATAGCTCACCGATAAAGGTTAAATATTCCATTGCGGTAAGCGTATCGTAAACTTCTGCATTTTCAGGTACATAACCAATTTTCTGTTTGAATGATTGGTCACTGATTGCAATATCTTGACCAAAGATCTCAACCTTTCCACCATAACCATTAATTAATCCAAGCATAATTTTTAGCGTAGTACTTTTTCCAGCGCCATTTGGACCAATATACCCAATGATCTGCCCACTATAGACATCTAAATTTACCCCTGTTAAAACATTTTTCTCTGAATAGCTCATTGTTAAATTTTGTAGAGATAGCACTTTTTCCTTGTTCCCCATATACATTGTCCTTTCTCTAATTCTTGTCTCTATTAACATAACAATCTATATAATTGAAAGCAAACAGAAAATAAAGAAAACTACCATCATCATAATGGAAGCTACTCTTTAAAGGAGAATAATAATAATGAATATAAAGCCACATAAGAATGATAGAATTAAATGATAGATAGTAAGATTAGGAATAAGCAAAATAGAGGATGGGGAAGTGTAATTCATTGGATGTTTTAAAAGAAAGAAAAAATAGGTATGTTTATTTGTTAGCAGTTGCACTTACGATTGCTTTAGGCTTAGCCTCAAGAAGATTTTCTGATTCTCTACCGGGATTTATTGCAGAGAATACAGGGGATATGTTGTGGGCGATGATGGTCTATTTCGGTTTCCGTGTTTTATTTTTGAATAAGAGTATGTTATTTGCTTTTATTTTAAGTATGTTGTTTAGTTTTGGAATTGAGTTTAGCCAATTGTATCAGGCGGATTGGATTAATCAGATTAGGAATAAATGGCTCTTTGGATTAATCTTAGGAAAAGGCTTTTTGTATGTAGATTTGATTCGGTATACTTTTGGAATAATTATTTCTGTAATTATTGATTTTCTAGGAAATAATCTGAAGTTAAGAGACTATAAATAATTCGTATGTTAAATCTATTTCTTTCCATATATTCAAACGAATAAAACATTAGTTGGGGTAGATTCTAAAACCAAATGGAATGGAAAGAAGGGATTAGGTGGACAATTATTATTTAATGTATGTGAATGGTGAATTTCGTGATACATCCTCAGGAGAAAAAATTACTGTACTGAATCCAGCAACGGAAGAGGTAGTAGGTAGCTGTGTAAAAGCAACGAAAGAAGAAGCGGAAGAAGCAATACAACATGCACGAATAGCTTTTGACAATGGGTCTTGGAGTGGACTTAAGGCTTCTCAGAGAGCTTCCTATTTATATCAAATTGCCGATAAGCTGGAGGAACGAATAGATGCCTTGACTAAGCTACATGTACAGGAGTCAGGCTCTACTATTATAAAAGCAAAAGGAGAGATTCATTCTTCCGTCCGTACGATTCGTCATTTTGCAAAACTATGTCAAACGGATTATCATTATGAAGCAATTACTCCGAATGAGGAAGCAATTAGTTTTAGCTATAATTTTATAGAACGAGAACCGATTGGCGTTTGTGCTGGAATTGTTCCCTGGAACTTCCCGTTTAGTCTTGCCATTTGGAAGATTGCTCCAGCACTAGCAACTGGGAATACCATAATTGTAAAGCCAGCTAGTGAAACACCTTTAACAATGCTTGAGTTAGCTAAAATTGTAGACGAAGTTGGATTGCCAAAGGGTGTATTAAACATTATTCCAGGGTCAGGTGCAGTAATTGGTGAAACCTTAGCCGAACATCCACAAATCGATAAGATTGCATTTACTGGTTCAACGGTTGTTGGTAAACGAGTGATGGAACTTGCTTCCACCAATGTGAAAATTGTGACATTGGAATTAGGAGGAAAATCAGCAAATATTATTTTAGACGATGCTAATTTAGAAGTAGCAATAGATGGAGCACTATTTGGTACGTTTTACCATAGTGGACAGGTATGTGAATCTGGGACAAGGCTGCTTGTACAGGAGAGTATCTATGATGAAGTAATCAATAAACTAGTTGAACGCGCTAAAATGATAAAAGTAGGTGATCCATTCCAGCCGCAGTCAGGGATGGGACCAGTTATCTCTAGAAAACAACGTGATCAAATTGAAGAATATATTCGCATTGGTAAAGAGGAGGGGGCAAGACTCGTCCTAGGTGGTGAAAGGCCGACCGGTAGTATATTCGAAAAAGGATTCTGGATTATGCCAACTATTTTTGCTGATGTTAAAAATGATATGCGAATAGCACAGGAAGAAATATTTGGTCCTGTATTATCGGTAATCAAATTCAAAACAGATGATGAAGCAGTTCAAATTGCTAACGATACGATTTATGGATTAGCTGGTGGTGTCTGGTCGAAAAATAATAAGAGGGCCGTAAGTGTTGCAAAACGAATGAGAACTGGTACGGTATGGATAAATGCATATCATCTATTAGCAGACACTGCACCATTTGGAGGCTATAAACAGAGTGGGATAGGGAGAGAATTAGGTATTCAGGGCCTGCTAGCCTATACCCAAACAAAACATATCCATGTTGATCTGGATCAAAGTACATCGAGATATAAGATTCTCCTCCCGGAAAAAGAATGAAGCAGCATATGATTAACCCCGAATCACGGTAAGGTGGTTCGGGGTTAATTAATTAGACAAAACCTATCTTGTTATTGAGCTGTTAAACCACCATCAATAACAAATTCTGAACCAGTGCTATAACTTGATTCATCAGATGCAAGATATAAGACCAAGTTTGAAACTTCCTCTGGTTTAGCCACTCTTCCTGCTGGAATATGTTTGGCAAATTCTTTAATAATATCCTTAGAATCTGCTTGGGATATCATAGGTGTTTCAATCACTCCAGGGTGAACGGAGTTAACACGAATACCATTATGAGCTAAGTTTAGTGCAGCGGCCTTTGTCATACCTCTAACAGCAAACTTCGTATCTGTGTAGCCAATAGCTCCACCGACTAGTCCATTTATAGAAGAAATATTCACAATGGAACCTCCATTAGCTTTTTTCATAGATGGTAGGACAGCTTTCATCCCTAAGAAAACAGAAATCTGGTTGATATCAACGATCCTCCTATATTCTTCTTCTGTTATCTCCTCAATGGATTTATTCATACTAATTCCTGCATTATTTACCAATATATTTACTGGCCCAAATTCCTTTTCGGTTTGGGAAACAACTTCCTCCCAATTTGCTGCTTTTGTTACATCTAGTTTTGCAAATTTAGCATTTTCACCAAGCTCTCTTGCTAATGCCTGTCCATCTTCCTCTAATATATCTGCTATCATAACTTTTGCACCTTCATTAATAAATAGTCGTGCATGAGAGGCACCCATTCCACGAGCTGCGCCAGTAATAATTGCGATTTTTCCATTTAATCTTGTCATTTAAGGTTCTCCTTGTTAGTTAAAATTTGTTTTTGTTTTTTCTTGCTTGAATTCCTTTCATTAGCTTTTCTTGAATGTTCAAATATTGCTCGATTTCCTCTTCAGAAAGAACTTCAAAAAGCTCAATAAATACTTTTTTGCCAATAGCCTGTGCTTCTTTTAATGCCTTAGATCCTTTCGTCGTAATTTCTAATTGGACAGCACGTTTGTCGGATTCATCATAGGTCTTCTCTATCAACTCTAGATGAACTAATTTCGTTGCAATATGTGTCATAGCACCTTTTGTGTAGCCAATTGTGTCTGCCAACTCCACTTGCTTTTGTGGGCCTTTCGTCTGCAATTCTGCTAATACGAGGATAGGAGATATTCCTAAAGGATAGTGGAATTCCTTTGTAAATTGAATAATATTTTCATTATTCATTTGTTCAATAGCATGAATTAATTTAAAGATATTCGTTTGTTTCAACTTATTACTCCTTTAATGGTTATTGACATTCTTCTTATAACAATCGTACCAATAACATATTCTTCACGTTGACAAGGCAACAACCAATTTTAACAGTAATAATTAACTACTTTATCCTGTAAATAATCCAGAAGCTGTCATCTCCTTGAAAATGGTTTAGTTTTAAACTAAATACACTAATAGTTTAACACTAAACTATATTTTTTGGAAGTAGCACCATTAGTAATGGTTGGTTAACTATCGATATAAATTCGAGTGAATTGGGTAATATATTGTTATTCAGGCACAAGAAGGTGGAGATAATGTTGATGGATAAGATCTTTACTATTTCAGTTATTGTGGGTGTTCCTGTATCCCTGATCGGTGCGTTCCTAGAATGGCCATCCATACTTATGTTTATTATTTACTGTTTATCGATTATTGCTTTAGCTGGACTAATTGGAAGAGCTACAGAGAGCCTTGCAATTGTAATGGGCCCAAGAATTGGCGGGTTACTTAATGCAACGTTTGGAAATGCAGTTGAATTAATTATTTCAATCTTCTCATTGAAAGCAGGGCTAGTGGGGATTGTTCTAGCGTCGTTAACTGGTTCGGTTATAGGTAACTTACTTTTAGTCGCAGGTCTTTCTTTTTTTGTGGGTGGTCTAAAATATAAACGGCAATCATTCAGTATTCATGAGGCTCGGCATAATGCAGGATTATTAATTTTTGCGGTGATTATTGCTTTTGTGGTTCCAGAAGTATTTTCAAGTGCTATGAATGAGCAAAAAACGATGGGGCTAAGTATTGGGATTTCCATCATATTAATCGTGTTATATTTTGCCGCGCTCTTGTTTAAATTTGTAACGCATCGTGGGGTATATCAAAGTAATGATAAAAGGGAGCAGGATGCACAAGTAGAGGAAGAACCTGAATGGGGGAGATTCAAGGCAATTATTGTACTAGCAGTTGCAACGATTGCGGTAGCATTTATTTCAGAGCATCTAGTTGGTACTTTCGATGATATTGGACAAGCCTTTGGGTGGTCTGAATTATTTATTGGTATCATTATTGTTGCTATTGTAGGAAATGCTGCAGAACATGCTTCTGCAATCATAATGGCATTCAAAAATAAAATGGATGTCGCTATTGAAATTGCTATCGGTTCAACACTTCAAGTAGCGATGTTCGTGTTACCAATACTAGTATTACTCTCGTTATTATTTAGTACCACGATGCCACTGGTTTTTACTTGGCCAGAGCTAATAAGTATGGTGACAAGTGTACTATTAATCATCATGCTAACGATTGACGGTGACACTAACTGGTTTGAAGGTCTTATCTTACTCGCTGCTTATACAATAATGGGAATAGGATTTTATTTTATTTAAGTAAAAATATACTTGGATAAAACACTTAAGAGGCATCCCTATAGTAGGGATGCCTCTTAAGCTTTAGCGTCAAAATCGATGAAGTTAATTAAATATTATTAACCACGAACTAGTTTTCCACGTAAATTGTTGGATAATAATTCAACAATAAGAATGAGAATTACTAAGCCAATTAAAATTGATCCAACTTCATTCCAACGATAAGAATTCATCGCGAAAATTAGTGGGGCACCAATTCCTCCTGCACCTACTAAACCAAGTACAGAAGCCTCCCTAAGGTTCATATCAAATCGATATATAATGGTTGATAAGAACATAGAGAATAGCTGTGGTACGATACCAAATCTTATTTTTTCAAATGTTGTACATCCGATAGAGGTCATCGATTCCAGAATGCTCGTGTCAAGATCCTCAATAGCATCGACAAATAACTTTGCTAACATCCCAATGGAAACTAATGCAATTGTTAGGACACCGGCAAAAGGACCAGGGCCAGTTACCCGAATGAACATTAGTCCATATACAAGGGCAGGAACCGTTCGAATCATAATAAGCAATAGTCGTGTTACCCAAGCGACTGGAGATGGCACTACATTAGATGCTGACAAAAACGCTAGCGGGATGGCTAGTATTGAACCAATAATAGTACCTAAAAAAGCGATTGCTATTGTTTCGACAAGTAAATATGGAACTCCCTGTGTTGTAAAGGTTAGCAATAAATCTAAATCAGGATGTACAATACCTGAAAGGATGCTAGTAGCAATCTTCCATCCGCTTTCCTCAACATTTTGCAAATTAATTGCTGTAAAAGACCAAATAAACAATACCAATAATATTGTTGTAACAACAAGTAGATACCGTCTATTATTTGGTGATGCACTTAGCTGTTTTTCAATTGTATCCATAATATTGTTCCCCTTCTAGATTAACCTTTTTCTGAAGTGTTCACTGACTCTTTCAATAATAAATACTGTAATAACTAGTGTTAATAGAATCATTCCAACGCTTGCATAATCACGCCAGCCTAACCCTTCATTTAATAATAATCCAATTCCACCTGCGCCAACATATCCTAAAATAGCAGCATATCGAACATTTCCTTCGAAGCAGAACAAGGATGTGGATAAATAATTTGGCAAAACCTGTGGGAAAATTGCATAGCGGAAGGCTTGTATTCGATTCATACCGAGTGACTCCATTGCCTCAAATGCACCCATATTTACATTTTCAATTTGCTCATACAATAGCTTACCAACATATGCCACTGTAAAAATAAAAATTGCAACGGTACCAGCTAATGTTCCTAGACCAAAAACAAAAGTAGCAATTAATGCGGTTACTAGTGTTGGCATCGTTCTTAAAATACTCAAGAAAACTTTTGTAATCGCAACAACTATTTTGCTTTTCACAACATTAGTGGATGCGAGATATGCAATAGGAATTGCAACAATGGAACCTAGAACTGAACCAAGTAACGACATTTTAATTGTATCAAGTAGTGGTTTCCATATATGAGGCGTATAGTCCCATTTTGGTGGAATCATGTCTATAATAATAACGAAAAATTCATTCCACCGTTCAGCTAAAACGGATAAACTAAATCCAGTAAATTTGATTGAAAAATAAGCCGCTATCAGAAGTAGGACTAAAATAACGGGGACACGGGATCTTTTTTCCAATACGACCTTACCATTCGGAAGGGCTATCTTTTTTGGAGGAAAAATTTTATCATACATATTTTCTATTCCCCTTTATCCTGTGACATAGTTTCCTTTTCTATTTGGCCTTTATAGATGTAATCTAATACTTCTTCAGTTACTTCTGCTGATTTTCCGTCAAATACGACTTTTCCATCACGAACACCAATAATTCGATTAGCATATTCAAGTGCAATCTCGACATGGTGGATATTAATAATAACAGTAATGTTCATTTCTTCATTGATTCGTTTAAAATCATTCATTACTTGTTTTGCAGTTACAGGATCAAGGGAAGCAATCGGTTCATCTGCGAGAATAATATCAGGATTTTGGGCTAATGTACGTGCTAGTGCAACACGCTGCTGTTGGCCACCTGATAATTGATCAACGCGGACATATGCTTTATCAAGAATACCGACTTGATCTAAAGCAGTAAGTGCTTTCGTTTTATGCTCTTTGGAGAATACACCAGTTAATTTTCTCCAAAATGGTAGCTCAGGAACAAAGGAGACTAGTACATTTTTTAACACAGATGTTCTCGTAACAAGATTAAATGATTGGAATATCATTCCAATTCGCTTACGAAACTTACGAACTTCTTTTCCTCTTAAGGAGCTAACATCAATATCATCAACGATTAAGCTTCCACCAGTTATATCATGCATACGATTGATACAGCGGATTAATGTTGACTTACCTGCTCCAGAAAGACCAATAATAGCAACAAACTCTCCTTGGTCTATTTTTAAATTAATATCCTGTAGTGCTTTTACATTATTGCCATATGTTTTTTCAACATTGATAAATTCAATCATATATGGTTCTCCAATCTTCTCAAAAATGAGGATGTCTCATAGAGGTATCCCTCTAAACGGGAAGACCTTGCTATGAAACAACCTCATTGGCTTCATTATTTAACAGATTATTTTAGATTTCTAACAATTTCTTGTGCTTTTCTTTCATTATCATAATCAGAAGATTTTGCTTCTTGATAGCCTTCGTGATTATAGATGGAGATAACTTCTTTTCCTTCATCTGTTTGAGCAATATTCATAAATGCTTTTTGAATTGCTGCTTTTAGATCATCATCCATGATCTTGGAGTTTTTACTAACACTGATAGTATCGTTGTAAATTCCAGGTGTTACCCCAATAACATTTGTTTCATCCCAGATAGACTTTTCACGATTGAAGTCATTTTTCCATGCGTCTTCATTATCACGTCTAGCATCTGCATATGTTACTACAACATCAATTTGACCTGCAGCTAAGCGAGCAAATGCACTTCCATATGAATCGGATTGAACTACTTTATCAAGGTCAGTAATCGTTTTATCATAATTATCACTTAACCAAATTGCTGGGTAAATATAGCCAGCTGGTGATGAAGATGACATTACAGCCCAATTAGCGCTATTTAAATCGTCCCAAGTTAGCTCTTCACCATTGTTTACTTTCTCAGCTAGCTCTTGTCCTTTTTTAGAAGGACCAGCAATTGCTAAAGCACGGTAGTAAGTAACCTGCTCATCTGAAGCTTCAGTTGGTTTATTATCATTCCAGTCCTTTGCATTATCAGAATCAATGCTTAATCCTGCACGAGTTGCTGTTAAGACAACTTCTGCACCATCATCATATAATACATAAGTACCACCAGGGATAAGGCCAATATCGATTGTTCCAGCAGAAAGTCCTTCTCCTACTGCCTCATAGTTTGTACCTACTGTAATATCTACATTCTTTACATCATAGCCTTGATTTTTAAGCTCTTCTTTTAGAAGTTCTTTTAAAGGCTCTGTTGCAGTAATAATTTCTTCAGGCTCTCTTGAGGGAACAAAACCAACGGATAATTTATCGATGACTTTGTTTCCGTTGTCGTCTGAATTCTTATCCTTTGAAGAATCATCCGAACTTCCGCAAGCAGAAAGTACAGCAATAAACATAATGACCATTAAAGACAATAATATCTTTTTCACGCTTTTTAATCCTCCTAAGATGTTTTAGTATGACACTAACTATTAAATTGTATAGATTAATATGTACAACCGTCAAGAAGTAAATGACATTTTCGTTAATTATTTTACAAATTGTTTTCTATTATGACCTCTTTCTCAAATTTTTAAGCTATAGTACATAAAGTTCAAACTAGTAATAATTATATTGAAAAATAATTAAGTCTTGATGTACTGTGTGTAAAATGATTGTAAAGGGATCAATCCTCTCGTGCCTTTTACTCGAGAGGATTGATCGCTAAATAGTAAAGTACAACAAGATTGATAGTGCAACAGATGTAATGAGCATTGCAATTAGTGGCTTTAAAGCCTTTGAACGCAAATCTTTCAAATTCACATTGAGCCCTAGCCCTACCATGGCTGCCGTAAGTAACCAGGTTGTTATGGAAGAAATTATATTCATGCTATCTTGAGAAACTGGAATGGAATGACCAAAAACGTAGCTTCCAAGAATACTTAATAGAATAAAACCGAATAGAAACCATGGAAATTCTATTTTGGCATCCTGTGTATCAGAATGTTTATTTTTTCTCTTCATCAAGAAGATAAAGATGAAGCATAGTGGAACTAAGAGAAATACACGTCCTAGCTTGGCAAGAAGTCCAATTGCTAGTGCGTTTTCGCCACCAGGTGCAGCAGCCAATGCAACATGGGCAACCTCATGTAAACTGCTACCGGACCAGACTCCATACTGAATAGCATCCAATGGGAGAAATGGACGCAAAATAGTATACATAATGGCAAAAGCAGTTCCTACTAACGCAATAATTCCTACACTAATAGCAGTATCCTCATCCTTTGATTTTACAATTGGTGCAATGGATGCAATGGCTGCTGCACCACAGACACCTGTCCCAACTCCTAATAATAAGGAAATCATATAGTCTGCCTTTAAAAGCTTTGCTATCCAAATTGTTAAAAGGATTGCAAAAATGATAACCAAAGCATCTCTTATTAGAAGCCCGATTCCATCACTTAGAACAGTATTTATATTAAGTTTAAGACCGTATAAAATTATAGCAGCACGTAATAAACGCTTGGATGAAAAAGCAATTCCTGATCGTAAAATTTCTGGATAACGAAAGATTTGTCGGTAAAGAACAGCAATAATGATTGCACATGCGAGCTGTCCAACCTGATTAAATCCTGGTACTAACGCTAATAAATATCCAAGTAGAGCAATCAAAAAAGTAAAGCAAACCCCCAGTGACCAAGTCATTAGGGGATATAATTTTTTACTAGTTGCTAGAGCCATAATATCACCTCAATAATAAGTGTAATAAAATTACTTCTATAAGAGAAATAAATATAAGTTATAATAATCATAAGTAACCAATTATGAATGATAGTTGAGGTGTTAGTAAGTTGGATCAACAGCTTCGAGTTTTTATTTCTGTGGTGGAAAAACAAAGCTTTTCGCGGGCAGCTGAGGAATTACATATGACACAGCCAGCTGTAAGTCAGTATATACGTACCTTTGAGGACAATTTAGGTATGAAGCTTTTAGATAGAACGAATAAATATGTCCGATTAAATAAAGCGGGTGAGATTGTGTATCATCACGCAAAGGAAATCGTTGGATTATACGCAAGAATGGAGAACCTTTTGATGGATTTCACGAATAAAGTAAGTGGAGTACTGTCAATTGGTTCCAGTTATACATTTGGCGAATATGTTCTTCCACATGTAATTGCCAATATGAAAAAGTCCTATCCAGAAGTTCACCCCTCTGTAACGATTGAAAACACGGAGAAAATTGCGGAACTAGTAAAAGGTCATCAGATAGATATTGGAATCATAGAAGGGAATATAAAGGAGGATAGTCAACTAGAGAAAGAAGATTTCTTGGAGGATAGAATGGTAATTGTTGCTTCTTTTAATAATTCGTTGACACAGAACAAAGGAACCATAGATTTAGGTGAATTAGAGAGGCAGACATGGATATTACGAGAAGAAGGTTCTGGGACTAGGGAAGCAGGGGAAAAAATATTCCAGCGATTAGGGATTCGACCTACCAATTTAATGGTATTTAGTAGCACCCAATCGATAAAAGAAGCAGTAATTGCCGGACTTGGGGTTAGTTTGCTATCAGAGATTGCGGTTCAAAAAGAACTTCTTCATAACAATATGAAAATAATCGAGGTAGAAGGCTTGCCATACACAAGAAACTTTTCAATCATTACCGCATCCCCATATCAAACCAAAGCTTTACAGGAGTTAATTCGAATGCTAAAAGAGTACGGATTAAAAAGAGGATAGTTTATTTTTTCTCATGTAGTACTTTTTAGCTTTACAGGTGATGAGCGTATTTCTATATTAGTCTTAATAGAAGATCTACAAAAAGAGAGGAGGATGCCAGATGATTAATCAAGTTGGTCAAATAATGCTGTATGTGAACAACCAGGATGCTGCAGTAACGTTTTGGACGGAGAAGGTTGGTTTTCATGTCATTGCAGAGGAGGATGATGGGCAAGGCTTCCGCTGGATTGAGATTGCCCCTTCGAATAATACAGAAACAAGTATTGTGCTCCATAATAAGGAACAGGTGGATAAAATGGAACCAGAATTAAATTTGGGAACACCATCTCTGATGTTTTTTACGAAGGATTTCAATCAATTATACCGAAATTTATCTAGTAAAAATGTAAAGGTTGGGGAAATAGTTGAACTACCCAATGGTAGAGTTTTCAATTTTGCGGATGATGAAGAAAACTATTTCGCTGTAATGGAAAGATAAGGTAGTATTTTTCATGAAAAAGCTATCACAAATTAAAGATGTGATAGCTTTTTCTTTTGCTTATTATTTAAACCATATAAAAAGGTGGGAGGGGATAAACGAATTTGTTTACCCCTTAACCGTATGGTTTATATTTTTTACTTTGTTACGCTCTTTTTTTCCGTGCATTAGATAATAGATAATGGTTGTAAATAAGACCAGAAAGCCCATTACCATATATAACTTACGATAACCCATGTACGGGATAATAAGACCTAATAAATAAGGACCAAATCCTAATCCAGCATCAAGGAAAATATAATAGGTTGATGTAGCTAACCCCACAGATTGAGGTGGTGCTGCCTTAACAGCAATAGCTTGTGTTGTGGATTGCATATTCCCATAGCCTAGACCGATTAGAACACCTGCTAATAGTAATGGTATACTATTTTCTACTGTGCTTAAAAGGAGTAGTCCTGCAGCATTTAATATAAATGCTGGATACATTATGGAATTAGCACCTTTAGCATCCATTAAGCGGCCAGAAAACGGTCTGGAAACAAGTATTGCGACAGCATAGACGACAAAAAATAGACTGGCGATTTCCACTAGGTTAATTTCGATGGCATAGAAATTAATGAAAGATAGAACACTCGAATACCCTAACGATAGAATGAATACCACAAGGGCAATCGGTAGTGCAGTAGGCTCGATAAAATTAGAAATTTTAAATGCACTAGAGGGTACTTTTTCTTTCGGTAATTTACTATCTGGGATTGTTGAAAGGGTTGAGATAATAAAACTTATAATACCTAACGCAAGACAGAAACCGAAGATAATTTGATAACTTGTATGATGGCTCATAAAAATCCCAATGAACGGTCCGATAGCTGTTGCTAGTGTAACACTCATACTATAGTAACTAATCCCTTCTCCTTTCCGATCGTTGGGAATAGTTTGTGCAACAATGGTTCCTGTTGCAGTACTTGCCATGCCAAGGGCGATTCCTTGTAAAAAGCGATTAATTAGTAAGAAGACAATCCCTAGTTTTATAAAATAGAGAAAGGAAGTTACAATAAAAAAGATTAAACCAGTATAAAGCATCGGCTTACTTCCGATAGTTGTAATCATTTTACCAATAAATAATCGTCCAATTAACGTTCCAATAATGAATATACCTGTCACTAAACCTGCTTGACTTTCAGATACATGAAATTCTTCTACAGCGTAAACTGACATTGTTACTAGTAATAAATAAAATACTAAGTATAAGAAAAAGTTCGCAGACGATATGATGATAAAGTCTTTCGTCCACAGTTTTGCTTTTGCTTGTTCCACGTGCATATCTCCTTAATTCATGATGTTTTTCCGTATTGCTTCCAATATACGGATAGTCTCCTGTTGTTCCTGTTCCGATATTCCTGTTAATATTTCTTCCTCAAATTCGTCAATGGTGATTCGAACAGATTCATACACGGCCATACCTTTTGGTGTAAGCTGTATTCGTTTTTCTCGTCTATCCTTACCTTTTACTTGCTTGACATAATCTTTTTCTTCCAAGCTACTAATTGTTCTTGTTATTGTTGGTTTTTCTACTCCTTGATAATGAGCGATTTCAACGTTTGTTGAAGAGCCATTGTGAAATAAATAATATAAAATAGTCCACTGTGCTCGGTGTAATTCATGCTTATTTAATTCAATATTTAAGCGGTTCTCAAATGGACGATACAAAAGGATGAGCTGATGAAAAAACTTTTGTGATGATTTAATTGGAATACCTCCCTTAATAGTTAACAAGGATAATAGTTAGCAAGAGTAACCATATAAGTATAGCAAAAAAAGTGGACAAAGTGAAGGCACGGATAAAAAAAGTTATATAAATAGGGGGTGACAGAGATTACATTCGAGCTAAATGCAAACAAATGCCTTTACAAGCATTAGTTATTCAGCTATTATTCGAATTAAATAAA
The DNA here is from genome assembly GCF_050433565.1 of Ornithinibacillus bavariensis. Classification (NCBI taxonomy): domain Bacteria; kingdom Bacillati; phylum Bacillota; class Bacilli; order Caryophanales; family Bacillaceae; genus Ornithinibacillus; species Ornithinibacillus bavariensis. Next base: position 118,095 of record NZ_JBNPWZ010000002.1, read on the forward strand.
TTTACAGACTCTTGCGAATTAGTAATTGGGGGAATAAGGGTGGATGAGCGTGTACTGGAGTTAATTCGACGAAAAAAAAGATTGTTGATTCCGAATCTAGCGATAATCTTTTTATTTTATTTTATGCTCCCTTTATCGCTAATTTTTTATCCTGACTTCATGAATAAAAAAAGCTTTGTTACTGGAGTTACTTGGGCCTGGCTGTATGCATTTTTACAACTGCCATTTGTTTGGTTCATGGTCTGGCTTTATCATGTCAAAGCAAAACAGTTTGATAGACGAATGGAAGAAACTATCCAGGAGGAATTACCGTGAACCTCACATATTTTTTGTTCTTCATATGTATCATCGTTTGTACATTAATTATTACCTATTGGGCAGCAAAGCGCAGTAATACAACTAATCGATTTTATGTAGCTTCTGGTAGTTTGACAGGCTTTCAGAACGGGATGGCGATAGCTGGTGATTTTATAAGTGCAGCATCATTCCTAGGTATCGTCGGCATGATAGCGATTAATGGTTATGATGGTTTTTTATATTCGATTGGATTTTTAGTATCTTATTTAGTTGTCCTATATTTAGTTGCTGAGCCTGTCCATCGCCTTGGTAAATATTCCCTTGGAGATGTTATTTGTTCACGGTTTCCAAGTAATAAAATGCGCTGGATAATGGCATTTGGCGCTTTTGCTATTTCCATTCTTTATATGATTCCACAGCTTGTCGCTTCTGGCTTTTTACTTCGTTTATTATTAAATATTGATTACTCCATTTCTGTGATTATTATTGGAGGATTAATGACTATTTATGTTGTATTTGGTGGTATGGTTGCCACTTCTTGGGTTCAAATTGTAAAGACGGTTGTGCTAATGTCTGGTACATTTTTACTTTCATTAATCGTTTTTTCTAATTTTAATTGGAATGTACCTTTTCTAGTTGAGCGAGTAAAGGAATTAACGCCATTAGGAGATGCTTTTTTTCTACCAGGGCATCTTTTTGGTAATCCAATCGAGTTTTTTTCACTACAGCTAGCCCTTGTACTTGGTACAGCAGGTTTACCACATATTTTAATGCGGTTGTTTACCGTTCGGAATACGTTAGAGGTTCGGCGTTCCCTTATTAGTTCCACCTGGATTATCGGATTATTTTATTTAATGACACTTGTACTTGGTCTTGGAACAGTCGCATTACTTGGTTACCAAACCTTAATTGCTAATGACCCGACAGGTAATCTTGCCGCCCCTTTACTTGCAAAAGAGGTTGGTGGTGACTTTCTACTAGCATTTGTTTCAGCTATTGCTTTTACGACCATTGTAGCGGTAGTGGCTGGTCTTGTAATATCAGCAACAACGGCCTTTTCCCATGATATTTTTCACCATATTTTGAAGAGAGGTAAGTCAACAGAAAAAGAACAATTACGAGCAGCGAGATGGACAGCTTTAGGAATTGGCTTAATTTCTACCCTATTTGCGCTACGATTAGAAACCATCAATGTAACATTTCTCGTATCAATGACATTTATTGTTGCAGCTGCAAGTAATTTTCCGATTCTAGTTCTCACGATATATTGGAAGCGCTTCACACAAATGGGTGCCATCACAGGAATGGTGAGCGGTCTAGTCGCCTCCCTTCTACTTGTGATACTTGGACCGCATATTATGAATCCAGATGGTGGCTGGATTGCAAGGGAAGCAATAATTCCGATTCAAAATCCTGGGATTATTGCCATTCCAATCGGATTTTTAGGTGCATATCTTGGCACTGTTTTTTCAAAAAAACAACGGCAATCCAATGAGGAATTTAAACGATTTTTTATTCGATCACAAACAGGTATTGCATCAAGGAGAGGAGAACCGTGAAGGATTTAACGATCATTTTATTTGAACGGTTAGGTTTACTTCTCGTTATTGCATTTGTGATGACGCGCACTCCGGGGTTCAAGTCCTTATTATATCGTGAATACAGTATTAGAATGTCTCTTGTTCATGCCTTCGTGTTTGGGGTTTTTGGAATTGCTAGTACTGTTACTGGGATTATCATTACAGAAGAAGCCGAGATCATTCACGGATTTGTTATTTTTCCTGTAGATAGTAATCAACTAATTGTAAGCTCAAGTCTAGTTGCGATTGTTATTGCAGGTTTACTAGGTGGACCAATTGTTGGTCTAGTTGCTGGACTCATTGCTGGTGTGCATCTCATGTTTCTTGGTGGCATTGGTGGGCTTGCGAATGGCTTAGTTAATCCTTTGACAGGGTTACTTGCTGGATTAACGGCGCGCTTTTTTTCTAATGAGCGGGTTATATCTCCATTAAAGGCATTATTTATTGGGGTATTTCCACCGGTCCTACAAATGCAGCTACTCCTTATTTTGTATACTGATGGTGGAGAAATGGTGCATTTAGTAGACAAAATTGGACTACCACTAGTGCTCTCAAACAGTATTGCTATAGCTATTTTTACAGCGATGATTGGGATTGTAATGCGCGAACAAGAAAATGAGGCAGCATTAGCAACAAGACAAGCATTAACGATAGCGGAAGAAGCCCTCCCTTTTTTGAAAAAAGATTCTAGTAAAGAAGTAGCGAACGGGCTAGCTACTTTATTATATGATCGTCTAAAGCTTGCAGCAGTATCGATTACAAATCGAAATGAGGTTTTAGCACACAAAGGTTTAGGTGATAAGCATCACCAAGCAGGAGATTCCATTACTGCCCCCATTATGAAAAAAGCAATTGAATCAAAAGAGATGCAGGTAACATACGTAAAGGCAGATATACAGTGTCATCATGAAAAATGTCCCTTAGAAGCAGCCATAATAATTCCGATTATGGAATCGGACGAGGTGACAAGTGTTATCACTTTTTATTTTCGAAAGCCACAGCATATTTCGCCGGTTGAATTAATGATGGCTGAAGGACTTGGGCATTTCATTTCAAATCAGCTCAATGTAATGACAACTGAAATAATGAAAGCACATATTCGTGATGCGGAATTAAGAAATTTACAAGCACAAATTAACCCACACTTTTTGTTTAATACCTTACAGCTTATCGCGGCATTGTTTCGGGAGGATCCACAAAATGCGCGCCATATTACTTTGCAGCTAGCGAGTTATATGCGGTTTAACTTAAGACTAGTATCAAAATCATTGGTGGAGCTGGAGAAGGAATGTGAGCATGTCCAAGCCTATACCTCGATCATTCAAGCAAGATTTCAAGGACGATTACATATAAATTTTAAAAAGCCAGATGATGTTTCACATACCTATATTCCACCTGCTACGATTCAGCCTCTAATTGAAAATTCGGTTCAGCATGGACTAAAGGATGTATCGGATGAAGCTAAAGTGGAAATCAAGATAGAGAGAGTAGATGGTATTATTACAGTATATGTGCGGGATAATGGCTGTGGCTTTCCTACGCATATTTTACCCCTAGTAAGTCATAAACCATTAGTAGATAACCAAAATGGGGGGATTGGTCTTTATAATGTTAATCAGCGATTAATTAGATTAATAGGTGAATCTGCAAGACTTCACATCTGTAATCTACCAAATGGTGGTAGTGAGGTGAGCTTTTCCATTCCCATTTCAAATTATAATAGAAGCGAGGTGGTAGGGTGAAAATTCGGATAATGATTGCGGAAGATGAAATAATGGCAAGAAAAGAGCTGTTATATTTATTAAAGGAAGAGAAGGATATTATTCTTTTACCACATGCAGAAGCAGGGGAACAGTTAATTGAATTATATACCGAGCATCAACCAGATGTTATTTTTCTCGATGTAGAGATGCCAGGCGTAACTGGGGTAGAAGCGGCAAAATATATCTCCGATTTGTCAGCTGGTCATTCACCATTATTTGTCTTTACGACTGCATATGATGAGTATGCCTTGGATGCCTTTGAAATTGAAGCGGTAGATTATTTATTGAAGCCATATGATGAAATCCGTTTTCGAAAGACAATGAAACGGATAAGAAAAATTTTGACTAGTAGAGCGAATGGTAGACAAGGCAAGGAAGTAATACTAAAGCCTACCACCTCCAAACTATTAGTTGACGATGGGGAACGAATGGTGGTCCTGTCACCGGAATCTATTTATTATGCTGTACCAAGTAATCGATTATTGGAAATTCATACAGAAGATAAGGTTATTATGAGCAGAATGACATTACAAGAGCTGGAGGATAAATTGTCTGGAGATATGTTTTTTCGTGCTCACCGAAGCTATTTAGTCAATTTGAACCACATTTTAGAAATTACCCCATGGTTTAATGGTACTAGTAATATAACGTTGAAGGATAAGGAAAATACAAAAATACCAGTGAGTAGGTCTGCAAGTAAGACGATATTGCAGACATTTAGGAGGTGAACACGACTAAAAGATGTCCCTCGATAGCTATAGAATCATTTTCACAACCATTTACAACCAAAATAAAACCATTCAACCACATTATTCAACCATTTATACTGACATTATATTATGAATGTCCAAAATTATTATAATTATCAGTAAGCGCTTACAATTTTGGTAATTGGGAGGATGAATGTATGGCACAACCTAAATTAGTGGATGACCGGGGGAAAAAGGGTGTGGACTATGTGAAGATTGAAAGCAGTCCACAGTTTAAACAGTTTATGAATAGGAAAAAGAAGTTTATTGTACCACTGACAATATTCTTCCTCGTTTTTTATTTCTTACTGCCAATTTCAACATCCTACGGTAAATTTTTAAATACCCCTTTCTTTGGTGATATTTCATGGGCTTGGGTATTTGCAATTGCTCAGTTTATTATGACATGGGTGATTTGCACAATTTATGTAAAAAAGGCAGCTTCCTTTGATAAAGAGGCTGAACAAATTATTGAAGAGCAAATTCACAAGGGAGGTAAGGCCTAATGGATCCAATTGTCGTTATCCTTTTCTTAGCGATTGTTGCACTTACCCTAGTCATTACGTACTATGCAGCAAAACGTACGAAGTCAACAGGTGATTTCTACACAGCTGGTGGTGGGCTGACAGGCTGGCAGAATGGACTTGCGATAGCAGGTGATTATTTATCTGCTGCATCCTTTCTTGGAATTGCTGGGGCAATTGCCTTACAAGGATTTGATGGGTTTTTCTATAGTATTGGTTTCCTTATTGCTTACTTAGTTGTGCTTTTATTAGTAGCAGAGCCACTACGTAATTTAGGGAAATACACACTTGCAGATATGATTAATTCTCGCTTTGATGCGAAAAAAGTAAGAGGTGTTGCTGCACTAAGCACGATTACAATCGTATTATTTTACATGATTGCCCAGCTCGTAGGTGCAGGAGCACTGATTCAACTATTATTTGATATCCCTTATTGGGTTGCTGTTTTAATCGTTGGAGTCATGATGACAATTTACGTATTATTTGGTGGTATGATAGCAACAAGCTGGGTTCAGATTACGAAAGCAGTACTTTTAATGGCGGGAATGGTAATCATTTCATTTATTGTCCTCATGAAATTTAACTTTAATATCTCAGCTATGTTTACAGAAGTAAAAACAGCAACAAGTCATGGAGCAGATTATTTAAATCCGGGAATTAAGTATAAGGATCCACTTGGAACAATATCCTTAATGCTAGCACTTGTACTTGGAACAGCAGGGTTACCTCATATCTTAATGCGTTTCTTTACTGTTAAAGATGCTAAAACTGCAAGAAGCTCTGTTATCACAGCTACTTGGACGATTGGGATATTTTATATCTTAACCCTATTCCTTGGTTTTGGGGCAGCGATTTACGTGGGACAGAGTGAAATTTTAGCTGCAAACCCTGGTGGTAATATGGCGGCTCCGTTACTAGCCGAAGCTATTGGAGGAAACATTCTGTTCGCCTTTATTTCAGCAGTAGCATTTGCCACGATTCTTGCGGTTGTAGCAGGGCTTGTATTATCAGGAGCTTCTGCATTTGCTCATGATGTTTATGGGGAAATAATTAAAAAAGGAAAAGCAACCGAAAAGCAACAAATGCTAGCAGCACGTTATGCAGCGCTAGGTGTGTCGGTATTTTCCATCATCCTATCACTAGGGGCACAATACTTAAATGTTGCCTTCCTCGTATCACTGGCATTCTGTATCGCAGCAAGCGCGAACTTACCTGTTATCCTGTACACCGTGTATTGGAAGCGTTTTAATACAAGCGGGGCAGTTTGGGCGGTTATATCAGGTCTTGGATCAGCATTAATTCTCGTTTCCATGAGTCCTAGTGTATTTTCACCTGTAGAAGGAGCTGCTCTATTTGTTGGAAATCCAATTTTCCCACTTGATAACCCAGCACTTGTCAGTGTGCCATTAGGATTTTTAGGTGGATACTTAGGGACGATATTCTCTAAGGAACATGATTTCGAACGCTATGCAAAGGTAAAGGTAAGAGCAAATACAGGGTATAACGAATAAATCGGATATGTGATACGTTTCGTTTCATATGGATAGGTATTTCGATTTGGGAAAGGGCTGTTACTATTTATTGGTACAGCTGCTTTTCCATTTCAAGGAATTGATGAATGTAAGCTTGTTCTTACAAATAGATTTATAGAAAGAGAATATGAGGAGGAGAAGTAGAATTGAGTCAAGATACAATGATGTTAACAGAAGAAAAATTTGCAAGCTATCCACAGCAGCCACATGGTGGGAAACTGGTAAATCGTGTTCTAACTGGTAAGGAACGTGAAGAAGCTATGGAGCGAGCAAAGCAGCTGCCAATGATTATGGTTGATCTAGAGGCAGTTATTACACTTGAAATGATTGCAACAGGTGTCTTATCTCCGAATGAAGGCTTTATGAATGAGAAGGACTATAAATCAGTTTTGACAGAAGGACGTCTATCAAATGGTGTCGTATGGCCTGTACCATTAAGCTTTGCACCGATTGGTGATCGCAATAAGCAGATTATCCAAGGTTTGTCGGTAGGCGATGAGGTTGCCTTAGCTGACGAAACAAGGGAACCGGTAGCAATCTTAAAGCTAGAGGATATTTTCTATTATGATCGTGAATTTCGTGCACAGCATGTCTTCGGAACGACTGACCGTGACCATCCTGGTGTTGATGCGATATACCGGAGAATGGGAGATACAGCTCTAGCTGGGCCAATTACATTAGTTCGGCGTGTACATTGGGGACCATTTGAAAGCATCCGAATGGAACCGAAAGATACCTGGAGGATGTTTTATGAGGAGAAGAAATTCAAGTCAGTTGGAGGATTTATCACTGGAGCTAATCCATTACACAGAGGCCATGAGTATATTCATCGGAACGCTTTAGAAGAGTTGGACGGTCTTTTTGTTCAGCCATTGGTTGAAATGGCTAAACGTGAATATACACGACACGAGTTCCGTATGCTTTCCTATCGGGCCGTGCTTGAGGAGTATTATCCAAAGGATAGAACTATGCTTGCACCTTTACGGGTTACCTATATCTTTGCAGGTCCTCGTGAGGCTGTTCTTCATGCATTAATTATGAAAAACTATGGATGTACCCATGCGTTAATTGGCCGAGATCATGCTGGTATTGGGGATTATTACGACAAATATGCCAGTCACTCTATTTTTGATGAATTTACGCCAGATGAATTAGGAATTGATATTCGTTTATTCCATGAGGTCTTCTATTGTACCCGTTGTGATAACCCTGCAACAGAACAAACCTGTCCACATGATGCGAAATATCGAATTAATATTTCAGGCACAGGAATCCGAGAATTATTACGCTATGGTGTGCTACCACCTAAAGAGATTGTACGCCCAGAATCCGCCCGTATTGCAATGCAAGGGGTTCAGCCTAAGGGTGTGGATGAGAATGGTCTTGCAATTAATCCAGTTGGAAAAACCATTAAGAGTATTTTCCCTTATTACTTAGAAAATACTGGTATTGGCGGACCGAAGCGTAGAAGCCCACTTGAAGTGGAACAGCTTTCCATTGAGGATTTAGAAGCGGTAATTACTGATGTTCGGAATAATGCCGATCTTGTATATAAAGGTATATTTGAGGAATTCAGCTATGTTACTGATAATCTACGTAATGTTCAGCCACAATGGGTTGCCGAAGCACGTGAATCCATCCGTAGTCAGCAACAAATGGTCGTGGAAAACCTGGAGCAGAAGGTAGATAATGCCCTGGAAAAGGCATCGGATGAGTTTATGTACCAAGATAAAGCTGAAGCAGAACGTGAGCTAGAAGTAGCGAAACAAATTTTAGAGGATATTCCTGTCGCATTACGAAAAGAAGAGATAGCTTACCGTACGTGGAATCCATTACCGTATAAGCGCTATCGCGGTGGGGATGAAGAATAATTATAAGAGCAATCGATATTTTTTAATCGGTTGCTCTTTTTTCTAATTTATAAAGTTAAAAACACTTTCCTCGGTTTCATAGATAAACGAATACATCTGCAAAGCAGGGATAGTATCAACTTCTTCGATTGGGAAATTTTACTATTTCAGAGTATATGCAGTAAAGTGAATGTTGTTTTAAAAAGTGTTTAAAAGCAAATAAAAATAGATATAGCATTAGCCCTTCCTATTAATGGATGCAAGTATATCTAGAAACTTTAATAAAAATATGTACAAATCATATTTTCTTTAATAGAATTGTATTAAGTACAATGATGTTGTTTATATTAAGGGGGTAATTGGATGACAGACTTTAAATTAACGACAGAACTCAATCAAAGAATTGTTGATGGTTTAATGGATGGATATCGTGAATACCTTGAAGTAAGAAGAGAAAAGTCAAGAAGTATGAAGGTTAGCGGTGCATATGCATGGGTTAAAGGAAATCATATTGATGATCAAGTTTCAAAGGCATGTAAATTATTCGGTGTAGAGAGTAAATTAGCTAAAGCAGGCCTGACCTGGCAATATCTTCAATTTCAACATCATGAAAATAAAATACTGTTTATTGTAAAAAACGCTAGATATTTTAATAAAGAACAGGTTAGTAGAGGAAAAGATGCATTAGGGAAAGCAAGTAAGAATAAGATGTCTTATATGGAAGATTTGATGCGAATAAATTCCAATATTGATTTCAAAAGTATTCCAACTGAAAGGGCGAATAGATCTATTCAATTAGAATTATTAGAGGAAGGATTCTTAAATGAACAAGATCATTATGATATTGGAAAGATAAAAAGTGAATTTGATCGCTTTTATATTGTTGTTTATGCAATCGATGAGAGCCAATTAATATCCAATATATCTTTATTTATGCCGAACCCAAAAGATAATAAAGCTTATCTAATTGATGACTTAACAAAATACATTAATGCCTCAAACATGGTTCAAATTGATGATGAATTAAGAGAAGTACTAATAAATAGTGATGATATTAACAATAATATGGATGCGTACAAATTTGATATTGGTATAAATGAGGAGATTACTAAAAAAGAAGGTTAGTTATATAAGGAGGTATAGCCTGTGTTCAAAGGCAATAGCTTGACCAACATTAGAATACTTCATGGGTTAAGCAGAAAACAGTTGGCAGATAGAATTGGAGTTACTGAACAGGCTATTTGGCAATATGAAAATGGTTATGTATCACCAAAGCTAGAAGTGGTTAATCGTTTAAAAGTTATCTTTAATGTTAAATCAAGTTATTTCTACCACGATGACATATTGAGTTCATATAACAAGGATAATATACTTATTGAAAATATTGCTTATCGTTCAAGTACTATTAATTCACTACAAAAAACTCAAAGTGAGTCAATGCATATTAGATTTATTGATTCTTTTTTGAAGAAAGTGGAAACTAGAATTAGTTACCCAATGAATATCCTCCTAGAATTAAGAAATTATACGATAAATTATTTAAAGCAAAATCCTGATATGAATAAAGATAGTCTAATAAAGCATGTGGCCGATTATTCTCGTAAAAAAATAGGCATGGATAGCAATTCCAATAATAACTTTTTATTTTTATTGGAAAGAGCAGGTGCTTTTGTTTTTGAAAAAGAAATTGGTGATTCAATTGATGCTTATAGCTTATGGAGTGAAGACAATAGGGCTTATATTGTGTTAGGAACTGTAAAAAAATCTGCAGTGAGAAGAAATTTTGATTTAGCACATGAACTGGGGCACTTACTTTTACATTATAAAGTAGAGTTTTCTATTCAAGATAAAAAAGATTATCGAGCCCTAGAAGATGAGGCAAATCAGTTTGCATCTGAGTTTTTGTTACCAGAATATCAATTTTCTTTAGACTGTGAAAATATAGGGAAAAAATCGAATCCAGATGCATATATTGAATTAAAGGAAAAGTGGCTAGTATCGTTACAAGCAATGGCAGCAAGGGCTTTTAAGTTAGGAATTATTGATTATCAGCAATACCGTTACTTTTATATGTTGGTTAATAAAAAAGGATATAAACAAGTTGAACCATTAGATAATAGAATCCCAATTGAACGCCCGTCCAAAGTAAAAAGTATACTACAATTACTTTTTGATAAGGAGTTTTATACTGTTACTGAAATTATGGATGAACTAAGGATAAACCAAGGATTTCTAACTATTTTAACTGGATTAGAAGAAGAATTTTTCACAAAAAATAGGCAAAGGGAAGATAACAGTTCTACTGTAAATGAGTTGATTTTTAAAACTAATTAAACTAAGAATACTAAAGATAATGACAACCATTTAAAAGAGTAATCCAGATTTTACGGGTTACTCTTTATTCATTTCTGCCAAGTTACTTCACGAACAAATCAACATATTTGCCTCCAAAATGAAGAAACTAAGCTTGGAGGTGTTAATCCATGAGTAAGAAGAAGCTGAGTTCTGGTGGTTTTAGTGATGAACAAGCTGTACGCAAAAAGCTCTCGAAGCAATTCGACCATGAATTTGCGAATGAGCCATTAACCGCTAATGAAAAATATAATAATAAGAAAACGAAAAAGCGACAATAAACATTGGAAATAATATCTCCGTATGGCAGCCCATTTAGTTGTAATTTGGGCTGCTTTTTGATTTGCTTTTCCTTTGGTGTAACTTGAATTTGGGAAATCGTTTGGCTATGTGCCAGTTTAAAATCTTTTATTAATCCTTCCTTGATGATATAGAAAATTTTGGACAACCTAAATGATTAGAAAGCTAATTTTCAAGAGTGTAATTGATAAGGATGATAAAGATGAAAAACAGTATTCAGATTTTTATCCATGATATAAAAAATATTATTACTAACTGGGTTGCTATCATTATTATTGGAGGACTGATATTATTACCATCCCTTTATGCATGGTTAAATATCAATGCATCGTGGGATCCATATGGCCAAACAGAACAGATTCCAATCGGAGTGGTGAATGAGGATGAAGGAGCTACAGTAAGAGACGAGAAAATTAATGTGGGAAGAGATTTGGTTGCCGAATTAAAGAAAAATAAGACACTTGGTTGGCAGTTTGTTAATCGTAGTAAGGCAATGGACCGATTAGAATATGGGGAGTATTATGCTGTTATTGTTATTCCGAAGAACTTCTCGGAAAAATTAGGTACGGTTATGAGCAACAAACCTGAGAAAGCACAAGTAGAGTACTATGTAAACGAAAAAATAAATGCCATTGCACCAAAAATTACAGACAAAGGTGCAAGTGTGATTGTCGACCAAATTACTAGAAAATTTGTCTCGACTGTTAATGGAATCATTTTTGATATTTTTAATAAAATTGGAATTGAAATAGGAGAGAAACGACCAGATATTGAAAGATTTGAGAACTATATCTTTACATTACAGGACAGGTTGCCAGAAATAAATAACATCCTAAATGAAACATCAGAAGATGCCAATCATGCAGATAATATGCTGAAAAGGGCAAAGGGACTAATACCTGAAGTGAAAAACGCGACTGCGAATGGAATCGAGATTATTGACCAGACAACGAGTTTCTTAAATGAAGCAGAATCTAGATTAAATAAGATATCTCCTAAAGTTGATGAGGATTTAAACAAGATTCAAACGATGACAAAAAGGGTTAATGATTTTATTAACAGCATTAATTCTGCAGACGTTGATATAACAGAGGGAAATCCTGTTGGAAGCAATGTTACAGGACAAATAAACGATGCACTACAGTCCATCACTGTAATTGAAAATGCACTTCATCAGCTTCAAGAAACACAGGAAGGAAATGATGAAACAATAAACCGTGCCTTAAGTGAGGTACAGGCTATCAGGCAGAGTTTAGAAAAGCTTAGTGATCAGGTTAACAGTGTTAATTCCTACTTGGAGGCAAAGCAGGCAGAAGTTGATCAACTATTTTCCAGTATTAAAGATCGTTCTGCTAAGGTAAATGAGAGAGTCAATGCATTCGTAAAGGAATATAAGGAAACAATTGAACCTACAGTTAGGAATGAAGTAGCAAAGGCAAAAGATACTCTCACAAGTGCAAGAGGAATATTAGCTGATGTACAATCCGCTATTCCAGAAGTTCAAGGTATTCTAAATAGGACCAGTGATAATCTTTCTTCTGGTAAGAAAATGCTTAAAAATGTTATGGGAGAATTTCCCTATGTAAATGAAAAAGTAAATCAACTCGCAAATCGTATAAGAGATATTCAAGGTGAAATGAGTCTAGGTGAATTGATTAACATACTACGACATGACCCTATTGCAGAAAAAGGTTTCTTTGAAGAACCTGTTGTGCTTAATGAAAATAAGGTTTTTCCAATTCCTAATTATGGTACTGGCATGACACCGTTCTATACAGTACTTGCGATATGGGTCGGAGGCTTATTATTAATTTCCTTACTCTCAACTGATGTTCACCGGTCAGAATTGTCCTATACCGAAAAACAAGTTTATGTAGGAAGAATGCTTACCTTTCTAACAATTGGTTTATTCCAGACGTTGATTGTGACGTTAGGAGACATGTTTATTCTAAATGTAAGGATAGCAGAACCATTCTGGTTTGTGTTATTTGGTCTGTTGTGCAGCTTAATATTTGTCATGATCGTCTATACATTGGTTTCCGTTTTTGGTGATGTTGGAAAGGCACTTGCCATTGTATTATTAGTGCTGCAAATTGCTGGAGCAGGTGGTACCTATCCAGTGGTGCTTTTACCTAAATTCTTCCAAGTCATTAATCCGTTCCTACCCTTTACCTATGCAATTTCACTTATGCGGGAAGCGGTTGGGGGGATTATATGGGAGAAGGTTTTGCATGATGTATTATTGTTAGTTGTCTTTGGATTGTTGGCTCTTATCTTAGGAGGGCTATTAAAAGGTCCTATTGATAAATACACGAGTAAGGTAAAGGAGAAGGGGAAGGAGTCTGGGTTGTTTCATTAGGGGGAGGTATAAATTTATAGTGTGTTGAGGAAATTGATGGTCGTAATTAATGTCTTACTTATATGGTAGGACATGGAGCAGTTTACTAGCTAGTTATTTATATTGATAAAGAAGTAATCGCTGTTTAGTTGGGGCGGTTATTTCTTTTTGTTTAGGAAGAGGGAATAGAACTAATGAGTGTTAAACCTGAAGTGAAAGTTAAGCTAAATTGCATTATCAATCTAATTTCTTCATGTGTATTCATCCATACTCCCGGTTACTTAAATCGGATAGCCAACCGCCCTCTATCCTATCTAGTTGTTATTAAGATTCTACCACAAGGGATAAAATAGAATTTTTTGTTTGCCTGACATTTTTCGCATATAATTCAGTAGTATTTTATGGATTGTTTGATATTTGAATGTACTTATCCTAAAATAGCGTCAAGTAGGTGGTGTAGCCGATGAAGAGATGGATTGCACTATGATATTTGATAGAAGATCTAAACAAGTTTCAAAAAGAATTGTGTTAAGTACCAGATATCAATTTTGTAATAAGCTGTTAAGGGTTGAAGATATATATAGATCTGGACAATGTAGATCTGGATTCTATATATTTAAAGTATTATTCAAATAAAGAAAATACTTTTCCTTAGGAGGAGAAAATGAAAAAAGATATACATGTAGTTGGTGCAGTAATTACAAAAGACGGAAAAATTTTATGTGCTCAGCGTGGACCTAATAAATCTTTACCTTACAAATGGGAGTTTCCAGGTGGAAAGATTGAAAAAGGGGAATTACCAAAAGATGCTTTACGTAGAGAAATAGAAGAAGAAATGAATTGTAAAATTCGAGTGAAGGATAAAGTTGAATATACAAGGTATGAATATGATTTTGGAATTGTTCATCTAACTACATATATTTGTAGCCTCGAGGAAGGAACTCCAATTTTAACAGAACACGTAAATATAGAGTGGTTGAAACCAAATGAACTTCCATCATTAGACTGGGCACCGGCTGATATACCAGCTATCAAAAAACTGTCAAGCTATAATTTCTAGAAATTTCACTAAATAGATATTGAAAATACATAGAAATAAATTTTTAGGGTGGGGAAAGGTCCATGGAGCAATTTATAAAGGATTTAAAATTAGCATTACATAAAGGGTTCATTGATAAGCAAATAAGTAATTACGGGAGATTCTCACCAAAACTATTAATCAATAATCAAAAAGGAAATGAGTATGTATTAGCCTCAATTATAGAAGAACTAGAGAACTGCAGGAGTTTTCTGTTTTCTGTAGCGTTTATTACTGAAAGTGGTCTTGCTACCCTTAAGTCACATTTACTAGATTTAAATAGAAGAGGAATCACAGGTAGGATTTTAACTTCAACATTCTTAAATTTTAATCAGCCAAAGATATTTAAAGAACTCTTAAAAATTACAAATGTTGAAGTAAGGTTAGCAAATGTTGAGGGCTTTCATTCAAAAGGCTACATATTTGAAAGAGAGAATTATTATTCTTTAATTGTTGGAAGCTCAAACCTTACTGCACAAGCTTTAAAAGTTAATCATGAATGGAATGTTAAGCTCACATCACATGAAAATGGTGAATTAGTTCAACATTTTAAAGACCAATTTGAAAAAATATGGGTGGATAGTATCCCTTTAAATGAAAATTGGATTATGGGCTACGAGGAAAAATATAAATCTATAGATTTTAAAACTGCAGAGAAAGTTATTGATTTTCCTGTAGGCTATAATCAAAACTTTTTAGAAGATGCAATGAGGATAAAACCGAATAAGATGCAACAGGCTGCTTTAAAACAAATTGCTGGTGTGAGAGCTAAAGGGTTTGATAAAGGATTGGTAATTTCGTCAACTGGTACAGGTAAAACATACTTGTCAGCTTTTGATGTAAGACGGTTTGCCCCTAAGAAAATGTTATTTATTGTTCATAGAGAACAGATTCTTAATCAAGCAAAATCTGATTTTAAACGTATATTGGGAGGACTAGAAAAAGATTTTGGAATCTTATCTGGTTCCAGTAAGCAAACCGATGCTAGATATTTATTTGCCACTATCCAATCTATATCTAAAAGAGAGAACCTGGAAAGTTTTAATCCGGACGAATTTGATTATATTCTGATCGATGAGGTCCACAAAGCGGGTGCAAGTTCTTATCTTAAAGTAATTGATTATTTTACCCCAAAATTCTTAATGGGTATGACTGCTACTCCTGAAAGAACTGATGATTTTAATATTTATGAGCTATTTGACTATAATATAGCCTATGAAATTCGATTGCAGGAAGCGTTGGAGGAGGACATGCTTTGTCCATTCCATTATTTCGGAGTTTCGGATTTTGAATATGAGGGTGAATTAATTGACGATACTACCATTCTTTCTAAATTGGTAACTGAAGAAAGGGTAAAACATATCCTAGATAAGATTAATTATTATGGATATTCGGGTACACAAGTAAAGGGCTTGATGTTTTGTAGCCGAAAAGAAGAGGCAGTCAAGCTATCACATGCTCTAAATGAGAAGGGACTTCGTACTATTGCTCTAACAGGCGACAATTCTCAAGAGGAAAGAATGTGGCAGGTTTCAAGAATAGAAAATGGTGCGTTAGACTATATCTTAACAGTTGATATATTTAATGAAGGTATTGATATACCTAGTGTAAATCAAGTTGTTATGTTGAGGCAGACTCAATCTAGTATCATATTTATTCAACAATTAGGGCGAGGACTCAGAAAACATAAATCAAAAGATTTTGTTACGATTATTGATTTTATTGGTAACTACAAAAACAACTACTTAATCCCAATAGCTTTATCTGGGGATAAGTCACAGAACAAAGATAATATTAGAAGGCACACTTCAGAAACTAGCTATATTAAAGGGGTATCAACTGTTAATTTTGAAGAAGTGGCTAGAAAGCAGATTTTTAAATCAATTAACAGTAGCAATCTTACTGCAGTAAAAGTTTTAAGAGAAGCATATATCGAGCTTAAAAACCGTTTAGGAAGAGTGCCTGGTTTAATTGATTTTATTAGGAACCATTCTATTGATCCGATAGTAATAGTAGATAAATATAAAAATTACTATCAGTTTCTAATGAAGATGAATGAAGAAGTGCCTAATATAAATTTTTATGAAGAAAAAGTTTTAACTATGTTATCAATTGAGCTTTTAAATGGTAAACGTAAACACGAACTTATTCTTCTAAAACTGCTAATAGAGAAAGGTAAAGTAGATGAAAAAGAATTTATTAATTTTTTAGTAGAGGAGGGATGCTCAACTGATGAGAAAACAATAGAATCCATGCTTAGAATTTTTGACTTATCATTTTTTACTCAGTCTGATAAGAAAAAGTATGGACAACAACCAATTATCTTATTTGGAGAAGATAATAAATACTCATTTAATAAATCAATCATAAAGAGCCTTCAATCAAATAAATATTTCCTGCATTTAATAAATGATATTTTATCAAGTGGTTTTGAGAACAGTACTAAGTATGACTGCAGTCAAGCCTTGACTTTATATGAGAAATATTCGAGAAAAGATGCATGTAAACTTCTTAATTGGGATAGTGATGAGAGCTCGACAATGTATGGTTACAAGCCAAAACATGATACATGTCCAATCTTTGTAACATATCATAAAGATGACGAAGTCGAATCGAGTGTAGACTATGGTGATGAATTCATTAACCCGGAAACGTTGAAATGGTATACAAGAAGCAATAGAACATTACAGTCAGAAGAAGTTCAAAAAATTATTCATGCTGAAGAAAGAAACATTGACATTCATATCTTTATCAAAAAGGATGACGATGAGGGAAGTAATTTTTACTATCTTGGAAAGGCAACTCCAGATAAAGAAACTATTGAACAGGATACTATGCTAGATAAAAAAGGTAAAAAGATCCCTGTAGTTCATATGAATATGATTATGGAGAAGCCGGTTGAGAATAGGTTATACAAATATATTGTACAGGATATAATTAAATAAGATTTGAAGGAGTTAATTTACGAATAGGAAGTCTACCAAAAGAGTGGCTTCCTATTTTTTATATTAGTGATGAGTAACTTGTTAGTATTGAAAGGAAGGATATTGTTTTATGATATAATTCTATTATTAGAATTGCAATTAGGGGATAATAATGACAAAATCTTCTAAAACTAAAATTCTATCAACCACAACATTGATAGCTTATTAGTATTTGAATACAACTAAGAAAAGCAGAAGCTTGCCAATTCACGGTAACTTCTGCTTTTATAATTTTATAGAAAATGGGTGAATAAATGACTCAAATAATTAAAGTACAGAATACAGTAATCTCTATTAAACCACGAGGTAGTTCAAGAAGGAGGAGATATTTCTGCTGTGAAAGGAATCTTTGTTAGACAGTGGGAAGAAAGGTAAATAGTTTTTTTAGATTGAAAATATGTGGTCTGCAAATATAAATAAATCGTGTGATGTGTTTTGACTGAAAATTATGTTAATATGATTGTGTGAAGTAATGGAGGTTTGGAATAATTGACTGAACAATATAAATGTAGATCGGAGAGAAGCGTATGAATACTAATCTATTAATTCTGGCTTTTATCATCATCTTCATGCTCCACAATTTAGAGGAAATCATAACGGTTGAGAGATGGATGAAGAGAACATATCCTCGGGTTAGAAAAAGAATCCCTTTGTTTGCACAAAAGGAAATTGAGAAGTTTCAAGATATTACAGCTGCACAGTTTGCTGTTGTTGTTTTTGTCCTTTCCATTCCATGTTCTGCTTTGATTTTAGTAGCCGCAGTTACAGAGCATTATTTTTTATTTTTAGGATTAAATCTGATTTTTGCCTTAAATATTTTTACGCATCCATTACAGTCACTATTTCTAAGGTGCTACACCCCAGGGGTGTGGACATCAATATTATTGGTTATCCCTTATAATATTTTGTTTTTCTACCACTTCGCTAAAGCAGGTATGTTAACGATGAATACTATTGCAGCTTCATTTGTCGTCGCCGTTCTTTTCATCCCGGTATTTCTTCTTAGTCATAAGATTGGAGAGAAGTGGAGTTGATTTCGGAATGTCTTACAATTCCGCAAGAGATTGAGTTAATTAGAGAAGCCTAAGAAACCAAATTTACTAATACATATCAGCTTTCCTTTTTTAATAAAGCATAGTATAATAACTGTTAATTAGATTTCAATGAATAAAAATAAATAATGATATGAGGTGCTTTTGTGAGTGTTGTAGGTTCTAAATAGGAAAAAATTTAATGAAATAAATTGGATGACAAATAGGGACTTTTATAGATTTCACTCCCTTTAATTTTGTCATGGATTTATTTCAATACCTATGAAGATACCTACAATACTTTATGAAGCGTGTAATGATGAAGAGTTAGCTATGTTTGATGGCTTATTTCATTGTATATGTCTATTACACATGCCTTTTAAATGTAAAGGAAGCTGCGGTATCCCCGCAGCTTTTTTATGCATATTTTTAAGTGTTTCATTGAAATCTAATCGGTCGGTATCTTCATGTATGATAATAAATTGATCATAGTGAGGAGCGTATAAAATGAATCAAACAACATATGAAAAGCTACAATATCACGAATTAAAACAAATTGTTAAATCGTATTGTGTAAGTGGATTGGGAAAACAATTGTTAGATGATCTAGAACCAAGTTCAGACATAGAGGTAGTAAAAAACCGTTTGAATGAAACAACGGAGGCACGGGCGATAATAGATGCTGAAGGCCATGTACCGTTTTTGGGAATATCTAATATTCAAAGCATTATTCAAAAACTCGAAAAAGGTCTGATGCTTGAGCCAAGTCAGTTGGTTAGTATATCGGACTTTTTAAGAGGATGTAGAAGAATTAAAAAGTTTATGTTAAATAAGGAATTCTTTGCCCCTGTGCTTGCTTCCTATGCGAATTCAATGACGGAATTTCTATCAGTGGAAGAAGAAATTAATTTTTCAATTAAAGGAAATAAAGTTGATTCAGGAGCAAGTAAAGAACTAAAGCGAATACGAAATAATATTGAATCCCTTGAAGCGAAAATTAAAGAACGATTAAACAAATTTATTAATAGTAGTGCCAACAAGAAATACATTCAAGAATTTTTTATTGCGAAGAAAGACGATCGGTATACGATTCCGATAAAAGCTTCTTATAAAAATCAGGTATCAGGGACAATCGTCGAAGTTTCTTCCAAAGGTTCCACAGTCTTTATTGAGCCAAACACAGTTACAAAATTACATGGAGAGCTTGCAACTCTAAAATCGGAAGAGGCCATAGAAGAATATCAAATAATAGCCACTTTAACAGGAATGATCTTAGAAAATCTTCACGCGATAAAGATAAATATCGAGCTTATTAGCCAATATGATATGGTATTTGCCAAAGCAAAATTCAGCAAACATATCGACGGAATAGAGCCCAAACTGAATGATTTTGGCTATATTAAATTAGTCCAATGCAAACATCCCTTATTAACAGGAGAGGTTGTGCCACTTGATTTTGAAATTGGGAAAGACTATCGTAGCTTGATTATTACAGGACCAAATGCTGGCGGGAAAACAATTGTACTGAAAACAATTGGATTAATAACATTGGCAGTAATGTCGGGTTTTCACATTATTGCAGACAAGGAAACCGAGATTGCCGTATTTGAGAATATCTTTGCGGATATAGGTGATAACCAGAGTATTGAAAATGCACTAAGCACATTTTCATCACATATGAAAAACATTTCAGAAATTATGAGGGTATCCAATAATAATACACTTTTATTATTTGATGAAATAGGAAGCGGTACGGAGCCAAATGAAGGTGCGGCACTTGCGATTTCGATTTTAGAAGAATTTTACCACATGGGATGTATAACTGTGGCGACGACTCATTATGGTGAAATAAAACGTTTTTCAGAGATACATCCTGATTTTATGAATGCTGCAATGAAATTTAATAGTGAAACATTGGAACCAATGTATAAGCTAATAATCGGAAAATCAGGAGAAAGTAATGCCCTTTGGATTTCTAGAAAAATGAATGTGCGAGAAAATGTATTACAGAGAGCAAAATATTATATGGAAAATAAAGAATATACGTTGGAGCCTGTAAACGAGTCTAAAATAAGGAAACCAAAGACTTCCAATGAGAAATCGAGTGTGAAGTATGAATATAAAAAAGGGGATCGTGTGAAATTATTAGATTATGACGATTACGGAATTGTATATGAAGAAATGAATAATTTCTATAATGTAATCGTATTTCATAATGGGGAATTTATCGAAGTAAATGTTAAGCGGCTTTCCTTAGACATACCGGCGGTAGATTTATACCCAGAAGGATATGATTTGGATACACTATTTATCGAACATCATACGCGAAAAATGCAGCATGATATCGAGCGTGGTTCAAAAAAAGCACTACGCAAAATTCAAAAAGAAATTAGAAAGAATAGAAGCTAAGACAAGAAGGATATAAAAAATAGGTTCGGGTCGCTCCGAAAAAATGGTTCAACGTCAAATGTTGGGGTGAAGTGAATTTTGCTTCACCCTTACCTAATGTGAACACCAATTTTTTATACTTATGTGTTAATAATATTTTCGCTTGAAAGCGTTCCGTTTCATTACTTTTATTAGATTGTTTATATACTCTAAAAATCCATATCCCCATTCTTTTCTTGTTCCTGGTCAATTAAGTATAAAGAATTGGTTGATATCGTGCACTTTTTTTATTCAAATTGTGTGATAACGACAACATTTGATATAGAACCATTATGTTAAACACAAAAATGCCGTCTGTCTTTATTAGACACACGACTCTTTTAAAAAATGTTCTTTTGTACATACGCACTTTTATAGAGACAATAATAATTACGCCCATCACATATGGCGTTAAACAATTTCATGTGAGTCTCCCTTGTAAGTGAAGGGATAACATTTTCTATCAAGTTGATGAACCTTTAAATATAAATTTCTATATTTATATCTTAATATATTTTCGGAAACACTATTGTTAATTCCTTAACGGACTTTTTTTAATGATTGTGTATTAAAAACTTATTTTTATTGCAAAGTATCTGTAGAGTAAGAAGGATCGAATTTAATTTAATACAAATATTATAATAGTATATATTGTGCATTTAGAATTGGTTATTTACCCCACCAAGGAGAAAGGTATTTTATACCTTTACTTGAATTGACTAAAAAATATGAATATAATTATTTAATAGAAGGAGGAATAAAAAATGAAGGCAGATGGATCGAATAATCACTTTGTTGCTGGTAATGCTGAAGAGTTACTTTCTGCATTAGAGAAAAAAGAGCCATATATATTAATTCCGAAGCATTTCAAGGAAGAATTCTTGAAAAATACGCAATTATCCTTAACTGAAAAAGAACAAATGGGGTTTGAATTAGGTTTTCGTGGTACAGCGAACTTATTATCCAGTCCCTTTTTTCATTTCATAAACTGGCTTAGCAAAGATAGTAAACAACAAAAAAGGATAGACAGTAAAATCCGTAAGTATACACTTAAAAATCAAGAGGACAGTCTTCTTCTGTATTTACGTCAATTAGATTATTAATCAATCGAATGGAATAATATAATAAAAAGAAACGCTATGAGCTCATTTGTAACTCTAATTGGTTGCTTAATATACTGTAAACACTTTTTCTAATAATAATTTTGTAACGGAAGGTTGGACGAAGTTGCTCTTTTTGATTTAGTTTTTTAACAAAAGTCCTCCCAGTCTACAGTGTAATTGGCTGAGGCGACATCCATCTGAGTGTTCAATGACAAAAACAGAGTACCTGTGTCGCCTCCTATTTCGCAGGAACAAAAAATAAATTCCGTTGCGTGTCTAAAAACAATTTCAAAACGATAATTGGGGTTTATCACAAGATTGGTTTGGATACCCTTCCTTGTCTTTAATTGCTGCTATAAAAGTTAAGAACATCTTGCTTATTTTTCATGTGCAACAAACGTAATATTCTAATGAATTAATTCATTCAGATTTTCAAAAAAGAATTGCCTATCTCCATGACTTGCCCATTTAATCTTCATTGATACACCGCTATTAAATGTAAAAAAAGAATAATCAATATCTACCCTTGATATTTCGCTATAATTATGAATTTCTACTTCTTCGTGGGCAAAAGGGTATTTTGTGTACCAAATAAGTCTTTTGTTAGTTGCAAGGAACTCCCCAAATTTATATTCTATGCCTGTTTTCTCTTTTACTTCAAAGGTCCCTGCTATCTTCGTCTTTATGTACTCACCAGGAAACAACACCGATTCAAGTTTTTTCATCGTAACTCACTCCCCTGCATCCTTTTTCACTAGAGCATAGTATCTCTTGCCATTATGTGACAACCTGATTCAGGACAGACGTAACTTCTAAGTCCATACTGAATACTGCCTACAAGGAGGGAAACACTAGTAATCTTTCTGTTTTAATAAGAAGATTCCTAAGAAAAAACGCTTTATAATAGCTAAAACAAAAAGGCTGTCATCAATAAGAATTCCAATTTTGTACTTTTTGATGCAGCCCTATAATATTTAATTACAATGGTGAATTAGGTTTAGTTAGCAAAAGAACTATTTACTATATTCACCCTGCATTATCGGCATACGCAAGTGCCGCAACCACCTCCACCACCTCCTCCACCAGCACCACATTGCTTAAATATCCAGCCACAAGTTCCACAGTCATATCCGGTGCTACACAAGGCCATATAGTAACTACACCATAGAGCACCTCCTGGATCCCATAACCCTTTTCCTTCTTTTGTATACGTATTAATTTCTTCTTCTGTCAATACAGTCTTTAGTTTTGACATACAATAAGCCTCCTCTTAATTATAATTTTAAAATTATTAACTCTATTTTAAATATTCACCATTGATGATATAATTATAACATCGAACAATAAAAATGTTAACAATTTTTGAACTATTTCTACTAATTATAATATGAGGAATGGGGGATGTATTTTTGTAAAGGAATTGAGAGAATAGGATAATTTGTCACATGCAGAAACATCATCAATATTATAGTGCAATCAATCTTTGTATTCGAAGTACAAAAGATCTGAAAGGGAGGTTCCAGTAAGTATCTTAGTTAAAATAGTAGATTACTATAATACAAGTTTAGATTTATATTTTGAAGAAATAAGGAGATATGAAGGGTATGCCAAAAAATACTAAGACAGCAAAAAAATTTTTTGAACACTTAAAGCTATACTCGCCTAACATAAGTGAAAATATTAGACATCTAGAATTAAACTCTTTTGACAACCTATTACTTAAAGAGCCAAGTCTATCAGTGATAATAATGTGTAAAGACGAACAAAGGTGTATAGCAAGATGTTTAAATGCAATAAAAAATAATATTGGAATTAATGATGAGGTTATTGTAATTGATACTGGATCAGCTGATGACACATTAAATATTCTAAACAATTTTAGTATGACCAATAAATACTCAATCATTGAAACAAGTTGGAATAATGATTTTGCTGAAATAAGGAATCTTGGAATATCTCAAGCTACAAAAGATTGGATAGTATTTATTGATGCTGATGAAACTATTGAAAAGGGGTCATTTGAGAATTTAAAATCTCATCTTTCTATTGTAGATACATTAAATACAACAGTAGTTTGTTGCCCCGCTATTGTTAATTCAGGCGGGCACGTTGTGCAAACTGTTAGAAGAATTATACCTAATAATGATTCCGTTTTTTACTTCGGAATGGTCCATGAAGAACCTCGACATATCAACAAGTCAGAATTAAATTTTTTAGCTTTTGATGATGTTATTTTACATCATGATGGGTATATGAAATCTGTATCCTCAGCTAAACAAAAACAAGAACGTAATACTTCCTTACTTTACACTATGATTGATAAAGAACCATTGAATCCTAAATGGTATTATCTACTTTGTAGGGATGGGAAAGGTGTACTAGAGGAAAATTTTTATAGAGACTCACTTTTAAAGGTAATAACATTATGTGGACAAGCCCCTTTTTACGAAGAATATAAATTAAGAGCACTAAGCGACTTAATAGCACATTATCTAAGTGCTGGAGATATTGAAAACGCAAAGTATTATTTAGAAGATCTAAAGAAATTGGCACCTAATATGACTGATACTTTATATTGGGATATATTCATCCAACTCATTATTTTTGAGTACGCATATCATCAATTTATACAACAAATTATAGATTATAAACAAACTAATAAAGGACTAGATTACGGTAGTTTAAATTCAAATGGGTTCCATCTTGATTATCTCTTGTCTCAACTTTTCTTTAATATAAGAGATTATAACAGCTGTTTTAACATTCTAAAAAAGCTAGAAGATGCACAATATGGAGAATATCAAGAAAATTATATGGAACTATATGATGCATTACAAAAATATTTACTACAAATTGGAGAGGAAAATGAAAAAAAAATATTTCACAAAACAACTTGAAGAAAACGATTGTGGGCCTGCAGCCGTATCTATGCTCATTAAATATTCATGGGATATAGAAATGACACTATCTCAATTAAAAGTAATATTGTCTACTAACAAAAATGGTACTACTTTTTTAGGAATAAAACGTGGTCTCCAAAAACTGGGGGTGGAAACAAATGTATCAAAATGTGTTTCCTCTAAAGAAACGTTTCAAGAATTAAAATATCCATGTATTACCCAAATCAAAGGAAGCAATAACCATTTTATAACCCTATTTAAGGCTACTAAAAATCATGTTTATATAGGAGATCCTTCAAAAAATCAGATAAAGAGGATGAAAATAAATAGATTTTTGTCTAACTGGGTTCCATTTGTACTTGAAGTTGAAAAGTTGATTGATAGCCAAAAACTAACATCATACTCAATTACTGAAACCAAACAAAGCAACACTATTATTAAGAGTTTATTTACAATTAAAAAATATATTATAACATCCTGGATATTGTCGGGTATTGTATATTTACTCACTATTTACCTAGCTGGAATGTTCTCTACGTATTTTGATTTAATTATACCAAATGAAGCAGTTGGACTTATTGTTGGGGTCACAGTAATATATCTTTTGGCTGTAACTATTCAGTTTTTTTTAAAATACATTAATTCTGTAATCAATGTAAAAACAAATAATTCCATAGACAAAAACTTAGTAGAAAAGTTAGTTTCAAAATACTTTGCACAGGATTATACATTCACGGAACAATTTGAAAGCGGAGAATTAATAACTAGATTTAGTAATATTAGTGACATAAGAACTAGATATTTATTTTTTATACAAACCTTACCCTTGGACACTTTAGCAATAATTGTTACTTTTATTATTTTATTTAGAATGAATGTATATTTATCCTTGCTAACCTTTATCCCTATAATTACTTTCTTTTTACTACTATTTTTCTCAAGGGAACGATATGAAAATCTGAGCTATAACTTATTTGAAAAACAAGAGTACCTTAACACGGAACTTATAGAAACGGTGGATAACACTGAAAGTATTAAAAATTATAACATTACCAACCAAATGAAAGATAAGGTAATCAAAAGATTGGATGAAGTATACGCTATAAGAGAAAAATTTATATCATTCGATAATTTTCAAAACCTAATCAAGGTGTCTGTGGTGAATTTTTTTAATGTCTGTTTTTTTGCTTTTGGTTCCTATTTAGTTATAAATGATGATTTATCCTCTGGTATGTTATTAATGTTCAACTCCTTGGTTTCTAATGTTTTCAACCCTTTTGTTAATTTAACCACTTTACAAGCAACGTTAGAACAAGGAAGAGTAGCTACTCTTAGATATGAAGATATAGTTAATTCTGTACAAAAAAAACCTGATCAAGGAATTGAAATAGAAAATAAAATAGAGAAAATAGTAATTCAAAATTTATATTTTTCTTTTACCCCCAATAATTATGTGTTAAACAACCTAAATATTGAAGTTAAGCAAGGTGAAAAAATCGCACTAATTGGAGGAAGTGGTTCAGGTAAATCAACAATAGCAAAATTACTAGCAGGCTATTACGAACCAGAAAAGGGAGATATTTTATTTAATGATATAAGTATTAGTAATATAAACCAAGCGTCTTTATTAAAGAAGGTCTTGTATATTCCTCAAGACATTCAAATATTTAATGATACAATTCTAAACAATATATTACTTCATAGAGATATAGATTTTGAGGTTGTCAAAGAGGTATCAAGATTAGTAGGATTCGAAGAGGTAGTTAATTCTATGCCAGAAGGTTATAACACAGTAATTGGATCTAAAGGTGTTCAGTTATCAATGGGACAACAACAAATGTTAAATATAACTCGCTATATACTATCTTCGCCTGATGTTTTAATTTTAGATGAAATAACTAATGGTTTAGATTTTGTAAAAAGGAATCAAATAAAACAATTATTACGTGAGGCTCCAATGATTGTTATTTTTATAACCCATGACCTAGATTTAGCAACAGCGTGTGATAAAATTTACGCCTTAAATAATGGAAAAACTTCCACCATCAATCCCCAAGAGGATGGAGATATTAAACAAAAACTTATTAATTCTTTTTGAATGGAGTGATTTTGTGAAGAAACTTATAGTATTTGTTTCTGCAGTGGTAACTATGGTAATTATTGGATACATTTCTGTTAGTAATTTAGTGGGAAGTGAACCGGCTTTATATAAAAAAGTATCCTCAGATCAAATAAAGAAAATGAAGGAAGAACAGGAAACTTTTATTGCTTATTTCTATCAAGAAAACTGCGCTCCATGCAAACAAGTAAACCCAATTATAAATGATTACATTCAGACAACAGGAAAGGATATTTTTGCAGTAGACATAAATGCAGACAAAAATAAAAACCTACTAATGGAGGGGTTCAATATTGAAGGCACTCCGACAGTTATTTTTATTAGTTCAGGAAAGGAAGAAAATAGATTTTTATCAATATTTGGTAAAGACGAATTTAAAAATACAGCTGATCTGATTTATGGGGACAGTGATATTTGAGAAACGAAACCCAGTTCTTTAATTTGTAAATACAGAAGGTTTAGGGGGGGCATTCTCATATGGGAATGCTCCTTTTTGATAAATCCTATCATTTCCTTTTATCAGTAAAAAAGGTGAATTTTTTCCTTGCGTAAAAAATAATGTCACAGCTCTGCTTGTCTTTAAATGATTTTGACACAGAAAGTTATGAGATATTTACAAAAGGCAATCAAGAAATCGATTTTATTCTTGAATACCCAGCAGATATTGTAGATACTCTTAACCAGTTACAAAGTGATGCAGTTATTGCCGAAAAAACATCAGATTATAACACAAGTATCAGATTACTTTTACTAAAAAAACTGACAGAGGCTGATGGGGTAAAGATTAAAGAAAATATTTTCTGGTTTTAATTTAATAATTGAGATATTGTGAAATAACCACTATGACACTGAAGAGTCAAATAATACATACATTGAATAAAGCGTTGCCTCAATAAGTATAAGCTAGAGCTTTTGCTTATTGAGTTTTTTTATTTATACACAAGAGTAAAAAATAAATCAAACTGTTTAATGAATATATCCTCTTTTATAATCGATGACCGAATAAAGGATAGAGTCCTCAAATATCTAAATTTTTTTCATTGCATTTATGAACTTTCCATTATTCTAACGTTAGATCTTCCAGTTTTTCCTAATCCCACCTTAAAAAATTACAGACAATACTAAAAAATTACCACATGTTAACGCTTTCAACCCAAGCATATCTCGATATAATGTGACTTGTAGACAAAAAGAACTACAAAAGAAGGGGAGAAGGAAAGCATGAAAAAGAATTTGAAAGCGCTAACTATTGGGCTTATGGCTTTAATGTTAATGGTAGTTCTTGCTGCATGTGGCAGTGAGAGTGGTGGTAAAGGTGGCAAAATTAGTGTAGGTATTGTCCTTCCTACAAAAGACGAGCCTAGATGGGTTCAAGATGAAGAGAGATTTAAGGCTGCTTTGAAGGATTCTGAGTACACAACGGAAATCTTATTTAGCCAAGGTTCTTCCGCAAAGGAAAAGGAAAACGTTGAGACGTTAATTAGTAAAGGTATTGAAGTTCTAATTATTGCTCCACATGATGGGGCTGCAGCAGGTGCTGCCGTAGAAGAAGCGAAAAAAGAAGGAATAACTGTTATCTCTTATGACCGCTTAATTACTGACACAGATGCAATTGATTATTATGTAACATTTGATAGTGTTGCTGTTGGAAAGGCACAAGGTCAATACTTAATCGATAACGCTAGTGGTTCAGGGGTTCCGCTTTATCTGTATGCTGGTGCATCCTCTGATAACAATGCATTCTTATTCTTTGAGGGAGCATGGAGTGTACTTCAGCCGAAGATTGCTGATGGTACCTTTGTCATTGCAAACTCTAGTGAGGCAGAAGCATTAAAGGATAAAGCAGAATTAACTCGTGATGAAATGAGTGCCATTCTTGGACAGGTTACAACGAATTGGGATCCAAACGAATCGAAGAACAAAGCTGAAACACATTTAACAGCAGTGGGTGACGACTTAAAGGGTGATGTTGCAATTCTTGCACCAAATGATGGAACAGCTCGTGCAATTGCCGACGTATTTGGTTCTGATCCGGCGATTACTAGTTATGTTGTAACAGGACAGGATGCAGAGAAGGCATCTATTCAATATATTATCGATGGCAAGCAAACAATGACAGTGTTCAAGGATGTACGTACATTAGTAAGTGATGCGATGAAGATGGCAATTGAAGTTCTAGAAGGTAATACACCTGAAACAACTGGTTCTTACAATAATGGTTCAGTGGATGTTAAAGCAAAACAAACAGACGTTATTGTGGTAAATAAAGAAAATGTAAAAGCAGAACTCATTGATTCTGGTTATTACGAAGCAAGCGAATTTACAGGATTAGAATAAGGGATACAAGCGTGAAATAGTAATAGGAAATCCTATTACTATTTCACCATTCTAACTTGTTTTGTCAAAGGGTGGGAACGATGAGTGAATACATTTTGGAAATGGATCAAATAACGAAGCAATTTACCGGCGTTAAAGCACTGAACAATGTTAACTTTAAAGTGAAAAAGGGAGAAATTCATTGTTTAGTTGGTGAAAACGGTGCAGGTAAATCGACGTTAATGAAGGTATTAAGTGGAGTCTATCCCTATGGAACGTACGATGGGAACATTATCTATGAAGGAGAAGTTCAAAAATTCTCTAAGATCAATGATAGTGTAAATGCAGGAATCGCGATAATTTATCAAGAGCTAGCATTATTTCCTGACCTTTCCGTATATGAAAATCTATTCGTTGGTAATGAAGTACAGCATCGAGGAATTGTAGATTGGAACCAAACGATTGTAGAATCGAAGAAAATGCTTGAGAAGGTTAATCTGCGGGTTAATCCTGAAACACTTGTAAAGGACCTTGGAGTTGGTAAACAGCAATTAATCGAGATTGCAAAGGCACTTAGCAAGGATGTTAAGCTATTAATTTTGGATGAACCGACAGCGGCATTGAATGAAGATGATAGTGAAAATTTACTAGCGCTTTTAAAGGAGATTAAGAAGCAAGGAATTACGAGTATCATGATTTCTCACAAACTAAAGGAAGTTATTGCGATTGCTGATAGTGTTACGGTTCTTCGCGATGGGAATACCATTTGCACATTAGATGCTGCAAAGGGAGAAATTAACGAAAACATTATTATCAAGCACATGGTTGGGCGTGAAATTACTGACATTTATCCAAAGCGTGAGAAGAAGGCTTTTGGTGATACCATACTCGAGGTTAATAATTGGTCTGCTTATGATTCTCAATTAGGTAAGCAAATTCTAAGGGATGTTCATTTTCGCGTAAGACAAGGTGAGATAGTAGGTATCGCAGGGTTAATGGGTGCAGGACGAACAGAGCTTGCTCAGAGTATTTTTGGTAACCCTAAGTCCTATAAATTGAAGGGCGACTTAAAAGTAGACGGGAAAACGAGAAGCTTCAAACATACGAGTGATGCAATAAAAGCTGGAATTGCTTATGTAACAGAGGATCGTAAGGGTGATGGGTTATTTTTAACACAGGATATTTTAAAGAATATTTCAGTTGCTAATCTACATGAAATTTCCACAAGTGGTGTTATTAATGAAAATGAAGAGATTAAAGTTGCAGAAGCATATAAAAAGGATCTAACGATTAAAGCTTCTTCGATTGAACAATTAGTTGGAAACTTGAGTGGTGGTAATCAGCAAAAGGTTTCCCTTGGGAAATGGTTATTTGTAAAACCAAAGCTACTCATCTTAGATGAGCCAACAAGAGGAATTGATGTAGGAGCGAAATTTGAAATCTATACGATTATGAATAGTCTAATTGAAGAAGGCATGAGCATCATTATGATTTCCTCTGAGCTTGGAGAAGTTTTAGGGATGAGTGATCGAATTTATGTTATGGCTGATGGTGAGATAAAAGGTGAGTTATCAAGTGAAGAGGCAAGTCAAGAAAAAATTATGCAACTTGCTACGCAATAGGGAGTGGGGTCTATGGGTTTTATAACAGAATTAAAAGAGTTACTGAAGAATAATGTTCGTGACTACGGTATGTATATTGCCTTATTCGTTATCATGCTGACATTCACGATATTAACGGATGGTCTTTTTATGTCATCAAGAAATATAAGTAATCTGCTAGATTCTGCAGGGTATATTGCGGTCCTAGCGGTAGGGGTAATGATAGTTATCGTGATTCGTCACATAGACTTATCAATTGGGTTCCTAGCTGGTTTTCTTGGTGCCATATCTGCAATTCTACTGATGAAGGTTGGATTACCAGTATATGTGGTCATACCAATTATTCTATTAATCGGGTTACTAATTGGGTTAACAACTGGAACTTTAGTAGCAAAAGTAGGAATTCCTTCATTTGTTGCAACACTTGCTGGATGGCTGATTTTTAGAGGTGCGTTACTACGTGTTACAGAAGGGTCAGGTACAATCATCATTCAAAATGATGCATTTAATGCTATTGGGAATGGATATATTCCCTCAATTACGCAAATTGGTGGATTACATTTACTATCCTTGCTAGTAGGTGTACTAGGGATTATCTTATATATTTATGGTGCTCTGTCCAAGCGTAGAAAAATGCTGAGATATAATTTTGAGGTAGTATCTACACCAATCTTTATTTTACAATTGGTTTTTGTGTCAGCAATTATTGGTTATATCACTTGGATTCTTGCCGGTCATCATGGATTATCCTGGACAATCGTTATTATCCTTCTTGTTGTATTAATCTATCATTTCATCACGACGAAAACCGTTATCGGTAGACATATTTATGCTGTAGGAAGTAACCCAGAGGCTGCACATCTAAGTGGAATTAATGTCGGCAGGATTACATTACTCGTATTTGGTTCAATGGGACTGTTATCTGCATTATCTGGAATCCTGTTTACGTCTCGTTTACAGTCAGCAACAACTACTGCAGGTACGTTATTTGAGTTAGATGCAATTGCAGCAGCTTATGTTGGTGGTGTTTCCTCTGCAGGTGGAGTCGGAAAAGTAACTGGAGCAATTGTTGGTGCAGTTGTTATGGCTTCACTGACGAATGGTATGAACTTGCTTGGGGTCGGGATTTCTTATCAATACATGATTCGTGGTGGTGTATTAGCACTAGCTGTTATCTTTGATGTCATGACTAGAAAACGAGGAAAATAGAATACTAGTTCTATGAAAAAAGAAGAGCTAATTATAGCTTCTTCTTTTTTGGTATAGTTCTGAATTTTTGCAGTATGGAAGATGTACGGTTTGATGGTATGATAATAGTGAGAAAAAATGAAGCTTCATTCAGTTGATAGCTTGCCTGAAAAGTAGGAAGGGGATAAAACTTCTTGAGAAAATTAAGCATTTTTTTGTTAATCATTCTATATATCATTTTATGTTATTTTACCTCCGTATCTGCTTTAAGTGTCTTTCAATCCGATTGGGAGCTTCCTGAGGCAATTGATCAACAGCAATCCGAATATCGTCTTGTTTTGATTACGCAGGATATAGATACACCTTTTTGGGATGCTGTTGGCAGAGCTGCGTTGGATGAGGCAAAAAAGCTTGGAGTAAGCCTTGAGATATGGGGGAATTACGGTAGTCACCGAGAGGATTTCTTAACTAATTTAGAGGTTGCTATTCAGTCCAAGGTGGATGGAATTATTGTACAAGGGTTAGACTCTAAGGAGTTTAAAGAGCTTACTAAGGTGAAGGCATCGTTTTATGGTATTCCAATTATCACGATTGCTAATGATGTTCCCATGGCTGAGAGCTTGAGAAGAACTTATGTGGGCTCTGACCAATATAAGGCGGGGCGAATGATTGCCGAACAGCTCATCACCGATATGGGAACAGCTGGCAAGGTAGTAATTATGTTCAACGATGAATTGGAGTATTACCAAGAGCAGCGTTTAGCTGGAATGGAGGATTTATTAAAGCAATATTCTAATATCCTCATTGAGCATGCGAAAACTTCGAATAAACGGGATGAAGTTATCACTTCTACACAAGATATTTTAAATAAAGTGACTGATGCGGATGCATTTATTGCAGTAAATGCAAATACTATCGGTGCTATGGTTCAAGAAATAGGTAAGCGTTATCAAGTATCTCCCTTTTATATTTATACATTTGATGATGGACCAGAAGCCATTCCGTTACTGGAAAAGAGAATGATTGATGGTGTTTTAAGACAATCCCCTGAAATCATGGGAAGAAAAAGTGTGGAGTTAATGACAGATTGGCTTAAGGGAGAGACTATTCCACTTGACTCTGATGGCTATTTAACTGAAATTCATATAATGAAGGCGACTGATGCACCATGAACAAAATTCAGAACAAAATATGGACTGTATCAACGATTGTCCTAGTCATTATGTCATCGATATGGATTACACTTACTTATTATCATAATAAATCATTAAATCAATACAATGACATTCTTCAACGATATTTAAGTATGAATGAAGTAACAGATGCGAGCCAACAGGTTATTAATGATTTAAACGATTATATGCTACACCCATCGTTAGATAATTTAGAGCAAATTGAACTTAGTAAGCGAGAAGTACAGCAAGCAAAAAATAATGTAAATCATCTTCGAAATGAAATAAATGATTTTACGTTAACCAATTATATACATTTAATTGACAGTTTCATTGAGACAACGAATCGTTTCATTATCTTTTATGAGGAAAATGAGGTAGAGGAGTCTGCGAGAGAATTTGCAGAAGCGACGAGTATTTCGAATCATATTTCAGATATGACTCTGACCTTAATTGATAAGGAATTAGAAACATATGATCAATTCTATCTTGGAATTATGGAACAATCACGGGATTTAAGGGAACTAGGAATCTGGCTATTAATATTAATCGCTTTTTCATTACTTGTGTTTTCCTACTTGTTTTCACGGAGCATCACAAAGCCGGTCCTACAGTTAACCAAGGCAGCAAATGAGCTTTCCAAAGGGAGATTTGATGTACAAGTAAAAATCGATACAAAGGATGAAATCGCTTTTCTGGCGAATACATTTGATCATATGCGCAAAAACATTAATAAGCTATTTCAGGAAACAAAACAGAAAGCTAAGCTTGAGCAGGAATTGCAGCATAATAGAATATTATTACAAGAAAGCCAGTTTCGTAGTTTGCAAAGCCAAATTAACCCTCACTTTTTATTTAATACATTGAATACGTTATCCAAAAAGGCATATCTAGAAGGGTCACACGAAACAAGTGATTTACTTGTTAATGTTGCTGGGCTACTTCGATACAATCTAAAGCAAATGGATCGAACTGTTCCACTTGGAGAAGAGGTTATCGTTTTAAAGCAGTATATGGAAATTCAAAAAGCAAGATTAACAGATAGACTTCATTTTCACCTTGTCGTAGATGAAGAATGTCTAGCTGTTCCCATTCCGACACTTATTCTGCAACCACTAATTGAGAACGCTGTCATCCATGGTATAGAGCCAAAGGAGGAAGGCGGTGCAATTTGGGTTCGAATTAAGGATTATAGAGAACAGGTGAAAATCGAGATTGAGGACAATGGTATGGGGATGGAAGCGGAAAAAATGGAACAATTACTTAATAGTAAGTTGAAGTCAGGTGACAGCACATCCACAGGGATTGGATTTCGTAATGTGGTGGAACGACTACGGCTTTACTATGGGTTCGATGAGGTCATTAAGATGGAAAGTATAGTAGGAAGTTTTACAAAAATAGTTCTACATATACCGAAGCAAAATGGGGGAAGTAATGATGCGGGTACTAATCGTTGATGATGAGCATGTAGAGCGAGAAGGGATGAGGGCGATTTTAAGTCGTTCATTTCCAAGTCTATCAATTATCGAAGCAAGAAATGGAAAACTGGCCATTGATGTAGCGAGAGAGAGGAAACCTGATCTCATTTTAATGGATATTAAGATGCCAGGAATGAGTGGGCTTGAGGCGATGGAACAGATTAGGGAAGACAATCCCGATACGAAATTTATCATGGTCACGGCATATGATACGTTTGAGTATATGCGCCAAGCGATTAAACTTGGGGCAACAGACTATCTACTTAAACCGAGCAAGATAAACGATATTATTGACATTGTCGGTAAGGTAATTAAGCAAATTATGCTAGAACAAAAATCCCGTATCTCTACGAAACGCCAGCAACAAATTTTCCAAAAAACGATGTCCGTAATCGAAACAGATGTAGTTACACAGCTATTATTTGATCATGTTCATGAAGTCCACCTTGATATGTTAGTAGAAATTTTAGGTATTGAAACAAAAGCTGAAATGTTTGTGATAAATATTCATCTCCCAGCAGGTTCCGAGGATAATTATTCGAAAATTAAAGAGGTAGTTAGGCAGACAGGTTATAGCTTAGTGGGAGCTTTACATAGCAATCAGCTTCCCATTATTGTCTTCCGTACTAATGGGATATCCTATCGTTCTCAAGCTACTTCGCTTGCTCGTGAGATTCTCTCCGTTAGAGAGAATCCAAATGAAGACGGGTGGTTTATTGGCATTGGAAAAGTCTACCCATCCCTTGATGATGTCCGAAAGTCCTATCAAGAGGCATTAATATCATGCTTGGATATAGCAGCACCTGTAAAATATAAATTTTATCCAGATATTCCTGGAGATAATTATGAGTCCAATGACCAAGTAAAATTACTGCAAAAAGAACTTCCTGATCTTATTAGGTTTGGTCAATGGGAACAAGCTCAAGTAAAGATAATAAACGTCATTCGCCTTTTTGAAAACAATGGCATTAACCCATTACAAGCTCAGCAAAGAATTTTAGAGGTATTGTGGACTGTATCAAAAGTTTTAAATGAATTAGGAATTGATTCCGACACACCTCTGTACTCGTATCGAACACTTGACTATAGACAGCTTCGGAGTGAAACAGTGTCCTTACTAGGACAGATGAAACAATTACATACAGAGTATTATCAAAGACTTGAGGCGGATAATGTGGAACAGATTAAGCGATACATTATCGAGCACTCTCATGAGGATATATCACTTGAGGCATTAGGGAAAAGGATGGGTTTAAGTCCTATTTATATTAGTAAAATTTTCAAAGAGAAAATAGGGGTTAACTATATTGATTTTTTGACAGAATGTCGTATAGAAAGGGCAAAGAAATTAATGGCAGATCCAAATCGCAGTATAAAAGAAATTGCTATCGAGGTTGGTTATCATGAACCAAATTATTTTAGTAAGGTTTTTAAGAAAATGGTTCGTATTTCGCCAAGCGATTATCAGAAAACTGTTCTGGGCAAGAAAGACTAATTGTGGATTGGTTAGAGGGAGGGGATTAACTTGAAACGATTTATTCCTCATTGTATGAAAATAATGTTGATGGTCTTATTCATTTTCTTGTTAATAGCTTGTGAAAAGGCTGAACCAACAGAATCGGAAAGCTCCCCTGAACCTTCATTAGAACTCGAAGAAGAGGGAGCTGAATCTGGACCGATACACATTGGGTTTTCGATGGACACCTTAGAGGAAGAGCGTTGGTTGAAGGATAGGGAGCTTTTTAAAAAGGAAGTAGAGGAATTAGGTGCCAAAATAGATATCATGGTGGCAAACGAAGATGTAGCGAAGCAAATCGCACAAGTTGAGACATTAATTCATAATGGGGTGGATGTATTAGTCATCGTTCCTTATAACACCGAGCCTGCTGCGGCAATCGTAGAAAAAGCCCATTTAGCTGGAATCAAGGTGATATCCTATGATCGGCTCATTAAAAATGCGAATGTTGATTTATATGTTTCCTTTGATAATGAAATGGTAGGAGAATTGCAAGCCAAGGCAATTACAAGCCTGGTTCCAACAGGAAAATATGTATATATTGGTGGGGCGATAACAGACAATAATGCCAATTTAATTAAAAAAGGTGTGTTTAAAGTACTGCAGCCTTACATACAAAATGGAGATATAACAGTTGTATATGACCAATGGACCGAGGACTGGAATCCAGATAATGCCTATAAAAACATGTTAGCGGCACTAGAGGCTAATCATAATGAGATAGACGCCGTTATTGCAGCTAATGATTCTACTGCAGAGGGAGCTATTAGAGCACTTAGAGAAAAGGGACTTGCAGGCAAGATACCAGTAGCCGGTCAAGATGCTGATCTTACAGCAGTTCAACGTATTGTTCAAGGTGAACAGGCAATGACTGTCTATAAGCCTATTAGCTCTTTAGCGAAAGAAACGGCAGATCTTGCCCTCAAGCTTGCAGATGGAGAAACAATTAAAACGAATAGAAAGATTAATAACGGAAAAATTGAAGTCCCATCTATCTTGCTTTCTCCGATTGAAGTTAACAAGGATAATATTGATGATACAATTATAGCGGATGGGTTTCATTCGAGGGAAGATGTTTATGGAGAGTGATGGGGAGAGAAATTACTTCTTTCATCTTGATTTATACAATTTTTTGTATGAAAAGCCAATAACTTGCTGAATTAATGGCGAAAACTATTTTGCTGTAATAGATTTTTAATATAGTAAAGCATGTTTGGAGGGGGTTGCTTTGAAGGCAGTTGTATTAGAAGCGTTCGGTGGTCCAGAGGTATTACAATATCTAGAAATTCCAATACCTGAACCTAATGCAGGGGAAGTTTTAATAAAAACGTGGAAGACTAGTGTTAACTTTGCTGATATTAAGAATAGAAATGGGAAAAAATCTAAAGGGAATTTTCCACTGATATTAGGCATCGATTTGGTTGGTATAGTTGAAAAGGTTGGTCCAGATGTGAAAAATATAAAAAAGGGCCAAAGAGTGATTGCTTTCCCACATAGTGGCTCCTATGCAGAATTTGCCATTGCGAATGAACAGCTTGTTTTTCCTATTCCAGATAATATGGATACAGATATTGCTGCAGCAAGCCCTATAGTCAGTTTTCTCTCGTACATGCTTGTCCAAAATGTTGGAAGAATTTCTAAAGGGGAAACAGTACTAGTTCATTCAGCAGCAGGTGGTGTAGGTACTACAGCTATTCAAATTGCAAAACTTTTAGGTGCTAGTAAAGTTATAGGTACAGTTGGTAGTGAGGCAAGGAAAAAAACTGCTTTTGAAGCAGGTGCCGATGAGGTTTTTACCTATGAGGACTTTACTTCTAATGTATTAGACGTCACGAATGGCAATGGGGTGGATCTCATCCTTGATTCTGTTTCTGGTAAAGTGACAGAAAAGAGTATGGATTGTCTCGCAGAATATGGTCGGCTCGTCCATTTTGGGAATTCAAGTGGCGAAGTGGGGACATTCAAAACAAATGAAATACATTCTAGCTGTCGCTCTGTTTTGGGATTCAGCCTTGGAAATACAAGAAAAAAGAGACCATATTTATTAAACGAGGTAGCAGATCAGGTTATTCGCTTTTTAGTAAGTGGTGAATTACATATTATAATTGGAGACGAGTTTCCATTGCACAAGGTTGCTGAAGCCCATAGGTTAATTGAGAATAGGCAACACTCCGGGAAAATTTTACTTAATGTTAGAGGATAAAAATGATAAAATAACCTTCACTCCTCAGGAAGTTGGTGAAGGTTATTTGTTTTTAGAAAATGCTATTAATCGGGACTAGTTTTGAGTTCATCACTTTACGGGGAGAATAGAAAAGATTATGATTTAGGTAAGACATCCTTATAAAATCTAAGCAACCTATGAGGTGATGCGAATGTTTGAGAAATTCAAGAAAAACAAGTCAAATAGAGTTGAATTGGATCAGAACAATGAATTAAGCTCTGAACAAATAAAACTAGATGAAGTACAAATTGAAGAAATAGATATTGAATCTTTACAGTCGGAAGAAGAATTGGAAAAGCATGTAGAACATTATTCAGAAGAGAAACTATGGAAGAAAATCCAACGATTCGCAAAGAAAGCAGGAGCATCGGTAATCTATGTTGTATTGATACTATATTATACGTTGCAAAAGCCAGAGC
Source organism: Ornithinibacillus bavariensis (assembly GCF_050433565.1). Lineage (NCBI taxonomy): Bacteria > Bacillati > Bacillota > Bacilli > Caryophanales > Bacillaceae > Ornithinibacillus > Ornithinibacillus bavariensis. Next base: position 156,936 of record NZ_JBNPWZ010000002.1, read on the forward strand.
TTCCTGTAAAAGTTAAAGCAACTATTTTAGGAGCATTAGGATATTTTATTTTGCCGATTGATATTATCCCAGATGTTGCTTTAGGTGCAGGTTTTGTGGATGACTTAGGAGTACTTACTGCTGCTTTACTCCAAGTTGCTGCTTATGTTGATGATGAAGTCAAAAGGAAAGCAAAAGAAAAACTACATGCTTGGTTCGGAGAAAAGGTAGATATTTCTGATATTGATATGAAATTAAATCCAAAATAAATTCGCGTTTGGATGGATATATAGGAGCAGCCAACTTAATGGTTGCTCCTTTTAAAATTCAGGTAATTGATCTAAGTTATTTTCCTTAATGCCATCTGGCTCACTGCGAATAATATCGCGTCCATACTTATGAAAGACATCGACATGTGCTAGGTTACCTAATTTGGCTTCTTCAAGTGCTGTCACGTAATCTAACTCTCGACCAGTATTCGTTTTAAAAGCAATGATATCTCCATCATCATTTTTTCTAACCGCTGTAATTTGTTCTTTATCGCTAATTTCCTGTTGGCTCTTATTTTCGTTTTGTTCACTTTGGTTTCGGTATTCATTATAAATTTTTTCAAAGTCCTTTTCTGCCATAGTTATTCCTTCCTTTGTGAGATATCCGTGTTTATTTGCTTTCTTATTTTCTCCGGATCTGTGTCACTATAGATGGATGTACCATGTCCACCTGTCGTTCTAGCTAGTAATTCCTTGACCTCGTTATAGGACAAACCCGAATTTGCATTTTTCCGTTTAACTTCATCGATATTAGTACCAGCTACAGTAAAGTTTCCATTCGATTTTTCCATAGAAAATATCCCCCTTGTCTTTTTCTTAGCATGTGCTAAATTTATTCTAATTATGAGATAATGGATGAACGAATATGGTAGGGGGAAATTACGTGAAAGCAAAAGCAGTATTTATATTTGTTATGTTAATTTTTGGAAGTATTGGATTATTTGTAAAGAATATTGAGCTATCCTCAAGTGAACTTGCATTGTTTAGGGGAGCAATTGGGAGTGTTTTTTTGATTGTTGCCAGTTTGTTTCTTAAACAAAAGGTAAATTTTAATCAAATCTCTAAGAAAAATTTGATGTTGCTCCTTTTTTCTGGGACAGCGATGGGATTTAATTGGATTTTTCTTTTTGAAGCATATCGATACACAACCATCTCGAATGCCACGTTGAGCTATTATTTTGCTCCAATTTTTGTTATGGCTCTAGCTCCATTTCTACTAAAGGAAAGGTGGACAACTCTTAAAGCTATCAGTATCCTTCTTGCATTTACAGGGTTCTTTTTGATAGTTCAGCCACAAGCACTTCCTTCTAACGTGGGATTTCATCACGGAGTAGGTATAGGATACGGACTTTTGGCGGCAGCCTTCTATGCAAGCGTCATATTATTAAATAAATTTATCCGAAATTTATCTGATTTTGAAACGACCATTATGCAGCTAACAATTGCCACTATTGTTTTGTTACCTTATGTACTATTCACAGAGGAAATGAATTACACAGGAATCAGTGGAGAAACTATATTGTTAATATTAGTTGTCGGGGTATTTCATACCGGGATAGCTTATTTATTATATTTTGCTGCTATAAAAAAGCTTAAAGGACAAACAATCGCTGTTTTTAGCTATATAGATCCTATATCAGCAGTCCTAATGGCTGCCATTGTTTTGCATGAAAACATGGGGTTAGTGCAAATTATTGGTGGAGTACTGATACTCGGATCAACATTATTGAGTGAACTAAAGCTGACTAAAGATAGTAGATTAATGAAGAGCTAAGTATGGGCTAATCGTAAACATAGTATAGGGAGAATTTCGTTGAGCCAGTCTGATTACGTAGTTCTAATAGACACTGAAGTGGGAAAACGCCTTAGACCTGTCTAATAGAACCGTTCTAATGGACACAAAAGAGCGGAAAAGCTGTAGACTGTCCAATAGAACCGCTCTAATGGACATAGAAGAGTAGAAACCGAGTAAAACTGTCTCATAGAACAAGTCTAATGGACACAAAAGAGCGGAATCGCTGTAGACAGTCTAATAGAACCGCTCTAATAGACACAAAAGAGCAGAAACCGCGTAAAACTGTCCAATAGAACAAGTCTAATGGACACAAAAGAGCGGAAAAGCTGTAGACAGTCTAATAGAACCGCTCTAATAGACACAAAAGAGCAGAAACCGCGTAAAACTGTCCAATAGAACCAGTCTAATGGACACAAAAGAGAGGAAACCCCGTAACACAGTCCAATAGAACCGCTCTAATAGACACAAAAGAGCAGAAACCGCGTAAAACTGTCCAATAGAACCAGTCTAATGGACACAAAAGAGAGGAAACCCCGTAACACAGTCCAATAGAACCGCTCTAATAGACACAAAAGAGCAGAAACCG
>NZ_JBNPWZ010000002.1:159443-201693 GCF_050433565.1 Ornithinibacillus bavariensis
CGCGTAAAACTGTCTAATAGAACAAGTCTAATGGACACAAAAGAGCGGAAAAGCTGTAGACAGTCCAATAGAACCGCTCTAATAGACACAAAAGAGGAGAAACCGCGTAAAACTGTCTAATAGAACAAGTCTAATGGACACAAAAGAGCGGAAAAGCTGTAGACAGTCCAATAGAACCGCTCTAATAGACACAAAAGAGCGGAAACCCCGTAAACTGTCCAATAGAACCGATCTAATAGACACAAAAGAGCAGAGACCACGTAAAACAGTCCAATAGAACCGCCCTAATGGACACAAAAGAGCGGAAACCGCGTAAAACTGTCCAATAGAACCACCCTAATAGACACAAAAGAGTAGAAACCGCGTAAAACTGTCTAATAGAACCAGTCTAATGGACACAAAAGAGCGGAATCGCTGTAAAACAGTCTAATAGAACCGCTCTAATATGGACATAAAAGAGTAGAAACCCCGAAGAGCAGTCTAATAAACCAAGTGAACTTCAGTTTATTCGAATTGTCTTTTAGGAATAGTAACGCTAAGAGGCTGACTCTTACCAAAATAGCTATGTAAACCGCTGATTGCTCAGCGGTTGTTAAGTGGTTATTTAAAGGCTTCTACCGTGTAAACATTACCGGCATTCCAGATTAAATATTGGGTTATTCCTTGGTCGTGAAGGGCTTTAATTTGTTTTTGTACATCCTCTATGCTGTAGACACTTTTGTAGTCAAAGTCTTGAATCCAGGGGCGAATAACAGCTGCTTTTAAACCTTGGTTTTTTAGTTTGTTGTTGCGCATGTTTGCATCTTTCATGGCTTGAAGCATGATCTCGTATGGTGCACGGTCAGGGTTACTAATACCATAGGAACCCGGTGCATAGTGTGAAGGGTAGGTCATCGGTGAAATATAATCCACGTTTGGGGAGATGTTTTCCCAAATCTGTCCAATCCCCATATCGTTTGTTGCTGTCGTTACTAATCCAAAGATGTCTGCAGATACATAGACAGGTTCGTTTTTTAACTTATCATTTGAATATTTAAGAAAGGCGAGGATATTTTCTGCTTTAGATAGTCGGTCTGGATTGTCAAAGGATACTTCTTGATCCACTCTTTTACCATTTTCTGGGAATCGTATATAGTCATATTGGATTTCGTCGAAGCCACTGTCACTAACTTCTTGAGCAATTGAAGTAATATAGTCCCATACCTCTCTTTTATAAGGGTCTACCCATTTTGTCCCTGCTGCATCTTGCCATATGGTACCATTTTTTCTTTTCATGGCATAATCTCCTTTGTTTTCGGCAAGATAAGGGTCTTTGAATACAACAATTCGTGCAATAGTATATATACCTTCATCTTTGAAACGCTTTATGGTCTTTTTAAGGTCATTTATTGCTGGGTTACTATTTGAGCCAATTTCATTGGCTAATTCAATATTAGAATTATATGTTAGTTTCCCGTTGTCATCCTTAATATCGATGACTGCTGCATTGAGATTTGTACTTTTAATGAGATCAATATATTTTTGTACATTTTCTTCTCTTATCGAGGTACGATTAAGATATATGCCTTTAACATCGACCTTTTTCGGTTTTTCCACTGTTTTCCTTATTGGCTTTGATTTCATTTCATCAATACTTAAGGATTGTACATGCTTTGTCGTATTAATACCTGAAGTAAGGCTTCTGATGTTATTTTCCAGTTTTTCACTGGTGAAATTTAGGCTCTTCCCAATCGAGGTAGCATTCTTTATATGATTAGCTAATGCTGTGCTAGGAGTTGTAGTTTGCCCCTGTGGTGCACAACCAAGAAGTAAGACGAATAAAAGTAAAGTAAATATTTTTTTTGTCAGTTTAATCCCTCCCTTTGCTATTACGTTTTGTACATATGGCCTTTTTAATTCGAGTTATAAATTAGTAATTACGTGTGATTTTTCATATATAGAAATGTGTAAAAAAAGAAGGGCTACAGAAAGCGAAACAAAAGAAAAAAGCGAAGTATTATGTCTTCGCTTTTCCAATGGTTTCTATATACCACCTTTCAAATTCATTGATAGGAATAGGTTTGCTATAGAAATATCCTTGTCCATAAACGCCATGGGAGGATAGTAATTCAATTTGTTCCTTCGTTTCAATTCCTTCTACTACGACCTTTGTATTAATTCTTTTACCGATTTGGATAATTGCTTCAAGTAGTGACTTTACTCGGTTGTTCTTCAATGAATCATTTAGGAAGGAACGGTCGATTTTTAATTCATCGATTTTAATATTTCGGATCATACTTAAGGAAGAATATCCAATTCCAAAATCGTCTAGAGAAACACGTACACCAAGATTTCGTAATTCCAAGATATTATTCTTCGCATCTTCATAATATAGAAAAGAACTTTCCGTTATTTCTAATGTCAAATAATTTGGTTCAACCTCTTCTTCCAGCAAAATAGAACGGATACGGTCAATAAAGGTAGGCGCCATCAGTTGTCTAGTAGATATATTTACAGAAATTGGAAAAAGATGGATGTTCTTATTCTTGAATCGCTTAATATCCATACAAGCTTGACGGATTACCCATTCGCCAATAGGCATAATTAGTCCTGTTTCCTCTGCGATTGGAATAAATTCGTCAGGCGGAATATGTCCTAACTCACATTTCCAGCGAAGCAAAGCTTCTGCCCCAACCATTCGATAGGTTGAAATATCGAATTGTGGTTGATAATGAACAGTTAATTCATTATTCTCAATTGCTTTATGTAAATATGTTTCTAAAATCATTTTCCGCTTCATTTTTTTATTTAGTTCATCATTGTAGAACTGGTAATTATTTTTACCATTTTCCTTAGCAAGGAACATGGCAAAATCCGCTTTTTTGATTAAACTTTCTGCATTATCTCTATGGTCTATGTTCATACTAATTCCAATACTTGGTGTAGAAATGATTTCTATTCCATTTATTGAATATGGGGGAGACATTTCCTTAATAATTTTTTGGGAAAGATTCTCAATTTCGGCTAAGCTTCGGCCTTCGGCTAAAACTAAAAATTCATCTCCACTTTGGCGGGAAACCACATCACTAGGACGAAGAATTGTTTTTAAACGGTTGGCTATTTTAATGAGTAGTTCATCACCGACACTGTGTCCAAGTGTATCATTAACTCGTTTGAAATTATCAAAATCAATAAACATTACAGCTAATGGACGACCATATTTCTTGGAAGATAGTAATGCTGTATCTAAATAGTTCTGGAACCATTTACGATTAGTTAGTCCAGTTAATGAATCATAGTGTATCAGGTGATTCATTTTTTGTTCGGCCCTTTTTTGGTCCGTAACATCAAAAATGACTCCATCCACTCTTGAAACCGTCCCATCCTTTTCTACATATGGTGTTGCACGATCCTCTAACCAACGGATTTCACCATTGGCGTGATAAAAACGATACGTAATGGAGGTTTTCTTTCCCGCTTTTTGTTGCAGGTGAGCCTCTTGTATGATTTTTTTATCTTCTGGATGGACAACATCCATCCAGTGATTAGGATTCTCCTTTAGTTTTTCACTGGTTACACCATATATTTCTGCATAACCTTCAGAAAAGGTTTGCTCGTTTGTTTCAAGGTCCCATGTCCAAAACGTAATATCATTATTCTCAAATATTGTTTTTAACTGAGCTTCATTTGTTTTGATTTTCCATCCTAAAGTGCCAATAGATAAAGCGATAAATAATCCAATAACATATGGGAAAAGATTTTCAACAGATAATTCATTTGGCGATGATATGATTCCCATTATCATATAAACTCCACCAAGAATTATAAAAATGGTAATACCGCCAAAGATACCTCCATAATACGAAAATAATACAACCATGATAAGGCTTACATACCAATAGAAGCCCATCGTTTGAAGGGATGCATATTCTTCCATATAGATGGTAATTGCGATAACAAATATCCCAATGATCCAGAGAAACAATGGAACTTTTTTTATACTAAATGGACTCATAACGACTCACCTGTCAAAAAATGTCGAATTTGGTAGCTGCTACTAAGTAGTTTATCACAATTTTTAAAAAAAGAAAAAATACTATATAGAAGCAGAATTATTTTTCGTAAAATTTAAAAAGATGGAAAAGAGGATTTTGATGGAGCCCTCAGGTACCCAGCATAGGATGAAATTACAAGATAATAATCATTTTCAAAGGGAAGCACTTTAGATATAATATACTTTCCTCTTACGTTTACTAGCTTTTTCGTTATTTGTAGGTATTAAGTCCTATTGCTTTTGTAGGTATTTTTTAGTATTTTTTAACTATATTTTAGATATTCAGAATCGATTTTACATACCTTATTTTAAGAAATCGAGTGTGAGGGTAAATGAGAAAACAAAGGGATAACTTCTTAAATAATGTCCTCTTAAATGGAATTCAAGACATGGTTTATATCATGGAAGTGATAGAGGATAGCCATTTTGTCTATCATTTTATTAATCATGCTGTGAAAAGATATGCAGGTATTACGAACGAGGTTATTGGCAAATCCTTCGACGAAGTTTTGGATAAACAAAAAGCAAAGTTTCTATTTGAAAAATATCAAAAAGCTGTAGAAATAAAGGATCTCGTAGTATATGAAGACTTTTTCCCCTCTCCACTTGGTGAGGTACGATACGGTGAAAATGTTTTAACGCCACTTTTTGATGAAAATGGTAATTGTACACATGTGGTCACAGTTGTAAAAGATATAACAGAAAGAAGATTAGCAGAGAAAGCTGCTATAGTCGCACGTGAGCAGTTAAATGAGCAGAAACAGCGATATCAATCCCTTTTTGAATATAACATAGATGCAGTTATTGCGATTGATAGAGAAGGGGTGATTGTTACAGGGAATCGTTCATTAGAGCTAGTCACTGGTAATAGTATTGCTGATATAAGAGGGAAACTGTATACGAGCCTTGTCTTAGAAGAAGATATTCCTATCGTTGAAAAGTATTTTAATATTGCCATCAATGGTATTTTAGAAGAGTTTCATATGCGATTAAAGAATAGAGATGGGAAAAAAATTGAAACTGTTGTAAAGCTTACACCAATAATTGTTAATAATGAAACAGTCGGGATATATGCTATTTGTAAAGATATATCTGAGCAGATAAAAATGAAAAATAAATACACGGAAAGTGAAAATAAATTTGAAATTATTGCAGAAAACTCCGGTGATTTGATAACCATGCTTGATCAGTATGGCAAAATTTCTTATGTCTCACCATCCTATCGTGATGTCCTTCAGGCTAATCCAGAGGAATATATCGGGAGAGAATTTTATCATAATGTTCATCCAGAGGATATTGAGCATTTACTTCAATCCTTTGAAGTTTCCAAAACTACTGGAAAGCCATGGATTGCACAATTTAGACAAAAACATCAATCGGTTGGATGGATATGGTCTGAATTAAAGGGTTCTCCAGTGTATAACTATGTTGGAGAATTTAAGCAAATGGTTGTTCTTTCTAGGGATATATCTTCTCGTAAAAATTACGAGGAAAAATTGAAATACTTCGCATATCACGATTCGTTGACTGGACTTCCTAATCGCAGATATTTCGCAATGCAGCTTAAAGAAGCGCTAGATTTATTTGAGAAAAATCATGAAACCTTCGCGGTTATTATTATGGACTTGGACCGTTTTAAAGCGATAAATGATACATTTGGACATGATATTGGTGACAAAGCTATTTCTGAATTTGCATTGCGGGTTGCTAAACAAATACATCCAACTGATACACTTGCACGTCTTGGTGGAGATGAATTCGTCCTATTAGTAAGAGGTAGGACAGATGTGCAGGACGTAATCCAAGTTGCAGAGGATATTATTAAGGTAGTAAAAGATCCATGGTGTATCGAGAATGCACAATTTAATACGACTACTAGTATTGGAATATCCTTGTTAGCTGAGGATAGAGTAAATACTTATGAATCTTTGTTTAAGAATGCTGACCAAGCTCTTTATGAAGCAAAAAATGCAGGCGGTAATCAATATGCCATAAGAAGGTAATAGAGGATGCTTTACGAGGGATTATTCCCCCATAAAGCATCCTCTATGTGTGATGTATGAATTATAGTTTCTACTTTAGCTGTCTCTGTTTTACCGATAATCTGTTGTAGTAGAAAATAAGCAAACCCTAAAACCGCAATAACAAGCAGAATCATAATAACAACGATGAATTTACCTTTCAAATTTTTCACCCTCGATTCTATTAAATAAATAACTTGATATAAGCCTAGCAAATCTCTTTTTTCCTGGCAATTAGGAAAGTTCACTTCTACGTATGGAAGGTTGGTTTATTTAAAAAGTGCACCATGTACATCATAATCTTTTAGCTCTATGTCAAGTTTTTCACCTAATGCCAGCTTTGCTAGCTGAGTACCAACAAATGGTCCGGTGGTAAGACCTGATGAACCTAATCCATTAGCAAGCATTAATCCGCTTATTCCTTGAATTGTACCAATTACTGGCAGAAATTCAGGTGTGAATGGGCGAAACCCTACTCGTGCTTCAAGTATAGGGCTATCGGATAAGGAAGGCAATACCTCCAGTGCCTTTGATAAAATATCATGGATTCCGCCAGCTGTAATGCGCTGGTCAAAGCCAACATCATTTTCATGTGTTGCACCAATTACTAGTCGGTGTTTAAAAGGAACGATCGATTGACTTGTTGGAGGCATTAGCACTGGCCAATGATTTGCTTCCTCATTTTGTAATTCAAGATGTAAAAGCTGTCCCTTTTGTCCTCTCGCTTGAAAATGGATTCCAAGAGGTTGTAATAATTCTCCCATCCATGCTCCACAAGCAGCAATTACTGTCTTTGCTTCATATATGGTGTCATTTATATAGATTCCTTTGACACGTGAATTACTATGATAAAGGGTTGCATGGCCGTCAAGTAGCTCAGCACCATACTTTTTGGCAGCACGTAATAATGCATTTCGGAAAACACGTCCATCAACTCGTGCTGCTCCACTTATATGAATGGAGCTATAAGATTCATCAAGCAATGGGAATAGTTCTCTAGTTTGTTTCGGTGATAGTAGGGAAATTTCTCCTATTTCAGGGGCTTCCTCCTTTCTAGTAATCGCTCTCTCCTTCATCGCTAGTAACTTTTCTTCTGCATGATGAATGCTAAGGGCACCAACCTTTGCATAACCTGTTTCTATCTCACCATCTTCCTTTAGCTCTCGGACAATAGAAGGATAAATACGTGCACCATTTCTTGCAAGTGAATACCATTTTTTGTTTCTACGTTGTGATAGCCAAGGGCAAATTACACCGGCAGCGGCATCTGTAGCCTGTCCATTTCCAGATTGGTCAACTAGAAGTATGTCAGCACCACTTTTTGCGAGTTTATAGGCTGTCGTTGCTCCAAGAATTCCACCACCAACAATTATAAAATCTTTCATAGTCAAAATCCTCTTCAATAAAAATCTTCTATATTAACTATAAGAATTATTATTGAAAATGTAAAATTACTAGGTAAAACAATTTAATCTAATAAATTTTTATGGTAATCTTGTATCTGGATATAATGGATTATAAGCTATACATATAAAGGATAAAGGAGAATGAAGATGAGTAAAACACTAGTTTTTGGTCATAAAAATCCTGACACAGATACAATATGTTCAGCGCTCGCTTATGCTAACCTAAAAAATAAATTAGGTGTGAATGCTGAACCTGCACGTCTTGGTGAGGTTAATAAAGAAACCAACTATGCATTGACCTATTTTAATGTAGAAGCACCGCAACTTATTGATGCAGTCCCAGCGGATGTTGAACAAGTTATTTTAGTCGATCATAATGAATTTCAACAAAGTGTAAGTAATATTAAGGATGTTCGAATTTCAGAGGTTATCGATCATCATCGAGTATCTAATTTTGAAACAAAAGAACCACTTTATTTCCGTGCTGAACCAGTTGGCTGTACAGCAACCATCTTATACAAAATGTATAAGGAAAATGACATTGAAGTAACAAAGGAAATAGCTGGTCTACTCTTATCTGCCATTATTTCTGATTCTCTATTACTTAAATCTCCAACCTGTACACAGGAGGATGTTGATGCAGCCCATGAGCTTGCTGATATAGCTGGTGTAGAACTAGAAAAGTACGGACTAGATATGTTACAAGCAGGAGCCGATTTAAGTGATAAATCAGCTACCGAATTAATCTCGATGGATGCAAAAGAATTTGCAATGGGTGATGCAAAGGTTGAAATTGCTCAAGTAAATACGGTAGATGCTAGCAAAGTTTATGAGCTTCAAGCAGAATTAGAAGAAGTAATGGATAAAGCAATTAATGAAAAAGGATTAGATTTATTCCTCTTTGTTGTAACAGACATTATAAACAATGATTCTGAAGTATTAGCACGTGGTAAGGGTTATGAAAAGGTAGCAGATGCATTTGGTGTAACACTTGATAACAGTCATCGTGCATTATTAAAAGGTGTTGTATCTCGTAAAAAACAAATCGTTACTGCATTAACTGACGCTTTTACAAAATAATAGTCAATAATAATCGCCTCCATATCCATGGGGGCTCTTTATGTTGGAAGTAGAACAGACTTATTTATTTGGAGAATAGGGAAGGGTATATTTCTTTCACTAAATAATAGAAGAAGCTATAAAATTAATATAAATAGCCTTGGTGTAAACCAAGGCTAAATTAATAGGAGAGAGGGTTCAGTTGTTATTGTTTTCTTATACGATTAATTAGGCTGACAATGGAATGGTTTGTTTTTGAAGATTTTCTTACAGGTGTTATTTGATAACGCATACTGTTCGCATTTTGACTCAGTTTAGCTTGCATTTGTCGTATTGATTCAGCTACCTTTTGTTTTGCTTCTTCTAACATTTAAAAAACCTCCTTTCTAAAATTATCATATGAAAGGAGGTAGTACTTGCTAGTGTGTTTCTATTATTTCTATTTAAATTGATTGAAATAGTTACTTGTTATCCTTCATTAGTTTAGACATTATTTCTGTCATCTCAGCTAGTTTCTTTTCATCACTCATCACTTCCTGCATCATCTCCATGGCTGTTTGCTTCATTTCAGGGTTATTCATCATCTTCTTAAATAAATCATTCACATCGCCATTTTCCCCTAAATTTTTAAATAGGTCATTTAGGTTACCATTCTTCATCGCATTTAACACTCCTTTAATAGGTATTTTTTTAAGCAAATTTCTTGTAGAATGAAGTACCTTTTTTGTAAATTCCTTTCCTTTCTCTGAATTTATTAGATTGATAATGCTCTGGATTTTATCCGAAAAATCAGAATTAATATCTTTGTTCTGCCATTCTATACGAATTTGCTCAAATAGGTTATCTAGAGGCTTTCCCTGATTATTGTTGTTCATTTTCGATAAAATTGGACTTGTCATTGGTTTTCCTTTCGGTTGGATAGTATCCTCCTCTGTGGAATCGATCTGGTTAGCCTTTGCCCGACGATATTTTCCGGCAGCGGTATTTTTAAAGGAAATCTGCTTCATGAAAATCACCACCTTTGTTAACAGTACTTTCTTTACATTGGTACGTATAAAGGTCTCCATTGGTAAGTGTGTAAGTCTATTTTTAATATTAAATATATGCTTGCCTACTAGAAGTAAAGTTAATAGGTTATCAAACCTATTGAAGATAACCATTTTTTAATAGAGAAGTTATTTCGTCCAAACTGAATGAAAAGAGTTACATAATGTATTAATGTGAGGCCTCATAGTAAAGCTATAGGAGGTGTTTGTAGATGCTAGCAGCATTTGTATTGCTATTCGTATGGTTCGTTATCTTTACACCGATTATCCTATTGATTGCGCTTCTTGCAGCTTTAACTTAAATCAATAGATAGGGTCCGACTAACCATTTATAACTCCAACATTTATTGGTAGTAGCTATCATTTGATAGCTACTACTTTTTTTAGTAGGTGCGAGTCGAGTCGTATATGAATGGTAAATATCATTATAGAAATAGCTATATTTTGATATAAGGTAAGGGTGTAGCATCATGTAACCAATTCAAAATGTATTGCTAACTGCGAATGAATAAATTTTCCTGACCACACAACACTAACAACATACCTGAAAGGAGGGACATAATGAGTAGACCAAAAGGACCAAAACAACAAAAACAGCCGAATCTTCCTTTAGGGCCAGAAATGCCTTATGGAGAAGGATTAGACGGCTCAAAAAAAGTAAAGAATAAAAATCATTCCCGCCAAAATCATAATCCACACCATGATATGTAAAACCTTAAGAAGGCAGTCTTTAGACTGTCTTTTTACTTTTATGCCATTTTTTAATTGATTCCATTAATAGGTTAACCTATTATGAGAACTATACTGATGAAAAGGGATTGGTAGAATGAAAAAATTTTGGGAAGAGTTTAAGACATTTGCAATGAAGGGAAATGTACTAGATTTAGCTGTTGCTGTAGTGATAGGAACAGCTTTTAGTGCTATAGTTAATTCCTTGGTGGGAAATATTATAACTCCACTTGTTGGAATCCTATTTAATGGAATTGATTTCAGCAATGCAGTATGGACGATTCGCGGTGTAGCTATCCAATATGGAATATTTATACAGTCTGTATTTGATTTCTTTGTAATTGCTTTATCTATTTTTATTTTTATTCGTGTATTAGAAAAGTTTAGGCATAAAAAGAAGGAAGAAGAAACAGAAGAACCTAAAGTAGATCCAAAAGAAAAGTTATTGGTAGAAATTCGTGATATTTTACGAGAACAAAATGAAAACAATAAGTAAAGGGGAATTGTTATGGTAGAAATTCACCATCCGTGGTTCACTGTCGAGGAGATTGATTCAACAACCTATGCAATTAGTGAATATGGTCATTGGGAAAAAGTGCATTCATTTTTATTAATTGGAAACGAGAAAGCAGCTTTAATTGATACAGGATTAGGAATAGATAATATGAAGCAAATAACGGATCAATTGACGGATTTGCCCATTGTGGTCATCACCACACATGTTCATGCTGATCATATTGGAAGCCATAGGGAATACGATACGATTCTTGTTCATGAAGCCGAGGAGGATTGGCTTATCAATGGGATTAAGGGCTTAAGTATCGAACAGATAAGAAAAGATATTGGACGTGATATAACAAAACCTACTCCTAGTAGCTTTCATCCGCATACATACACACCTTTTACTGGAATACCAACTGCTTTATTAACCGACGGTGACTTAATTGATTTGGGTGATAGGCTACTCACCATTTTTCATACACCAGGGCATTCGCCAGGTCACATTTGCATTTTAGACAATGACCGTGAGTATTTATTTACTGGAGATTTACTTTATACTGGGACGCCAATCTACGCATTTTATCCTACAACTGATCCAGAAGCATTAGTGAACTCCTTGGAGCGTATTTCCTTATTACAGGTTCAGCGCGTTTTTGGTTCGCATAATGAACTAGGACTTGATCCAAGTATTTTACTTGAGGTACAGTCGTTAATTCAGGATCTTCGTGAAAAAGATGTTATTCGACATGGAACAGGTATCCACGAATTTCAGAGGATAAGTGTGCGATTTTAAAGGAGATAATTATGTTTGATTCCTTAGAAGCATTAAGGACGGGAAATGATGTACAAAAAGGAGTATATACGGCAATTATCGAGCTAGATGTAATAAGAAAATTGGCCATTTATAATCCATTTGTTTGTGGAACATTTCCAATCAATATTTATACGTTGCAATCGGATGTAGATATTATCATGGAAGTTCATGACTTCGAGCAATTTAAAACAGACTTAATAGTTTACTTCGGAGATAAAAATCAATTTCGGATTAAAGAAAAGAGGATTCGTGGTAGAAAAGTAATAAAAGCAAATTTCTCCTTTCAAGGCTTTGCTTTTGAATTATTTGGTCAAGCTCAAGCTGTAGAAGAACAATATGCTTATCTTCATATGGTAATTGAACATAGGCTATTACAACAGTATCCGGAAAAGAGAGAAAACATTATAAAGCTGAAGTTAGATGGAATAAAGACCGAGCCCGCTTTTTGTATAGCCTTTGATATAGAAGGTGATCATCCATATGAAGACTTAATTTTTTATGGGAAGGGTCTTGGCTAAATTTAATAATGATTTCCTATTTCAGAATGGCAATGGTTTGCCATTCTTTTTTTAATTATCTGTTTTCTCCGTCTCTAGACTGAAACTTTTTCAAACTAAGGGCTGTAGAATGAAAAATTGATAAAAGGTACACTATGATTAGAAAATGAGAAGGGATGAGAGAAATGGCTGTACCAATAGTTGAGGTGAAAAACCTTAAAAAGTCATACAAAAAGCGGAAAACAAAAGAATACATAACAGCAGTAAATGATATTTCATTTACAGTAAATAAAGGGGAAATCTTAGGTCTTCTGGGGCCGAACGGGGCAGGAAAGACCACCACTATTAAGATGATCTGTGGCTTAGTTGTTCCTGATAGTGGAGCTATTACGATCAATGGAATTGATAATCAGTCAAAAAGACTTCGTGCTCAGGAGCATATTAGTGCTGTTCTAGAAGGAAATAGGAATTTATATTGGCGGCTAACCGTTCGAGAGAATATGGAGTATTTTGCTGGTAATCGTGGGAAATCAAGAAAAGAGGTCACTAGTCAAATTGAGGAATTGTTACACCAGTTTCGTTTGAAGGATAAAGAAAATGAAATGGTTAATCGACTATCTCGAGGAATGCAGCAAAAATTGGCTATTGCGGTAGCGATGCTTGCAGGAAGTGAAGTTATTTTACTAGATGAACCGACACTTGGTTTAGATATAGAAACAGGATATGAGGTTCGTGAATTACTCCGTGAAATTGTGAGGGAGCAAAAGAGGACAATTATTATTACCTCACATGATATGGATGTTATTCAGGATTTATGTGAGCGTACTGTGATCATTAATAGTGGAAAAGTTGTAACGAATGATCGAGTGGAAAATCTGATGAAACTATTTGAAGTAAGGGCATATGTAATTAAACTTGATGGGCATTTGAGTGAGGAGCAGCATCATCTGCTCTTAGAAAAATTCCCTCATCTAGTTTATACACCTGATACCTTCCAATCTACATTAGAGGTCGAGTTAACACAATCTCAAGACATTTATGAACTATTTGATGTACTGAAGCTAGAACAAATTCCAGTGGATACAATTGACCGAAAGACAATTAATTTTGAACAAGTGTTTATGAAGATAGTGAAGGGAGAGACACAGGATGCGGTTTCTGAACGTGCTTAGTGCCAATATTCGAAGAGAATTTATCTTATTGAAACGGTACTTACCGAATACGATTGCAATGCTTGTAACCTTTTATGTCATTTTCATTGGGATGTTTTTTGGAATTTCACTAATTGGAGATCCTACAACACAAGATGCAAATATCCAGTATGTCATTGTTAATTATATTTTCTGGTTTTTAGCGATGCTTGTCGTAAACGATATTGGTTGGCAGATTACAAACGAAGCAACACAAGGAACATTAGAGCAGTTAGGCATGTCACCAATGGGGATATGGAGAATTATGCTTTCAAGGCTTTTATCTACTACAATCGTTGAGTTTATAATAATTATTGGGCTTTTATATTTAAGTATGTTTACAGCTGGTCAGTGGTTAAACATTGATGTACTATCAATTTTACCAATACTAATTTTAACGTTAATTAGTATGTTTGGCTTGGGCTTAATTATTGCAGGCTTCACCATGATTATTAAGCAAATACAGGCATTCTTACAAATTTTGCAATTCTTACTAGCAGGTTTAACCTTTGTGCCATTATCGGTAGCTCCATTCTTAGCATTTTTTCCATTTGTAAAGGGAGTTGACATGGTAAGAGAGGTCATGATCAATGGCACTACCATTACCGAATTTGGTGTTGGTGATATTTCTATTTTAGTGTTCAATGGATTATTTTACTTTGGGATAGGACTATTTATTTTCTTACGTTGTGAACGCTATGCAATGAGTAAGGGCTTACTAGCACATTATTAAGGTTTACGATGGTATTCGGTCAACGACTAATACCATCTTTTTTTGAATCATTTTTCGTAATAGTTTCGTCATAGTTAAAGAGGGGAACATTGATGAAAATGATTCGTTTATATACTATTTTAATCCTTGTCACGGTAATAGTATTGTCTATTCCAGTGACTAGCTCAGGATGCTCATGTGCGGAAAAGCAATCTGTTGAAGGTGAGTTCATGCAGTCTATGGCTGTTTTTCGAGGAGTGGTTATCGGAATAAAAGATACTAGCAATTCTAAAAGGGTTCTATTTGATGTATTCGAGAATTGGAAAGGTGCTAATCAATCACAAATCATTATTCAGACAGGACTCCGAGGTGGGGATTGCGGCATTGACTTTCAAGTAGGTGAGGAATATTTAGTCTATGCAAGCGAACAGTTATTATCTGATTCTGACAATTATTTGTCGACTGGTATATGTGATAGGACCATAGCTGTACAATCCGTTGAAAATGATTTTGATATTTTAGGCCAAGGTATGTCTCCAACCAAAGATGTGGAATTGGAGAAAGAATTTAATAGGGTTTTTCCTGAGTGGATGGTAACAGGATTTTGGACATTTGTTAGCTGTTTGGGAATTGTTGGTGTTTGGGCAATCTGGAGCATCAGAAGAAAAGCGAAATAAAAATCTCAGCGAATTTCCTTAAAATTAGGTTATTGTCTGATACAAGTATCCGTCACTTGTCATAGGTTAATAGTGAACTTATCACAAGAAAGGGGAAACCATATGAGACATCGTTGTGGTCCACATTGTGGATGTAAGAAAACCATTGTTCATCCAACTATATGTAATGTCGTACAAAATTGCACCGAAGAATTTGTTGAGCATATCCATCCTTCTCATACAACTGTAATGAATCATCATCATATTCATAACCAACATGTATTCCCACACTCCACATCTGTTGTGAATACAGTTGATAGTTCTAATTCATTCGGAGGAGCGTTTGAAGTTCCATCTAGTCCAGGAGTAATGGGACCAGGAGTAGGACCAGGAATGCTGGGTCCTGGAATAGGTCCAGGCATGGGTGTAGCACCTGGAACTGCAGGAATGATGGGTCCGGGGATGGGCCCTGGGGGAATGATGGGTCCAGGCATGGGATTCGGCCCTACAGGTGTAAATCCAATGCTAGGAGGATAACTTCCTTGAAAAAGAGTCGACTATGGAGTCGGCTCTTTTTCATTGCTGTTTCCATCATAAAAAATGATATTTGAGGATAAAGTTTTATAAAAGTATGGGATAATGTATGTATTAGTTATTCTTGAAAAAGGATGTGCAATTCCCAATGAAGGTACTATCTGTTACTGGGTATAAGCCAAGGGAAATAAATATTTTTAAAGAAAATGATCCTAAGATTGCTATTATAAAGGCAGCGATTAAAAAACGATTAATCGGATTCATAGAGGAGGGATTGGAATGGATTCTTCTTTCCGGGCAAATGGGAGTGGAGCTATGGACAGCTGAGGTAGCATTGGAATTAAAGGAGCAGTATGATATTCAAATTGCTCTCATCCCACCCTTTGAAAATCAGGATGAGCGTTGGCCGGAGGATTTAAAATTTAAATACGAGGAACTGACGATGGTAGTGGATTTTTACCAGCCTCTGTACAAAGGTGAATATAAGGGACCATTTCAATTTCGCGCCAAAAATAAATGGTTGGTGGAAAAGAGCGATGGTTGCCTAATTTTAATCGATGAAGAATATCCAGGTAGTAATCGGTTTTTTTATGAAGAAGCAAAAAAGGCGAATAAGGATTACCCGATATTTTTGATAACCCCAATGGACTTAGATGATATGGTGGAAGAGCTGCGGATGGACGATCCGGATTATTGGAATTAGAAAGAATCATTTATATCGGAATAAAAATAAGGGAGTTGAGGTATATGAAGAAATTTCCTGTTCTTTATACCGCTAGATTGAGATTAATAGAAATTCATCAAGAATTTGCAAACGATATTTACGATATTCTCTCTAATGATGAAGTCACCAAATATTACGGTCGTAATAGCTTGAAATCGTTAGAGGAAGCAGAAGCAATAATTGATCACTTTCAATTAATTTTTGAAGAGGGTCGTGGGATGCGATGGGGCATTGCTTTGAAAGAGGATGATCAATTGATTGGAACTATTGGTATACATAATTATGTTCCTGGTATGAAAAGGGCTGAAATAGGATTTGAACTTCATCCAGAATATTGGAGAAAAGGAATTTTAACAGAAGCGCTTACTAGGGTTTTAGAATATTGCTTCATAGAGTTAGATATTTATCGTATCGGGGCAATTACTTATCCGGCGAACGATGCGTCCAATGGACTATTAAAAAAGGCGGGGTTTAAAGAAGAAGGAATTCTCCAAGGCTATCTTTATCAACATAATCAACATAATGATGCCTACGTACTCTCCTTATTAAAGCCAGAGTGGAGGAAGAAAAAGTATGAGCAGGATGCTCCTATTTCGTATACAGACCATTTAACAGAGATTGTTAAACGTTCAGAAGCAGCCGGTGATTTTGATAACCTCCCTGGAAAAGGAAAACCTCTTGATCTCGGCCCTAGCTTTCTAAACCCATCAGAGGCACAGCTGTATAAAACCTTAAAGGATAATCATGTTCTTCCAAAATGGGTTGAACTTGCCAATGAGATTGATAGATTGAAGGAAGGATTGATGGGGTTAGAAGGTAAAGATAGACGATTACTAATTAAAGAGATTAATAAAAAAATCAAAGCATATAACTACGCCTGCCCGCCCTCCTTGCAAAAAAACAAGGTGAGTGATTAAGGAACTAGTCTTAGACTAAGTCTGGTTTAAATGAAAAAGAAAAGAGTGGGTACAAACCCACTCCGACTACCATAGAACTTCGAGTATATTTCCGATAAATAGGTTTGTGTCAATATTGCAGGTTTTTCCTTCGATTGCGTATTGCCAGCCGTAGAGTTTGGAATTTTCTGGTCCTTGTGGATCATATTTTGGAGCGTCTTCCTTTGTGGTGATTTCTGCTTGAGGATAGGCTGTCCATACAATGGTATTCTCTTGTGCTTCCTTATCCATGGAATTGTAAGCTTTTAATAGATCACTATCTTTATCAAAAACTCCGTATACTGCCGGTTGATAGCTTGAGTCTGCTAGTGTTGTATACCAGCCTTGAATGAATTCTGCATCAACTGGATAATTTGGTTCAATATCTAAAAAAATAGCCACACCTTTTGGTACACCAAGCTTATTTGCCATAGCGATAGCATTTTTCGCATGTTCCACTCCGTTATCATGACCAGTTGCGTCTTCTACATGGTTGTAAACGATAAGGATTTTAATATTAGATTCATGCAAAAGTTTTACTTCATTACTGTCTAAGCCAGCGGAAACACCTTCTTTGTCTCCAAGATAGCGTCCCCATATAGTCGGTTTTCCATAGTTGTCAATAACACAGCCGAGGAAATCACTGTCGGTATACGTTGCAGAATCAACACCCCAATGAATTTCATCACTTTTATCATCTTGTTTGTTATCCTTATCTAAATTTTCTTTATCATTGTTTTTAGTAGCATCTTCCTTATTTTTGCTTTCTCTTCCTTCTACATTATTTTCTTTTTCCGCTATTTCGGAGTTTTGAGCTTTATGAGTTGTTTCCTGTGGCGTATAAAAGAAGTGAAGCAGGATGGGGATGGTAATAATAATCACCAAGCTTATCAGGGTAAAAAGTTCGTACTTTCTCATAGTTAAACCTCCCTTCTTCCCCTATAGCAGTGTATTTCTGGAAGGGACGATAGGTGTGGGCAATCTTCGAAAACAGCTCTAACTTATTGGAACTTTACTGCAGGAAAAGGGATAAAATTGTCGAAATAAATAGATAGAGGAAGAAATAAAACATAGAAGAGGAAATGCATAATGAATCGAATTGACCATATACGTAAAGAGGAAAAAGCTTATCACGATTTTTGTTATGACAACTATACTTTATTTGAAGGTGGATCTTGGTTGCATAAACCAGTCAGTACAGTTGTTGAATTATTGCCATTGTTTGCTAGCTATAAGAGGGTGAATGTTCTTGATTTAGGTAGTGGGGTAGGACGTAATAGTATTCCAATCGCGGAATGGATTCGAGAGGCGGATGTATTAGGCAAGGTTGTTTGTGTTGATTTGTTAGATTCGGCAACGGAAAAGTTAAGAACTTATGCTAAACAATTTCATGTTTCGACGCTTATTGAACCAATCAAATCCACGATTGAAAGTTATTACATTAAGAAAAGTGCGTTTGATTTCATTGTAGCTGTTTCAAGCCTAGAGCATGTAGAATCTGAAGTCGCACTGCATACGGTATTAAAAGACATGGCAGCTGGAACTAAGTCTGGAGGGATTAATTGTATTATTATTAACTCCGACCTTGAAGAAATTGATGTGGAAACTAGTAAAAAACTAGATGTAAAAGTGGAAGTGAATCTTTCCACTGAACAAATGAATCACATTTTAGAAAATAACTATAAAGGATGGACCGTATTAAAAAGTCTTGTGAAGCAATTAGAGTATAAGATTACTCGAGGTGAACGTGAGATATTGCTGAGAACGAAAGCCATCACCTATGTCGTAAAGAATAATTAGGAGCGGGTAGTATGGAGTCCATTTATGTAGATTGGGGCAATTCAACAGTTAAACTAACCTGGCTACGAGATTTTCAAGCTCCGCGAGAGTTAGTGACTAGTGCTCATGGTTTTTGCTTTCATGAGGGAAAGGTAATGCTAGTTGATTTAGACAATCGGGGGTGGGATATTCCAGGTGGACATGTAATGCCAGGTGAGACCCCAGAGGATGCCTTTAAACGTGAAGTGATGGAAGAGGGATATGTCGAGGGCGACTGTTTCTATTTAGGTGCTATTGAGGTAAACCATCGTGAGAACCCTAACTGGGATGGCTTGAGTCCATATCCAGTAGTTGGTTATCAAGTGTTCTACCGCATGGATATACATGTTATTTATACATTTAAGGCAAGGTATGAATCTAGTAGAAGGGCATTCATTAAACCATGTGATGTAAAAAGCTACTATAAGAATTGGCATGAAATCTACAAACATATCCTAGCTTATGCGCAATTAAAAGGAGAATGACAGACAATGAAACTATATGGGGACTTTACGAAAGAGGACTGGAAGAAATCATTAAAAATAGAGGAAAAATATATTCCTGAAACGTTTATTTTACATGGAGAATGGGAGCATCATGAAAATCTATTACTATGGAAAAATATTTTAGCTAATGATCAATGGCTACCTGAATGGAATACAGTAATAGGGGATCATCATGAGAGAAAAGTAGGTTTTTCTAATGTGTTTGGTGGACCATCTGCGGCTATTACTGCCCATCTCTTTGGAACATTAGGGACGGAGAAGTTCATTCAAACGGGCTATTTCGGCGGATTATCTCGTGATGTAAACTATGGAGATATTTTAATCGTTACAGGTGCATATATGGAAGATGGTGTATCCCAGTGGTATTCTCCAGGGGATACAATGGTATATGCAGATCATGATTTAATAGAAGCCGCTATAGGTTTCTGTGAGAGGAAGGGGTACCAATATGTGACAGGTTCTGTTTTCTCAACGAGTGCCATGTACATGGAAACAGCAGAAATTGTAAAAGGCTGGTCCGAGGACGGCCATTTTGGTGTCGATATGGAAACAGCAACTACCTTTGCCATTGCTAAATACTTTAAGAGAAGAGCAATTGGACTATTAAATTTATCTGACCATATCATAAACGGGGATACCTTCTATTCGACAACGGAGGAAATTAGTCAAATAATGGATGAGACAGATAGACGAATAAGGGAGTTGGCTTTATATTTATCCACATTAGACCTTTCATAGGAATTTTAAGGGAAGAAGCATTGTTCCCAGTAATAAAAAACACTAGAAGCCTATTATTCTACTATATATAATAAGGACAAGTAGGAGTCAAAATTATAGACTCCTACTTGTCCTTATTTATTTCTATTAAAGCTAGCTTCGATAAATGAGGAAAGGCTACCCTACTATATTTACTATCCGCTATTCAACTTTTCTTTTAAAAACTAATTGGTTACATGCAATAGAAATACTATCGTTAGAATCTCCTGCGTTTGGAATGATGGTAACCAATTCCCACCCATCTCTTCCGTATTCATTTAATTCTTGTTCAAACTCTTCGCGGTCTGCAGTGTTGATTGATAGAGTCCAAGTCTCAACTAGGTATTCCCATTTGATCAATGATATCCCTCCAAAAGATGATTTTTGCTTTAATTTCCATTTTATCATATCCTAAATATTATAATATTTTAAAATCATTTTAACAGGGGGACATTATATTGACTAACGACTTTTATTGTGACGAAGTACTTAGCGGAAATACTATAGTAGAAAAAGTGCACGAAACTGAAAATGTTTTGGCTTATTATCACACTCGACCTGCATATGATGTTCATATTGTCGCTATTCCCAAAAAGCATATTCCTTCTTTAACGAACATTGAATTAGAGGATCAGGCTATTTTATTCGAATTAATAAAGGTAATCCAAAAGGTAGCAGCAGAAGTTGAGAAGAAATATGGTGCATGTCGGGTAATTACAAATTTAGGAGAGTATCAAGAATCGAAACATTTGCATTGGCATATTGTTTCTGGAAAGAGAAAATAATTCGTAATAACGAAGAAAGGGACTAACAAATGGTAAGAATCATAAAATTGTCTAATGGTGAAACCGTAGAAGTAGAATGTCTAAGCTGTGAAATTGTAAGTGGCGCAGTCCAACCTGATGGAGGAGTAGTGGTGGAAACGGAATTTTTTCACGCTCATCAGGATGTCGCATACCCAATTAAAGGGTTAGTCATATTAGCATCCAAGCGTCATTTTACCACTATGGATGAAATGTCCGAGGAAGAACAGCTTGATTATATTCATTTACTAACTAGAATTAGGAGAGCACAGCGTGAAATTTTAGGAATCGAGAATGTCTATTACTTCTATAATGAAGATACTACCCATCATTTTCACACGTGGATGGTACCAAGATATAAATGGATGTATGAATTCGGCCGTTCCGTAGAATCAGTGAGACCCGTTCTTCTTCATGCAAGAAATCATATGAACAATAAAGAAAATGTTCACGAGGTTAAACAAGCGATCCAAGCTCTACAGAAAGCATTAAATTAAGGCTGGATTAGCTAAGGAGAGATAATGGAAATCATTATAAAAAAATACAATAATTCATATAAAGAGGAATTAAGAGAACTTATAATTCAAGCCAATGGGGAATTAAATCTTCTAAATTTAGTAGAAGGCAATCGTAGTACTAGTAAAGGTTCATTTATTGCTCTACAAAAAGAGAAGATGATTGGGTTAATTACTTCATGGAAAAGTATTTTTCATCCATACTGTACTTACTTTCGGTGTATTGCCCTACCTGAATATTTAGATTGTCTTGATAGGTTACTTGCCGAAATGGAAGGTAGCCTTAGTAAGGGAGATTATCCTCTACAAATATCCTTAGATGAGAATTCCATTTTAGGCAACTATTTTAGCAGGCTTAATTTTAAAATCATCAGAAAAACCTATTTGCCATCATTGGATTTATCAGTGTCATTGCAAGGAATGCTTCCCGTAGCTCTTCAACAAATAAAATCATTAAGAGAAATAGAAACAAGGCCAGACATTATCACTCAGCTAACAAAACTAGTAAAACGTAACTATGAAGAAACCCATCTTGTAAATCCCGTAGCTGATTTAACGTTAGATAAATGGAAGGAAATGATTTGGGCTGAGGATATATTGCTGGATGGAAGCTATGTTTATCTCAATGAAAAGGGAGATGGAATATTAGCATATTCATTTCTACATAAATCAGACCAGCAAGGGACTGTTGAATTAGGATGGTCTGGGGCAAGTGATTTATCAGAGATAGACATACTCTCTATACTTTTGGAAAAACAAATCTATTATTCTCAATTACATGGCTACCGTTTCCTTGAAGGAGAATTTGATACTACAAGTCCTTATGCCATGCACATGCTGAAATCTAAACCATTCCCAAGAGAGCCAGTTTTAATAACGTTTCAAAAAGAGAAGGAGAATGACTAATGGGGTCACGAATTATGCACTTAATCGTAGCTACTCAAATCGCTAGACAATCTACAATAATGGATAAGCATGCATTTCTAATCGGTGGAATTGCACCTGATGCCGTCTACCCAAAAACAAGGTCACATTTTTATAAGGGTAATGAGGATGATTACACAACCTCGATCGATTTTAACGCTTTTCTAGAAAAATATCCCCAACAAAGTGACTATATACTGGGGTATTATACCCACCTTATTGCAGATTATATTTGGGTAAAAGGTTTTTACCAAGGTTGGTTGAAAAATCGAATGGATCAAGATAAAACCCTTTTGGAGAGATATCACCATGATTTTAAGGTTTTGAATGGTAAATTACTGCATTATTATCAGATTGATACAAATATTTTAAAGGACTTTCAGCTAACATCCATTCATGACCTAGAGGAGGTTAAGGTAGCGGATGTAGAGAAATTTATTCCTTATCTTATTGAAGATATCCATTATCCTCAAGAAGATCTGGAAGCAGCATTAAATGTATTTACCTTCCAACAGATTATTGGTTACGTGGAAACATCGATTGAAGTCGGTATGATGAGGTTGAAAGAAATAGGGATTGGATAGTTCGAGAAAGAAAGGCAACCCCATTTAAATCATTTATGAAGGCATTATCCAAACAAGCTTGGCTGAAAAAATAGATTATTTTTATTTCCTCTCCAGATTTAATGGCTATTCCAGAAGTAAATATTGGTATAATTGAAATGACACTCCAGAGGATTTGATACGAAGTTGAAGATTATGGACGGTTTACTAAAAAAGATTTTGCCAATTAGCTAGATGACATTAATGAGAAATGATACTTTCGGACTATTAATATAAATATTTTCCAATTATTTGAAACCTTTTCACGTCCATATTCGTCTTATATAGAAGAGAACTATTATTTTATTATCCCACAAGAAACTATATTGATTTCCAACTTTATTAGAAAGGTTATTTGCTAAAGGTTGGACGAATGTCAAATTTTCACTATGTTAATGGAATATATTATACCTTCCAACTAATGGATAAGATCCCACTCTATGGATTTACATTGTAGTATTAATCATGAATGGGATTTGTTATTCCTATTACAATAGTGATCTATTTAATTCTTCAATACGAGAAGGGTGGGGGGAACGGTACCCTGATATCAGGGAGGCGAAAATGAAGAGGTTACTTATAATAATGCTGTTTGGTATCATATGCTTAGTTGGATGTTCATCCAATACCTTGCAAGAGGCAATAAGTGATAGTGTGTATGGTAAATTTGATAAACCGGAAATTTTGTACCAGAATGATGATATTGGAATTGTATTATTTTTGACCAAGAATGAAAAAGGAGAATTTATTATTTGTCAAAGCTCCTATGAAAAAAATGGATTAGATCGTTATAATTTGGTCACAAGTGGTGATCAGATGATTCCGATAGAGCTTGGCAAGAAGTCGGAATTTATCACGCTAAATTCAATCGAGGAAAAATCTGGTGATTCATTTAATGTTATATGGGGTGGGATATTCCATCACTCAGGTGCTAAACATGTAGCGTATAAAATACATAGTACTGATGAAGGGGCAAAGGTATTTCAAAATAATGTAGAAATTAATAAAAAGCATGTTTTTGTCGATGTGATAGAGGAGCCCATTTCAGATTCTTATACGATAACATTTAACATTCTAGATAAAGAAGGCAATATATTGTTTACTTATAATTAATAAGACCCTTTTGAAGCTCACAATCCAAGGTGGATTCATTCAAAAGGGTCTTTCTGCTTTATTTACTTTTGGTATTATTTTCTGCTTCAGGCTGGTTAACAGGAACTCTTTTAATGAAAAAGGCTAATATTAATGCTGCAATTATAATCAATGAAGATACGAAGAAGGAGAAGTTTATCCCATTCAACATTGCGTGATTGACAAGTTGTGATTGCACGTCAATTGCAGAGCTTCCTGTATCAATCATACTTTCGTCAATCGGTCCCTTCGTTAACTCTTCCAATTTTGCCTCTGTTCTTTTATTCATGACTGTAACTAATAAAGCTGATCCAATTGCACCTGATACCTGTGATAATGTATTATTCATTGCAGTTCCATGCGGATATGCTTGTGGTGGCAATTGATTCAAACCATTTGTCATGACAGGCATATTGACCATGGACATTCCAAATGAACGAATCGAGAATAAGATTGCTACGAATGCAAATGAAGTCGTCAAGGATAACTTACTAAATTCGTAGGTCGTAACCAGCAAAATGAGTAATCCGATAATGGATAAGGTTTTTGCACCGTACTTATCAAATAGTCTACCGGAAATAGGAGACATAATTCCCATTACAATCGCACCTGGAAGCATTAGTAAACCTGCTTCTGTTGGTGAAAATCCTCGAATCATTTGAATGTAGATTGGCACTAAAATCATCCCTGAAAACAATGCCAGTGAAATGATAATCGATATTGCGGAGGATAGCGCAAACATCGGATATTTAAAAATCCTAAATTCAAGTAATGGCTCTTCAAGTCGATACTGTCTAATAATTAACGAAATAACACCGATTACTCCAGCGATGATAGTACCATATACTTGCGGATTACTCCATCCTAGGTCTCCGGCAACACTAAATCCATATAGGAGTCCACCAAAACCAATACTAGATAATAGGATGGATAGCACATCTAATTTAATTTTACGCTGCGGTGTAAAATTCTTAAGTTTGAATATCGCATAGACTAGTGAAAGAATAGAGAAAGGTAGTACAATGTTAAATAACATTCTCCAACTATAATGTTCCACAATAATTCCTGATAAGGTTGGTCCTAATGCCGGTGCTACAATCATAACAAGCCCAAATACTCCCATAGCCTGTCCACGTTTTTCAATAGGAAAAGCAACTAACATTACATTCATAAGTAGTGGCATCATAATAGCTGAACCAGATGCCTTAATCATTCGCGCTACAATTAATACGCCAAATGTAGGAGATAGGCTTGCAAGTAATGTGCCAAGTGAGAATAAGCCCATTGCTGTTATAAATATCGCGCGGTTTGAGAATCGCTGAATGAAGAATGCACTTGCAGGAATTAGGATTCCATTTATAAGCATATACCCAGTTGCTAACCATTGAGCCTTCGATGGACTAACTCTAAATTCATCAATAATAGAAGGTAATGCTACATTTAAAAATGTTTCATTTAGTATGGCCACAAATGCTCCAATAAATAATATCGCTATTATTCCATAAGGGACTTTATGTTCCTGTGTTTCAACTTTAGTCATAATATTCTTCCTACTTTCTTTTTTCAAACTAAAAGCACTTAAGTATTTTATACATATAGTAAAATCTTTGCAACAGATAAGGTAAGCTATTAATAGAAAAGATTTATGTTTATAAATAATGCTAAAAATAGGTCTTAGAATTTTCCCTATCAGGTGAGCAAAACTACAATATCCTTCATTACTATGTTAAAACATAGGAAAATTAAAATTTATATTGAAGTAGTCATTACAACTATATTGCCACCATTATTGTCTATTTACTTATCAGATTAGAATATGAGGATCAAATAAATCAGAATCAGGTTTAAAAAGTTTGCAATAAAATTTATAAATTTATAAAGCTGTAGAAATAGAAGCTGTGGTTCATAACATCTAGTAGCTTTTATAATGAAAATAGGGAATATAGATTACCAATAATTTTTACTTGAAATCATCCAAGGATAGGAGTATTATTTTCTTCGTAAGTTATACTAAGTATCCTAGCTAATATCGTAAACCTGCTACAGAGGTTCATGTATTCTATGAAGTACAGCACTCAACATCCATGGGTTATTTAGAAAGTGCAGGGAGCTTTATGTTCGGAGTATATCATGAATTTAATAACTATGCTGGTGTAGCACAGCTGGTAGTGCACTTCACTCGTAATGAAGGGGTCGGAGGTTCGAGTCCTCTCACCAGCATCATTCACTATTATGGAGAAGTACCCAAGTGGTTATAAGGGGATGCACTCGAAATGCGTTAGGGGCTTTATAGCTCGCGTGGGTTCGAATCCCACCTTCTCCGTTAGGAAAATACTTAAGAGTTCAGCCGTATCCAATAGGATACGGCTTTTATATTTTTTCTACAGAACTTCCGTCACTAAGCATTTTTTATTTCGTAAAGACTATTAGTGAAACCTTTTTCTTGATTTTAAAAGTACGTGTTCTTTTCAATCAATGTTTTTTAAATTTATCTAGATTTCCTGTTGATGTTGGGAAAAATTCAGATATATCAAAGTTAATTTTATCTGCTCCCCCCATTCCAACTAAATTGCTCAATTCCTCTGTTAGTATCGATTGTAATTCTTCTCGTGTTGGGAGTAAATAATCGATGAAGTAGAATAATGAAGAAAGGTATTGTTTGGATTTGTCTTTTTGCTGGGAGAAATGTCTTAACACTTGAACCATTAGCTTACGTTTTAAGATGTATCTTTTCAAATCATTATTTTTTGTTTCATTTGCGTAGATTCCTGCTAATACTGCAGCCGAAAATGGATTCGATGACTTTTGAAGTTCATGAATATCCTGTTCTAAATAGTTATACACGTGGTAGTGATAGATGATACTTGTACCATAATAATGATAGTCAAAGTAATTTTGTCTGCGATTTCCCTTCGAGTTTGTAAGAATGGCAATGGCGTATATTTCACGATCGTACTTATCATATATTCGATAGAAATAGCGAAACATTTGTTTTCGAAATGCTCTATCTGCCTTTCCGTTAATCTCAATATGTATCAATAGCCACTTTTCGTTTCCGTTTACAAGTGGCACTTTAATAACTAGAACAGCATAACTTCTGTTTGATCTATAATCTAAAATCTCTTGAAAAAAATCCTGTTGTAGAAAGGTTACTTCCTTTGAAAAATTGATTTTCTCATGCAGGAATGGAGCGAAAAATAGAATAAACTCCTCAAACAATTCACTTATAAGCTTTTTCCAAAGTCTATCATAATCTGGAGAGCCATATGTCGCTTTTTCCTCCTGTATGACGGGAGATAGCATTCGGTTTCACGTCCTTTTTCTTCTTATTATATAGGAACATATATTTGCAACCAATATTTTTTTGAAAGCATTTAATTTTTTTAAAGGGTTTTAGTCGCAAAAACTAGAATACTAGAATAGGAATTTTATATGGGGGAATGGCTGTGATAATTCGTTTGTTAGAACCAAACGATGCTAAGGAATATTACGATTTACGTTTAGAGGCATTGCAAGTAAATCCAGAAGCCTTTTCTACGAGCTTTGAGGAAGTAATTACAAGCCCAAATATAGTTGAACATTATGAGAAGAGCTTTCGACAGACAAATACCTATAATTTTGGTGCATTTCAGGAAAATAAGATGATCGGAATGGTAACATTATTTCCCGAAACAAAAGAAAAATTAAAACATAAAGCTAGTATTTTTGCAATGTACGTAAAACCCGCATATAGGGGACAAGGTATTGGAAAATTACTTCTTGAGGCTGCACTTAAACAGGCATACGAATTAGGCGGTCTATCTAAAATTAATCTGTCTGTAGTATCTAATAACCATGAAGCAAAGGGACTTTATCAAAGGTATGGCTTTAAGACATTTGGATTAGAAGAGAAGGCACTTATGGTTAATCATGCATTTTATGATGAAGAATATATGTCACTATGGTTATCTAATAAAGAATAGAGGGTAAGAAATTGGAATTGACAACAAGTAGAATTAAAGAAAATACTGCAATTGAGATCCTAACTTGGAAATATGAAAAGCCGTATGATTTTTATAATAATGTTCTATCTGGCGAAGCTATTTTGGAGTTGATGAGTAATTCTTATCGAGCAGTTCTTCATAAGGAAGAGGTAATCGGTTTCTTTTGTACAGGAAGAGATGCACAAGTACCTAAGGGGCATGAGGTTAATGCCTATGCTGATTCTTGTGTGGATATTGGAATTGGCATGAAACCGGAATTAACTGGTAAAGGAATAGGAACCATTTTTTTACGGTTTATTTTACAAGAAGTTTTACGAGAAGCAAAAGGCAGTATACGATTAACGGTGGCAGAATTTAACCTTCGAGCAATTCGCCTATATGAGAAGTTTAATTTTTTAAAGCAGAGCGAGTTTGTTAGGGGCGATGGTGTTAAGTTTATTGTAATGGTAAGAGACGAGGAGTAGGATTAAGAATGAAATTAGGTGGAATTAATCATCTATTATTTTCGGTATCGGATTTAGAGCAATCCATTCAATTTTACCAACATGTATTTGATGCAAAACTCTTGGTAAAGGGGAAAACAACTGCTTACTTCGATTTGAATGGACTATGGCTGGCATTAAATGAAGAAAAGACAATTCCTCGAAACGAAATAGAACATTCCTATACACATATCGCTTTTTCAGTAGATGAGAAGGACTTTGACGCACATTGTAAAAAGCTAAAGGAACTAAATGTACGTATACTTATAGGAAGAGAAAGGGATAGTCGGGATAAACAATCTATTTACTTTACTGATCCAGATGGACATAAATTTGAGTTTCATACAGGAACATTACAGGATAGATTAGACTATTACCGGAAAGAAAAAAAGCATATGAGATTTTATGAGTAATGACTGTAAAAAGGATTATTTTTAAATAATCCTTTTTCAATTGTTCTCTAAATTTTGTATTTGATCCATAAACGTTGTAATGTTATCTATAGATTGGGTGAAGTCTGTTTTATTGAGATCCTCTATCATTAGTTCTCCAGATTGTATTTGATTAATTGTATCAAGTAGTTTTTCATTTTGTATGAGTATTTCGTTGTGTATGCCTTCTGCAATTGCAGGGGCCTCAATAGAATTAAATTCAGCTATGGTATTTTCTATATCTAACAGTTTCTCCTCTATGGAAGTTACATTCACTTCTCCGTTATTCATTATTGACTGTACCTCTACTGAAAAGGCGCTTAGTTCATTAATAAAGTCCGTTGTTTCTGTAGCATAATGAATCGTCTTCCTTGTCTCCTCAATAATGCCACAGCCCGTAAGAAGTATGATGGTTGAAAGAAGTAAAAGTCCAAGGGTCTTTTTCATTTAATTTCTCCTCTTATTATTTATTAATCATAGAATAGCATGTTACTCCTAAGCTGTCTTGATGTGAATGAAACAATTTTAAATAAGTGTTGACGAATATGAAATCCTTTGCTAAATTATATATAACCAAAAGGTTATATGAATAAGGTGTGAAAAAAGATGTCGGAT
Source organism: Ornithinibacillus bavariensis (assembly GCF_050433565.1). Taxonomy (NCBI): domain Bacteria; kingdom Bacillati; phylum Bacillota; class Bacilli; order Caryophanales; family Bacillaceae; genus Ornithinibacillus; species Ornithinibacillus bavariensis. The sequence goes on from NZ_JBNPWZ010000002.1 coordinate 188,867, forward strand.
GTGTACAGAGCTTTAGGCGACCCAACAAGAAGATTTATCCTGAATATGTTAAAGGAGGGTGATTTAACTCAAAAGGAAATTGTAGCTTCATTTGATATCTCACAACCAGCAATCAAGAAGCATTTGAATATTTTAATGGAAGAAAATATTATTTCTGAAGAGATTCAAGGAAAATATCGTGTATACTCCTTGAATAAAGGGAAATTACAACTTGCATACAATGAAATGCTTCAATACATCGCAGACTTACTAGATAATAAGCTCGAGAGCTTAAAAAATTATGTGGAAAAAGGGGAAAGTCGAGATGACCAAGGTTGAAAATTTTGTTAAGCGGGAAATCGTTGTAAATGCACCGATGGAAAAGGTTTGGGAGGCTCTTACAAAAGAGGAGCACTTAAACAAATGGTATACAAAAGAAGCGAAATTGGATTTTCGTGTAGGTGGAAAAGGTTATATGGATCATGGCTGGGGTGCAACTTCAGAGGGTACTTTTACCGAGATAGTTCCTATGAGGCGCTTTGTTTTACAGGGAAATGATGGTGATTTTACAACGATAACAAACGTAGAGGTTGTGGATGAAGGGGTAAAGGTCAGTATTACATATTCTGCTTCTTATCTCGAAGAAATGGATGCAGCTTCAAAGGAAAATATGTTATTTGGGACTGGACAATTTCTGGAGAACCTTAAAAGTGTTTATGAAACAGGATTAGATAATCGGAAAAACTTATGGCAAGCGTGGATTGGGATCGTACACACAACTCATCACGAGTCAATTGGCACAGAAATTTTACAAGTAAATGATAGTTCTGCTGCAGCGAATGCTGGATTGCAACCTGGAGATATCGTTATTGGATTGGATAATGTTCCTGTGTTAGGCTATGAATCGTTTGAGCGGTTTTTAAATTCAAAAGCCATTAATGAACCAGTTTCCTTACAGGTACTGCGTGGTGCAGAAGAGCTTGAGCTAATAAGTAATGTAGAGCCATATCCTGTGTCATATTGAAAGGAAAAGTAATGTGAATTTTTTTAAATGTGTTATAGATTAATCTTGGATGAAGATGCTAAATTCATTGTTATATTGTGACACTTTTTCCATGATAGGTTTATATCCTAAAGTATTTAGTAAAAAGCTAGGTAAAATCAATATGGTTAATTTAGTGCTGGGCTAAGAAGAAAATTCTTAGCCCATTAGATTTATTGCAATTTACGAAATGGGTGAAAATAAAGCCTTATAAAGAGAACAAAGATAATAAGTGCTGAAATACCAAATAAAATTGGAATTGGTAGCCATTCAGCCCATAATCCTGAAATGGTTAAACCAAGGGGGAGGGTAAGCTTCATGAGCATGGATGATGTTCCTGCAACACGGCCTAATAAATGGTTTGGTGTGAATTCTTGGCGAATAGTAAAATAGACGATATTGGAAATAGTTGTGGAAAACGTCCTAATACCTAGGGCAATTCCAATTGTCCACCAATTTGGTGCAATGATTAAGGTAACCATACCTACAACATCGAATAATAAACAATAGGTATAAATATTTCCACGTCCCCATTTTTTTCGAATACTACTTACTACTGATGCTCCTAGTAATCCTCCGATAGCTGAAATAGAAAACATAAGCCCTACTTCATCCTCGGTCGCTCCTAATTGATCTGTAACATAGAAAATAAGCACACCAATTACTAAACTAGCAGCAAAATTAATAAATAGAACCGTTATAGTTGGCGTTAATAATATTTTATTTTGGATTAACTCATCAATACCCTCTTTCATATCTTTCCAAATGGATATATTACCTGTACTTGATTTTTCCTCTGTTGGTAATTGAAGCAATTGGATACAAAGAAAAAGAATGAATAGACTTGCAGTATAAATAGCTAATGTAGAAGAAAAAGAAAATATAACAAGTAATGATCCTGCAATTCCAGGGCCAATAATCGAAATTAGAGTACTCACAAATGTTAATTTAGCATTTGCAGTGGTAAGTTGTTCCTTTGTTATAATTTGTGGAATTGTTGAATGGTTGGCATTACCAAACGTATAACCTGCAGAGGATAAAATGAAACCAAATAAATATAAGTGCCATAATTCTATCTTCTCATAGAATAAAAGAGAAACAATAAAAATCATAGCGATAACTTGAATAAGGCTTGTCCATTGTAGCATCCTCTTTCGATTGAATCTGTCTACTAATACTCCTGCAAGCATGCCAATAAAGATATTTGGAAAAAATTCTATTGCTCGCATTGCACTCATTGCTAAAGCGGATTGACTCATCTCATAAATTAATAATGGTATTGCGACCGAATACATCTGGGAACCAAAATTGGATACTGCAGTTCCACCCCACAGGAGTAAAAAATTTCTATTTTTCCAAAGCGAAATCTCTTTTTCTTTCATTACGTTCATTGCTTGGTTCTTCATTTTAAAATGCCTCTTTCCTTATTTTTCTGTATGTACTGTATGGAAATGGATTAAAGCTATATTTTATAGTATCCTTTAAAAAGGTGAATAAAAAGTGAAAAATTGATATTGATATGTTCACCTTTTTTTAGATAGCGAAGTATAATTTTATTTCTGCCTTTCATAAGGCTACATAGTACGATTTGTGGAAATAAAATAATAGGAGGAATTTATGAAATATCGGAATCATTTAAAATCGTTATTACACTATTTTCCCTCTAATATCCAGACGGAAACAACGATATCAAGCTTGGCCGTCATATTGAATTGCAGTGAAAGACATGTAAAAACAATTTTAAAATCTTTGCATGAACAAGGGGATATCCAATGGGTGATACAAAGAGGAAGGGGTAAAAAACCTTTACTCACCATCATTCTTACAGAGGAGCAACTGCTATTTGAAGAGGCAAAGGAGCTTGTTTCATCTGGGAAATATAGAAAGGCGTTTGAAATAGCAAAATCATTAAAATCCTTACAAAACGAATTCAACCAATGGATGGAGGCAGACTTAGGAATCGTACATGAAAAGGATGAGAATGTAGAACAGGATATATTACGATATTCATTCTATGAAACGAAATTATGTATGGATCCTATAAAAGCAGTTTCGCGACATGATGGACATATGATCCAGCAAATCTTTGATAGGCTTGTAGAATATGATCCTGAAAGAAACGTCCTTCTTCCTAGATTAGCACGGAGTTGGGAGAGTGGTGATGGAAGGATATGGATATTTTATTTGCAAAAAGGCGTTCCATTTCACCACGGGAGAGAAATGACCAGTGAAGATGTTAAGCAATCCATTAAACGGATACCAAGCAATAATATAATAGTGAAATCAATCAAAGAAATTGCTACACCTTCTCCGTATACGATAGTTTTTTATTTGAATGAAGTTGATTACTTATTTCCAAGATATTTCTCCAATAGTAAAGCCTCCATCGTACCTATAGAAGTAATACTGGAGGATGAGAAGAAATTTCAGAAATTCCCTATTGGTACAGGACCATATAGATTGACTGTTCATGATGACGATTTAGTTAGATTAGATGTTTTTAAAAATTATTATCGTGAGAGACCATGGTTGGACAGAGTTGAAATAATTAAAACAGCAAATTCAGCAAGAGAAGTTAACCATCCCCTGATGTTAAAGGCGCCTGACGATTCGTGGGAGGAAATTAGAGAGATAGAAGAGGGGGCAGATTATATCACCTTTAATTGTAGTCGATCTTTAATGAAGGACATTCGATTTAGAAAACGTTTAAGCGAAATCATTAATCCTGTAGAGTTCTGTATCGAAGGGGAAATTGTTGCATCTAGCTTTCTATCGAATAGAAGTCTAGAATTGAACGAGAAAAAATTCATAGCAGCTACTAAAATGATTCCGATTGATAATACACTGAAGATTGCTGCACAAGAAATTAGAGAAGGGGTTAATCATGAACGGGAAGCAATAATTTTACAAAATCAATTAAAGCGAGCTGGTATAGACTCTACTATTGAAATTGTAAAATCCTCAGAGCTAAGTAAGCCAAAAATCATAAGTTCATTTGATTTAGTAGTTGGTGGTATAGCATTGTCAGATGACCATCTATTATCTGTCTTAACTGCTACCGTCTCTAATCATTTACCAATTTGTCCTTCTATGAGTAAAGAAATTCATAAAAAAGTAGATAATTTTATGACCAGAATAAAATTGCTTCAGGATGAATCCTCTAGGTGGAAACTCTATTTTGAAATGGAGGATTATTTAAAATCGGAGTATCAAATAATATTCTTAAATCATCGCACGCACACGATATATCAGCATAAAGATAGTGAATACGCTAATATAGAGTTGGATCACCACGGGAGAGTAGATTATCGACGAGTTTGGAAACGGCATAAAGCTAGGATTAATTCGTAATCTAGAAATATCAGAATCTTTCTATATTCGGTTATAGGGTTGATTTTGTCTTTTTCAACCGCTATACTTAAAACAATTAAATACGTTTTTCATATAATCGCAAGGATACGGCTTGCAAGTTTCTACCAGTTCACCGTAAATGAACTGACTATGAAAAGTGGCTGAATGATCAATTACATTCTATTAATTGATGTATTTTATCATTCGATTTTTCGACAACCTTTTGGCTCGAAAAACAGTGCTTCTTCATAGTGGGGGCATGTTTTTCGAGCTTTTTTTGTTTTGAAAATAAACGGTGAAATGCATGAATAGAAAGGAAGGTTTCTATGAAACTATTAAAGAAGGCTATTATAGAAAAAGGTCGGGTATTATCGGAAGAGGTGTTAAAGGTTGATGCATTTTTAAACCACCAAATAGATCCGACTTTAATGCAGGAGATAGGTAAGGAATTTTCAGAGCGATATAGAGAAGCGGGTATTACGAAAATCCTAACGATAGAATCATCTGGTATAGCACCTGCTTTAATGACAGGGTTAGAGCTTGGTGTACCTGTTGTTTTTGCTAGAAAGAGAAAGTCCCTCACATTAGTTGATAATTTATTGACAGCAAAGGTATTTTCTTTCACTAAAAATGAAACAAATGAGATTTCCGTTTCAAAGGATTACTTAAAAGACGATGATGTAGTATTAGTTATTGATGACTTTTTAGCGAATGGACAGGCTGTTCGTGGATTAATAGATATTGTTAAACAAGCTGGAGCACATCTAGCTGGTGTTGGGATTGTCATTGAAAAAGGATTTCAAGCAGGTGGAGATTTCCTTAGAAATCAAGGTGTTCGTGTAGAATCATTGGCGATTATCGAATCTTTACATCATAATCAAGTAATCTTTAGGGAGGAATTATGATGAAGACAACTACTTTAGGCATTCAACATGTACTTGCAATGTATGCAGGAGCCGTATTAGTTCCTCTAATAATAGGTAGTAAACTAGGTTTAACCCCTGAACAGCTCACTTATTTAGTAGCAATTGATATATTGATGAGTGGTGTCGCAACATTACTTCAAGTTGTAAAAAATCGCTTTTTTGGAATTGGTTTACCAGTTATGCTTGGTTGCACTTTCACCGCTGTAGGCCCAATGATAGCAATTGGTAGTCAGTACGGGATAAGTGCTATGTATGGAGCAATTATTGTTTCCGGAGTTGTCGTTGTACTAGTTAGTGGTTTTTTCGGGAAGTTGGTCCGTTTTTTTCCACCAATTGTAACTGGGACTGTTGTTACAATAATAGGGGTAACGCTAATACCGGTAGCAATTAATGATCTTGGTGGTGGCCAAGATGCAGCTGATTTTGGTTCTATTTCTAATATTGCTTTAGGCTTTGGTACATTATTCTTTATCATTTTGATGTACCGATTTTCGAAAGGTTATATCCGTTCGATTTCTATCTTAATCGGTTTGATTGGTGGAACGATTATTGCTGCTTTTATGGGGAAAGTGGATTTAAGTGCAGTACATCAAGCATCTTATTTTCGATTACCAGAGTTTTTCTATTTTGGGATGCCAACATTTGAATGGCCTGCGATTATTACATTAACACTTGTTGCATGTGTTTCCTTAGTGGAATCAACTGGTGTCTATTTTGCATTAAGTGATATGACCGATAAGAAGCTTTCAAAAGAAGACCTGTCAAAAGGATACAGAGCGGAGGGCTTAGCGATTGTCATTGGTGGACTCTTCAGTGCCCTTCAATACACAACCTACTCGCAAAATGTAGGACTGCTTCAGATAACTGGAATAAAAACAAGAAAAGTGATTATGGTCGCTGGTGGAATGTTAGTGGCATTAGGGCTAATTCCTAAAATTGCTGCATTTACAACCGTCATTCCAACCTCTGTTCTTGGAGGGGCTATGATTGCGATGTTTGGTATGGTTATTGCCCAAGGAATTAAAATGTTAAGTAAGGAAATTGGAAAATCTACAGGCAATTCGATGATCGTAGCATGCTCCGTTGGTATGGGACTAGGGGTTACAGTTGTTCCAGAACTATTTGCCCAGCTGCCATCTAGTATACAAATCTTAACAAGTAACGGAATTGTAGCAGGGAGTGTAACTGCCATTCTATTAAATATAATTTTTAATATGTTACCTACGAAACAGCCTGTTGCTGTTTTACAAGAAAAAGAGGCTTAATACAAGACAAGGAATTGGGAAATAACCTAATTCCTTGTCTTTTTTTATATTCAAAGTGATTTCGGATTTTAATCTGAGTTGAATATAGTTAGTTAAAACAATTACTAGATATTACTTTTTGTTATAATGATAGTACCATTTCAATTGGAGGGAATAGTATGCCGAAAGCTGTTGTTAATGGAATAGAGCTTTATTATGAGGAAACTGGAAAAGGAGAGGTGATGATATTTCTTCATGGCTTAACAAGCAATCATCTCATGCTTAAACAGGAAATGGACTATTTTAAGGACCGTTTTCGAGTGATTGGGCTTGATTCCAGAGGACATGGAAAGTCCGAAAAACCCCTCACCTATACATTGAATGACCATGTTCAAGATGTGATTGCTTTTATGGATGATTTCGGAATTGAACGTGCAAATCTATTCGGTATGTCAATGGGGACGTATGTCGCCCAGGGAGTGGCGGTTGCAATACCTGATCGGGTGAACAAATTGATTCTTGTCTCGGGGAATTCTCATGCTAAAGATCCATCAACTAGTTTGTTAGGTAGACATGCAAATGAGTTGAATGGTCTCACCTTCGAAGAGCAAATGGCTAAGTTATCCTCCTATATTTTCCATGATTTAGTATCAGTTGGTAAATGGCTTGAAGGTATCCCAGGGGGACTAACAAGAGAACAACAAGAGATAGCAGCTAATGCTCTAGTCGAATTTGATTTTCGACCAGATTTACATAAGGTGACAGCAAAAACATTGGTGATAAACGGAAGACATGATGGATTGAACCCACCTGAAGATGGAAAGGAAATTGCTATACATATTCCTAATGCACAGTTTGTTGTATTTGAAAACTCCGGTCATGCTCCTAATATAGAGGATAGAGTAGCTTTTCTCGAGCTAGTAGATTCCTTTTTAAATGAGTAGGAAATACATATTTTCATGAAATAAATAAAAAACGATCAAAGATAAAAAACTAACGCATACTCCTTTTTGTGAAAAAAGGCATGTGTTAGTTTTTTTAAAAAAGTGAAATATCGTTACATTTTGTTGTAAGCACCATGCATAACTGGTCCAACATATTCATTAAGTTTCCAGCCATGCTTGATAGCAGCCGATACAAATTTCTTTGCATTTGTAACCGCATCTAAAACAGATAGTCCATTTGCCAGATTAGCTGTAATTGCAGCTGCAAATGTACAACCTGCACCATGATTATAGGTAGTATCGACTTTCTCACTTTCAAGTAGTGTGAAATCTTTTCCGTCATAAAATAAGTCTACTGCTTTTTCATGCTGGATAGCTCTTCCACCTTTTATAACAACATTCTTTGCCCCTAGGTCAATAATTTTCTTCGCAGCTTCTTTCATGTCGTCAATGGTTTTGATAGGACCAGAGGTTTGTGCTAATTGCCATGCTTCAAAAAGATTCGGTGTTGCAATTAGGGATAATGGAAGTAAGACTTCACGCATAGCGTCTGTATTCTCCGGTAATAGTAATTCATCTTCGCCTTTACATACCATTACAGGGTCAAGTACATATTTATCTATATGATGCTCCTTTATTTTTTGGGCACCAAGCTTAATAATTTCAACCGTTCCAAGCATACCTGATTTCATTGCATCAATACCGACAGATAGAACAGTATCAAGCTGCTTTTCTACAACCTCCACATCGATGGTTGTCACATCATGATTCCAACCATTTGGGTTCATCGTAACGATAGAAGTCAAAGCATTCATACCATAAACGCCATGTTCTTGGAATGTTTTTAAATCTGCTTGAATTCCAGCGCCACCACTCGTATCCGATCCTGCAAGGGTTAATGCTTTTTTCATTGTCATGGTAAAATCCCCCTAAAATTAATTCGTACACAGTTACTAGGATATAATATTTTCTTATGAAAGAAAAGAATACATACTTACATATTTTATAAATAGTAGCTACTTAAAAGCTTTTAGAAATGTATAAGAGATAGTACAATAGTAATAATAGAGATACACAACCAGAAGAAGAGAGCCCCCATGTTAAACGATTATTTACATAGGGGCTTATTATTTTTTAGGAGGTAAATACTATGGCGACAATTGAAGATTTTCTAAAGCTAGATTTGCGGGTCGGAACGGTCGTAAAAGCAGAACCATTTCCTGAGGCAAGAAAGCCTGCTATTAAGCTAGAGATCGACTTTGGTGAGCTTGGTATGAAGCAATCGTCTGCTCAAATAACGAAACGATATAATCCTGAAATGTTAGTGGGTCGTCAGGTCGTGGCAGTTGTTAATTTTCCACCTAGACGAATTGCAGGATTCAAATCGGAAGTATTAGTACTTGGTGGGGTGCCTGGTGAGGATGATGTAATACTATTAAGACCAGATGAAAAGGTAGAAAACGGTACGAAGATATCTTAACGTTTCTAGTTATTTTTTCCAGTTTAAAAGGAGAAATATTCATGGCAGAGAATTCAGAACGATTTATTACCGCATTTAATCGAATTGATAAAGCAATGGATGGGGAATTACAAAGCAGTAAAGGGATTGGATTTTCTAAAGCGGTACGAATTTTAACAAGATATAATGCTATTGTACGCAGATATAAGGATGATTTACTTGAATTTGCTGAGCTACGAAATGCGATTGTACATAATCGCTTGGATACCATTCAAGTAATTGCTGAACCCCATGATTCCGTTGTGGAGAGTATTGAGAAGATTGAAAAAGAATTTACACAGCCGCGACTTGTTATTCCTATTTTTGAGAGAAGGGTACATATCTTTCAAAGCAATAAGGCACTTTCGGAGTTGCTGCACGTTATTCGAGAGAAGGGGTATTCTAAATTTCCAATTTATGATGCTCAGGAATTCAAAGGGCTCGTAACAGGGAGCGGTATAACGAAATGGTTATCAATGAATAAAGAAACCTCTATCAGGGATGTGCTAATAGAAGAAATTTTACCATATGAAAAGGAGACGAATCATCAATTTATAGATAAGGATACTTCTGTTTACACGGCAGTGGAGTTATTTAAAGATGAGATTAGTAAAGGAAATCGCATGGACGCATTACTAATCACGGATAATGGTGAAGCAGATGGGAAATTATTAGGTATGATTACTGCGTGGGATATTATGAGTATAGAATAATAGGAAACCCTATTGCTTAGGGTCTCCTATTTAGACTTTTCTGATATAAATGGGAGAATAACTCCAATAACTTTATAAAATGTAAGAAAAGACGGAAGGTACTATTAATAACGCTACAGAGAAAGAGACTAGCAAATTAGTGATTGATTGGGGTAGCTTTTCTCTTCCTTTCCCCTTGTACCAACCGGAAAATTGCCATTTATTCCGATAAGCTACAAACAAAAGTAGTAATATAGCAATATACCCTAGCCATTCATATTGAATTACGCCGAACGATTGATAAACATATTTTAAAACAGAACTAAAAATAGCCCCTAGTAAACCAAAAATCAATATAATTCGCGCTAGTTCCAATATAAATCTCACTCCAATTTCCCCCTATCTTTTTATAATTGTTTGGATATAGTCCTTGTTTCCACTTTATACTTGAAAGTTATATTTTTTTTCATTATGGAAAACACCAGAAATGTATGTTCTTTCGGTGAAGGCTACATGATTGGAATTATTAATCGTTAAAACGGTAGAACATCGGGTCCCATAATCAGGCATCTTGATGAACAATGGGGAAAGTTTTTTTTCTAATTCTAATCCAATTCCAGTATCAGGCAAAAGTTCTTCTTGTGCTTCATCTGAATCTGCCAGAATTTGAAATAACTCCTCATGGCTCACCTGATTTGTTTGGTTAACATACTCTCTCAGCTTTGCTCTTCCCTTTTCTACCTTTGGCCAGGGTGTATCAAGAAAATGATTGCTTAATCCATGAGTTCCTGGTGAAATTTTTGTTATCTTATCTTCTATATTATTATAATACACTAGGCCATCAGCATTTCCAACAAGAAGATTGAAGCCCACATAATTCCCTTTAGCTTGACTAAGTTTTTCTAAATATTGTCTAGAGGATTCATTCCCTGCTAGGTAGTTCGTTGTTATTTCACCACGCGAGAATTTCCCTGATTTCATATGGTCTGGATGACGATAATTTGTTAACGCAGCAAATCTACCTTCCGTTGTTATTCCTAACCAGGTCCCCATTTGTAATAAATCCCTGCCAGCTAAAATAGTAGGCTTGTCTTCCCAGAAGCTAGCCTCCTTAGTAGGACGATCATATGCCTCATCGCGGTTTGCAGCGAGAATTAGTTTATATGTTGGATGGTCTTGTAATTGAAAAAGTATTAAGCACATAGGTTAGTAAGTCCTCCTTCTCCCTAAATTATAGGTGATACGAGGATAAAAATCACTTTATATTATGTAGCTCAAAGTATCTTTTCTATAATGAGAGCTTGTTCCATTTTTTGGATTATTTACGATATTCCTCTATTTAGATATCGGATAGAGTACGATAAGACCGGGCACAGATACCACTTTCCATAATATTGTAAATCGACGCTCGCATAAAATTTATGCGAGCGTTAAGTTTTTAACCGAACCTAGATTTCTCAAAGTAACATAAAAATGTGTTGTTGTGGCATCAATAAGAATGAGAAAAAAGAGAAAGAAGGAAGCAAGATGGTTAGAAGAAATAATCGTGTAACAACAGGTGAAAATATTAAGAAGGTTCCTCTAATCATTGTACTTTTATCAGGTGCTTTTGTAGCAATTTTAAATCAGACCCTTTTAGCTACTGCATTACCTGTCATTAAGCATGACTTCGGTATTGATGATAATACAGTCCAATGGCTACAATCGATTTTTATGCTTGTAAACGGAATTATGATCCCGATTACGGCGTTCTTGATTGAAAGGTTCACTACGAGGGGACTATTTCTTACAGCAATGGGATTGTTCGCTATCGGAACATTAATTTGTGCAATTGCACCTGAATTTTATTCTTTACTATTAGGAAGGGTGTTACAGGCAAGTGGTGCGGGTATTATAATGCCATTAATGCAAACGATTATGTTTCTAATATTTCCAATAGAAAAAAGAGGCGCAGCGATGGGGTTATTTGGTTTAATTATTTCATTTGCACCGGCAATAGGACCGACATTATCAGGCTATATTATCGAGCATTATCCATGGAGAAGTCTATTCTATATTGTCTTCCCGATTGCATTACTAGATATTATTGTCGCGTATTTTGTCTTAGTTAATGTTACAAAGCGTACGTTTCCAAAGGTTGATCTAGTGTCAATTGCCTTATCAACTATTGGATTTGGCGGGCTGTTATATGGATTTAGTATTGCTGGAAGTGTAGGCTGGACAAGTATACAGGTGTTTGGCAGCTTAATTATTGGCGCGCTTGGTTTACTTTGGTTTATAGTAAGACAATTAAAACTACAACATCCAATATTGGAGTTTCGGATATTCAAAAACGCTGTATTCACGTTAACTACCGTGCTAGGAATGACCGTATTTTTAGCCATGATTGGTGGAGCTGTTATTCTTCCTTTATTAATGCAGGATATGCTTGGTTTTTCTCCTATGAAGTCTGGAATGGCTTTACTCCCAGGTGCAATTATTATGGGGTTAATGAACCCAATAACAGGACGTTTGTTTGATAAGTATGGAGCGAGATGGTTATCGTTAATCGGGTTGATTATTGTGACAGTAACTACATTTATGTTCGTTACGTTTTCTCCTGAAACCACTTTTACGTATATTGCAACAGTAAATGCGTTTCGAATGTTTGGTATATCGATGGTTATGATGCCAGTGACTACAGCTGGGTTAAATCAATTATCACGAGAAATGCTTCCACATGGTACGGCAATGAATAATACTTTACGACAGGTGGCAGGTGCAATTGGTACAGCAATGCTTGTCACAGTAATGACTTCAACAGCCATACCATCTGAAGGTTTAAGTGGAATGATACATGGAGTAAATATGGCATTTGCCCTAGCCGGTGTTTTTGCTGCAATCGGACTCGTATTAACATTTTTCGTCAAATACAATAAGCCAATTGGAACAATGGATTAATTTCCTGTTCCCCCTTCAATTTATTGTGCAATCAGTTGAGGGATGACTTTTGTATGGTTTAGTGGGCTGGTTTTGGGGTGGAGTGAAGTATAGAAGTGTTCTAAACATCATTTCGAGGCTGACTAGGAGACGAAATGAAACATAGGAGTGCTCTAAGTGTCATTTCAAGGTTAACTTTTGGGTGAAATGAAACATAGAGGGGTTCTAAACA